>NZ_JBQPRC010000004.1:0-233880 GCF_052266745.1 Jeotgalibaca sp. A127
TTCTAAACGTGCGACAAAAGGCAGCCCCGACGTCCACTTCACGAATAATGCTCAGATGGCCTGCGACCATCTTGCGCTTATTCGCTCCAGTGGTTCGGGGCTAACCGCCTTTTGTCCCACTCCCCCCTACTTTCGCATTGCATCCTTGACACGGTCACAAGCAACTCCACCGTCCTTCGGGATTTCCGAGAAGAATACCTACCAACACCATTTATTATAGAGCCCTTTTTTGTCTTCTGTGTAGGGTGGGGAAGATATATCTCAGGGGACAGTATAATAATTTGATTAGCTTGGGATTTTCTTGCTAGAAGAACGCTTGTCAGTAGTTCACATTTTTCTCTTAAACTGATAAGATTAATAAGTTAAAAGAAATATGAAAGGAGGAGCAGAAATGAATGAAAATCAATTGTCAAAACGATTGGAAACTGCTGCATCTTATATCCAAAAAGGAGCGCGATTAGCTGATATCGGATCGGATCACGCTTATTTACCATGCAATATGGCGCAACAAGGTATTATAGAGTTTGGGATTGCCGGAGAAGTAGTCATCGGCCCATTCACATCAGCCAAAAAACAAATTACAGCTTCTCGTTTAGAAGGTATCGTGGAGGCACGCTTAGGCAACGGCCTGGAAGTTATTCAATCAAATGATTTAATCGATACGATTACTATATGCGGAATGGGTGGCGATCTCATCGCTCGTATTCTGGATGCTGGTTATGAGGACCAAAAATTGGATACTGTTAAACGTTTGATTCTTCAGCCGAACAATGCAGAGATGAAGTTAAGACGCTGGTTAATAGAAAATGGTTTTGAAATTATCGAAGAGACCATCATTGAAGAAAATGAGAAAATATATGAAATAATTATTGCAGAGCCAGCGAAACAAGTTTCGGATTATACTTTCGAAGATTATCTTTTTGGTAAATTCCTGCGGTCAAATAAAAATGAGGCGTTCATCAAGAAATGGCAGTCTGAAATACATAAGTATGAATATATTCTTGATAGTCTCGAGCAATCACAGCGCGACATAACAGAAAAAAAAGCAGAAGTTTTACGGATGATGCAAATCATAAAGGAGGAAATACAATGAAAAAAATTTCTGGTTATGACTTTGTAGAGTATTTCGAAAAGAAAATACCCCTTTGGTTAGCCGAAAAAGGTGATCCGGTGGGCTTGCATGTCGGTGATTTGAGTCTGCCCGTTACTAAAGTGATGGTGACTTTAGATGTGAGGCCAGAAGTAGTCCAAGAAGCGATTGAAAATAACGTTGATTTTATCTTAGCCCATCATCCACCTATCTATAAACCTTTAGCACGTATTGATTTAACGGATCCACAAACGCGTATGTATGCGGACTTGATTAAACATGACATTACAGTGTATGCTGCCCATACTAATCTTGATAATGCCAATGGTGGCATGAACGATTGGCTGGCAGCTGCCCTGGATTTAAGTGATGTAGAAATTATGGCACCCTCACACACCAAGCAGCTTAAAAGATTAAACGTCTATGTGCCGGAAGAACAAGCTGATGCCGTCCGTAAGGCCATCACAGCTGCAGGAGCGGGTCGAATTACAAGTGATTATAAAGACTGTTCCTATTCCGTAAAAGGAGTAGGCCGTTTCACGCCGGTAGGCCAAGCGAATCCTACAATAGGGGAGATAGGCAAATCAGAGCTGGTTAATGAAGAACGTATCGAAGTTATACTGGAAGAAGATGATGTGAGTACCGTTATGGAAGCTTTGCTTGAGTCACATCCTTATGAAGAACCGGTTTATGAAATGTACTCAATCGATCAATTGCAAAGCGAAAAATATGGTTTGGGTCGTGTAGGTAATCTGTCACAAGAAATGACTTTGGAAGAATTTATTCCTTATGTTAAGGAGTCATTTAAAGTGAAGGGACTCCGTGTTGTTGTACCGCCATCCAGAAAAATTACCTCTATTAAGCGTGTAGCGCTTTGTGGTGGGGATGCCGGAAAATATTATCACCATGCCCTTAATAAAAAGGCGGATGTCTATATAACTGGAGATGTTTATTACCACACTGCACATGATATGCAGGCTGATGGCATGATGGTTGTTGATCCCGGCCATATTATTGAAAAAATCTGTATACCTAAATTAGCAGATATGCTGACTGATTGGAAACAAACAGAGCAATGGAATTTGGAAATTATCCAGTCCGGGATTGATACAAATCCATTTATTTTCGATCATGAATTTTAATTTTGAAAGGAAGTCCTACCAATGAATGAAAAATTATTATCCCGTTTTTTAACCTACGTAAAATATGATACGCGTTCTGATGAGAACAGCGAAACAGTACCTTCAACATCCTCTCAAGTGAATTTTGCCAAAGAGATTATTATGCCTCATTTAGAAGAAATCGGACTTTCTGAAATTAAATTCAACCCTGCTAATGGTTTTGTGACCGCAACCTTACCTGCGAATACGGAAGGTTTGCCGACCATTGGTTTTATTGCCCATATGGATACAGCAGACTTTGAATCAAGGAACGTTAACCCACAAATTCATGAAAATTATGATGGTCAGGCAATTGTTTTGGATGAAGCGAAAAACATCGTTCTTTCACCGGAAGATTTTCCTAACCTAAAAAATTATGTTGGCCAAACTTTAATAACTACAGATGGTCATACATTACTGGGAGCAGACGATAAATCTGGTATTGCCGAAATTATGTCAGCGATGGAAACAATCAAACAAGATAATGCCATTCGCCATGGTGATATCAAAGTTGCTTTTGGTCCGGATGAAGAAATTGGAAAAGGTGCTGATTTGTTCGATGTGGAGGACTTTGCGGCAGATTTCGCCTATACGATGGATGGTGGTCCAGTCGGTGAATTACAGTTTGAAAGCTTTAATGCCGCTCAAGCAGTCATTACAATCCAAGGTAAAAATGTTCACCCCGGAACAGCGAAAGATACCATGGTTAATGCAATCAAATTAGCCCTTGAATATGATAGTTATTTACCAGCTGATGAAGTTCCGGAAAGAACCGAACATAGAGAAGGATTCTACCACTTGTTGGGTATTGAAGGAACAGTGGAAGATAGCAAGATGGTTTATATAATCCGTGATCATGATCGTGAATTGTTCGAAGCCAAAAAAGAAAATATGTTGGCAATCGCAGATAAGATGAATGCAAAATTCACAGAACCACGTATTAAAGTTGGGATGAACGATCAATATTATAATATGGGCGAAATCTTGAAAGATGATATGCGTTCGGTTGAATTAGCTGAAAAAGCAATGCGTGAATTGGGAATTGAACCTACTATTGAACCGATTCGTGGTGGAACAGACGGTTCCAAGCTTACTTACATGGGCTTGCCGACACCAAATATCTTTGCCGGCGGAGAAAATTTCCATGGTCGCTATGAATATGTTTCAATTGAAGCAATGGAAAAAGCAACAGCCGTAATCATTGAAATTGTTCGTCAAAGCGGATTAACTAACGCATAGCATGATGAATAGCGAATTGTTACTAAAAATGCTTTTTGTTTGGCTTTTTGTGATTAATATTTTATTGTTTGCCTTAATGCGTTTTGATAAACAGCAATCACGTAAAAG
This sequence comes from Jeotgalibaca sp. A127, assembly GCF_052266745.1. NCBI lineage: Bacteria > Bacillati > Bacillota > Bacilli > Lactobacillales > Carnobacteriaceae > Jeotgalibaca > Jeotgalibaca sp. A127. The sequence goes on from NZ_JBQPRC010000004.1 coordinate 3,598, forward strand.
AAAACAACGTATACCTGAGAAGCTACTTCTATCTTTGGGATTTTTTGGCGGACCGGTTGGTGGACTGTTAGGGATGAATCTGTTCCGGCATAAAACGAAACATCGCTATTTTTATCTTGTATATGCTGCAAGTTTAGGGATGTGGGCTTGGATAACGTATCGGTTAATTTAATAGGAGTAAGGCTGCTTTTCAAATCAGAAGCAGCCTTATTTACGCCTTCTATGATATAATAAGCAAGTTGAAAAAGGGGGAAGAAGCGATGAATGGTATCTTGCCATTGTGGAAAGAGCGCGGCATGACTAGTCATGATTGCATCTTTCACTTAAGAAAAATATTAAAAACTAGAAAAATAGGCCACACTGGAACATTGGATCCTGAGGTAGACGGTGTCTTGCCCATTTGTGTTGGCTCAGCAACCAAAGCTGCCGAGTTTATGACAGATATGGGTAAGGCATATGAAGGAGAAATAACCATTGGCTATTCCACAGAAACGGAAGATGCCCATGGGCCCGTTGTGGAACGGGTTGCCATCATAGAAATGCCTGATTTAGAAACCGTTGATGACCTTATGACAAAATTTGTGGGAACGATTACCCAGATTCCACCCATGTATTCTGCGGTAAAGGTTAATGGTAGAAGGCTCTACGAGTATGCAAGAAAAGGAGAATCTGTAGAACGTCCCGAACGGAAAGCAGAAATTTACTCTTTTATTCGTACAAGTGAGCTTCGTTATAATGAAACTGAAAAAACAGTTTCTTGGGATTTTTCAGTAAGCTGTGGGAAAGGAACATATATCCGGACGTTAGCAGTCGATTTGGGGGAAGCTCTGGGTTATCCAGCACACATGTCACGTCTAACACGAACCGCAAGCGGCCCATTTGAGAAAGCTGACTGTGTAACCTTGGATGAAGTAAGGGCCTTAATGGAAGCAGGGGCCATCGCTTCAATTTTCCTCCCCATTGAATCAGTATTTGCTGATTTTCCTAGATTTGATGCAGAAACAGAAACCTGGGATAAAATAAAAAATGGGGCAGTTTTGCCATCTCAGACTTTTGGCGGACTGGAAGATGAGCCTTTAATTGCTGTCTATTTTGAAGGTAATCTGGTAGCCTTATATGAGAATCATCCCAACAAACCAACTATGAAAAAGCCAAGAAAGATGTTTCTTTCGTCTAATGGTCAATGAAAGAGTGTTGAAGGATAAATGGAGATTATAAATATACACCATCCATATCAAAAAGAAATAATTCCAAATGAACCGGTTGTATTAGCGCTCGGTTTTTTTGATGGTGTCCATAAAGGCCATCAAAGGGTAATTTTGGAAGCAAAAAAAGAAGCAGAAAAACGCAATGCTAAATTAGCTGTTATGTCTTTTAATCATCATCCAAGTATTGTTTTTAAGAAATTGAATGTTGAAACAATGCGTTACTTATCTGTAATGAATCGGAAAATTGAATTAATGGAACAACTGGGTGTCGATTACTTCTATGTAATCGAATTTACTTATGATTTTGGAACATTGAAGCCACAGGAATTCGTTGACCAATATATTGCAGGATTAAACGCTTGTGCTGTTGTGGCAGGCTTTGATTATACCTATGGACCAAAGACTATTGCGGATATGGCGCATTTGCCAATATATGCGAAAAAGCGATTTGATATTTTGGAAATTCCAGCTCAAGTGGCAGAAGATAAGGAAAAAATAAGTTCGACGCGTATTCGGGAGGCACTGGACACAGGGGATTTACAAAAAGCGAACAGCATGTTGGGGTATACCTATCAGTTCAGTGGCCATGTGATGCATGGGGATGCCAGGGGACGCGAAATGGGCTTTCCAACTGCCAACATTAAAGTAGCTAAAAATGTAAGGTTACCGAAAGTTGGTGTTTATGTTGTCAGTATCCAAGTCCAAGGTAAATGGTACAAAGGGATGGCTTCAATCGGTTATAACATCACGTTTGAAGAGAATAGAGAAAAAACCATTGAAGTAAATATTTTAGATTTCAATAAAATGATTTATGGTGAAGAAGTCATCGTTCGATGGCATCATTTTCTGCGGGATGAAGTAAAATACTCTGGAATGGAAGCTTTAATCGAGCAATTAAAACAAGACCAAGTTGATACAGAAAACTATTTTAAGAAAAACCCTGAAGCCCTGGAACCAAAGGACATGGGGAGAGAGTTATGACAGCAGCTTATTTACATATTCCTTTTTGTGATCATATTTGTTTTTATTGCGATTTCAACAAAGTTTTTTTGGAAGGGCAGCCGGTTGACGAGTATGTTGATTTGGTCGTGAGAGAAATGGCCATCATGAAGGAACGGCATCCTGATGAAAAAGTAGAAACATTTTATATCGGTGGAGGGACACCAACGACGTTAACAGCTCCACAAATGGAAAAATTACTGGTTGGTGTTCAAACGTATTTTCCAATGTCTAAAGAAGCAGAATTTACAGTTGAAGCAAATCCCGAAAGCATTACTATGGATAAATTTAAAGTTATGAAAGAGTACGGGGTTAATCGGATAAGCATGGGTGTCCAATCCTTTAATGATGCGATCTTAAAGAAGATTGGGCGGATACATACTTCAGATCAGGTATATGAATGTGTAAAACTAGCGCAAAAAGCCGGTTTTGACAACATGAGTATTGATTTAATCTTTCGCTTGCCTACCCAGACCCTTTCTGATTTTGCTAATACTTTGGAAAAAGCTATGGAGCTGGATTTACCGCATTACTCGATTTATTCACTTATTCTGGAGAATAAAACGATTTTCTTTAATTTGATGAGACAAGGAAAGCTTCCTTTGCCTTCAGAAGATGAAGAAGCGGATATGTATGCATTAGCCATGGACACGATGGCCAAGTTCTGTAGAGAGCATTATGAAATTTCCAATTATGCCAAACCGGGTTTCCAATCGCAACATAATCTTGCTTACTGGCGGAACGAAAACTATTTTGGGTTCGGGGCGGGGGCCCATGGTTACATTGATGGCATACGTTACAATAATAATGGTCCGATCCAACATTATTTGGAGCCGTTACGCGCTGGCGAATCGCCAATTCTCTACCAAAAAGAATTGACGAGAGCCAATGTAATAGAAGAAGAATTGATGCTGGGATTGCGTACTATGAATGGGGTCAGTCGTTCTGGATTCCAGCAAAAATTTGGTGAACCAATCGAAAACTTTTATGCAAATGAAATTAATGGTTTAATGACCAAAGAACTCTTGAAAATTGAAGATGACCATTTGAGATTAACCAGAAAAGGCAAGTTTCTAGGCAACGAAGTGTTCCAGGAATTTCTTTTTAATTAAAAAATCAAGGTAATCCTGTTGACAAAAATATACCATCGTGATAAGTTATTTCATGGGTTAGCACTCATGAATGCCAAGTGCTAAAGCGAGGTGAAAAGATGTTAACAGAAAGACAACTCTTGATCTTGAATTCAATCATCAAGCACTATATTCAGCATGGTGAGCCAATGGGGTCAAAGACCTTACTGAAAGAAACTAATTTATCCGTTTCTCCAGCAACGATTCGTAACGAAATGATGCATATTGAGGAATTAGGTTTTTTAGAAAAAATGCATTCGTCTTCAGGAAGAATTCCTTCAAATCTCGGTTATCGACATTATGTTGACCTTCTTTTGAAGAGTAACCAGAAACAAAAACAAGATGGCTTGCGTAGAAAAGTTCAAGAATCTATCCGGGCTCCTTATAAAGAGGCAGAAGAAATTCTGGAAACGTCAGCTGAAATGTTATCATTTATGACTAACTATACAGCTTTGAGTATCGGACCTGAAAAAATGGATAGTCGCTTATCGAATTTCCAACTCGTCCCTATTACCAGTGGGCATTATATGGCAATATTGGTGACTGATAAGGGATACGTCGAGAACAAAATCTTTACTGTATCAAAGGATGTCGATGCAGCCAAAATTCAAACGATGGTTAATATTTTCAATGAAGAACTCGTGGGTTTGAGATTAATTGATGTCCATCGAAAATTACAGATGGAAATACCCGACATGATCAGAAAATATATCGGGAAAGAAATTAATTTACAGGCTATCTTTCACGAGGTTATTTCAAAAATGAGTAGTGACCGTATTTATGTAGGCGGGGAAATGAATTTGCTGAATCATTTTAATCTTGAACGTATTCATGAAAGAGAACAAATGAAGGCTATTATCAGCTTAATCCATGAATCTAAGGACCTTTTAGGTTTGCTTACAAAAGGACAGGAAGATCTCAATATTCAAATTGGACCAGAAATGAAAAATGACTTGTTATCCAATTTTAGTCTCATTACCGCAACATATGATGTCGGGCAAAATTCGAAGGGTCTCATTGCTTTGTTGGGTCCAACCAATATGCCATACGATCAAATCATTAATATTATGCGTATCACGAGAGACGAATTATCCGATAGCATGCATGATTTTTATCAAGATGAGTAAAGGGGAATTGACGTGACAGAAGAAAACAATGTGCAAAATGAAAACACAGAAATGGTTGAAGCGACAGAAGTTGAACAGTTGCAACAACAAGTAGAGGAGTTACAAGATCGCTATTTACGCGTTCAAGCAGAGTTGGCTAATATCCAAAAACGTAACGCCAAAGAAAGACAAGACGCTGCTAAATACCGTTCACAAAACCTGGCTACTGAATTACTGCCCGTTATTGATAACATCGAACGCGCTTTGGAAATTGAAGTGGAAGATGAAAAAGCAGTTAACTTTAAAAAAGGTGTAGAGATGGTTTATAATCTTATGTTAGAAGCTTTGAAAAATGAAAAAATCGAAGCGATCAACCCAATTAACGAACCATTCGATCCGAATTATCATATGTCCATCCAAGTTCAAGAAGCAGAAGAAGGGCAAGAAGCTGATACAGTCATCAATGTTGTTCAAAAAGGTTACAAGTTAGATGAACGTGTATTAAGACCGGCCATGGTTATCGTGGCACAATAAATTTAGTTAATCGATTTATTCTAAAAATGACACACAGAGGGGAAATTTGATTATGAGTAAAATTATTGGTATCGACTTAGGAACTACAAACTCAGCAGTTGCTGTTTTAGAGGGTGGAGAAGCAAAAATTATTCCTAACCCAGAAGGAAACCGTACAACACCTTCAGTTGTTTCTTTCAAAAATGGTGAAATTCAAGTAGGGGAAGTTGCTAAGCGTCAAGCGATTACAAACCCACACACAATTGCATCTATTAAACGTCACATGGGTCAACCAGGCTTCAAAGTTGAAGCAGAAGGAAAATCCTATACACCACAAGAAATTTCTGCAATGATCCTACAATATTTGAAAAGCTATGCAGAAGCTTATCTAGGAGACACAGTAGATAAAGCAGTTATTACTGTACCAGCGTACTTCAACGATGCACAGCGTCAAGCAACTAAAGATGCTGGTAAAATTGCTGGTTTGGAAGTGGAACGTATCGTTAACGAGCCGACTGCTGCAGCTTTGGCATACGGATTGGATAAAACTGATACAGACGAAAAAATCTTGGTATTTGACCTTGGTGGTGGTACATTCGACGTTTCTGTTCTAGAATTAGGAGACGGCGTATTTGATGTACTAAGTACTGCTGGTGATAACGAACTTGGTGGGGATGATTTCGATAACAAAATCATCGACTACATGGTAGCAGAGTTCAAAAAGGAAAATGGCATTGACCTTTCCAACGACAAAATGGCTAAACAACGTTTGAAAGATGCAGCTGAAAAAGCTAAGAAAGACTTGTCAGGTGTAACTTCAACACAAATCAGCTTGCCATTTATTACTGCTGGAGCAGCTGGTCCATTGCATTTGGAAATGACATTAACGCGTGCAAAATTTGATGAACTAACACTTGATCTTGTAGAACGGACTAAAATTCCTGTACGTCGTGCAATCGAAGATGCTGGCATCAAACAATCTGAAATTGACCAAGTTATCTTGGTTGGTGGTTCCACACGTATTCCAGCGGTTATCGAAGCAGTTCGTCGTGAATCAGGTAAAGAACCTAACAAATCAGTAAACCCAGATGAAGTAGTAGCAATGGGTGCTGCTATCCAAGGTGGCGTTATCTCTGGAGATGTTAAAGATATTGTCCTTCTTGACGTTACACCACTTTCTCTTGGTATCGAAACAATGGGTGGCGTATTTACTAAATTAATCGACCGTAATACAACAATTCCTACAAGTAAATCACAAGTATTCTCTACAGCAGCTGATAACCAACCAGCCGTAGATGTACATGTATTACAAGGTGAGCGTCCAATGGCTGCCGACAATAAAACATTGGGTCGTTTCCAATTGACAGATATCCCTGCAGCACCACGGGGCGTTCCTCAAATCGAAGTAACATTTGATATTGATAAGAACGGTATTGTAAACGTAAGTGCTAAAGATTTGGGAACTCAAAAAGAACAACAAATCACTATTAAATCATCTTCCGGTTTAACAGATGAAGAAATTGAAAAAATGGTTAAAGATGCGGAAGCAAATGCTGAAGCGGATAAAGCACGTAAAGAAGAAGTTGAACTTCGCAATGAAGTTGACCAACTAATTTTCCAAACTGACAAAACATTGAAAGACTTGGAAGGAAAAGTTGACGCTGAAGAAGTGAAAAAAGCTGAAGAAGCACGCGATGAATTGAAGGCTGCTGTTGAAGCTAACGATTTAGAAGCAATGAAGACAAAACGTGATGCTTTGAATGAACTTGTTCAAAACTTGACTGTAAAACTTTATGAACAAGCAGCTGCACAACAACAAGCTCAAGACGGTCAATCATCTGACGGTGGTTCTGATGACGGTGTCGTTGACGCTGACTTCGAAGAAGTAGACTAATCAACTAATAAGGATTAAACACGTACAGGGCTCTGTTAACAGACTGTACGTGTTTTCCTGAACGGTTGCCGAAACTCTAGAGCAACTATCGCATGCGGATGGATAAATAATATCCCTTTCGACATCATGAGCGGAAAACATCCGTGTCATAGTGATCAAATGGAGGAAATTAAATGGCGAAAAGAGACTATTATGAAGTATTGGGTGTTTCCAAAGACGCTTCAGATGATGAAATAAAAAAAGCTTACCGAAAACTTTCAAAAACATACCATCCCGATATTAATAAAGCGGATGATGCCGATGTAAAATTCAAAGAAGTTGCGGAAGCTTATGAAGTATTGAGTGACTCCCAAAAACGTGCAGCTTATGACCAATATGGTCATGCAAGTACTGATCCAAACTTCGGAGCAGGCGGCGGCTTTGGTGGCGGTGGCTTCGGTGGATTTACGGGTGGATTTGATGATATTTTTGATACCTTCTTTGGGGGCGGTGGCAGATCGCGTAATGCGAATGCTCCACGTCAAGGTGCGGATTTACAATACCGTGTCCATTTGAAGTTTGAAGAAGCTATTTTCGGTAAAAAGGAAACGATTCGTTACTCACGTGAGGAAGAATGTGAAACGTGTCATGGTTCTGGGGCGAAACCTGGTACTGAACCAAGAACATGTTCAAAATGTCATGGTGCTGGTGCCGTCCAAGTTGAACGTAATACGCCTTTCGGTCGCGTTATGACCCAAGCAACCTGTGATGTCTGTAACGGCACGGGTAAAGAAATCATTAACAAGTGTGGCGATTGTCACGGTTCTGGTCATGTAGAAAACACACACTCTGTTAATGTAACAATTCCAGCTGGTGTAGAGGATGGTCAGCAATTGCGTTTAGCCGGACAAGGTGAAGTAGGTAAGAATGGTGGACCTTATGGCGATTTGTATGTTGTCTTTTCTGTTGAAGAAAGTGACATATTTGATCGTGATGGGGCAGAAATTTTCTACGTATTACCGATTTCGTTTGTCCAAGCTGCATTAGGCACAGAGGTCGAAGTACCTACTGTTCACGGTAACGTAAAACTGAAAATTCCAGCGGGTACCCAAACCGGAACAACATTCCGTCTAAAAGGTAAAGGTGCCCCTCGCTTGAGAGGTACAACCAATGGTGATCAGCACGTTAAAGTAACGTTAGTAACACCAAAAAGTTTGAACGACGAACAGAAAGATGCATTACGTGCATTCGCTGAAGCATCAGGAGATTCAGTTTCTGATGAAACAGGCGGTTTCTTCGATAAAATGCGAGATGCATTCAAAAAATAATATAAAAAGGAATCAACATGACTAATTGTTGATTCCTTTTTTATGCCAAAAAATGAAAAGGGTTACATTTTGTGAAAAGAAGTTTATAATAGAGTTATCAATATTAAAGGAGTGGTAGTACATGGCAACTGTAGGCAGATACGAAAAATCAGATTTAAAGAAGCACAATCCGCTATTATCCCGTTTTCGTACGACTGTGGAAACAGCGTTTTACGGTAATAATATGGTTGAAGTCACTGACATCGCAGAAGCATATCAACTTGCAAAAGAATCCGGCAGCACAATCGTAACCGATCTTCCGGTTAAGCACACCTCTGAATTAGGTTTACCAGATGATGCAAAGATTCTGGTAGAAAATGGTGGCAAAATAGTTGGCCGTACTGCCCGGGCAAAAGTGATACGCGGTGATAACAAAGAAGTTGACGAAAAAATAGAGGGTATTGTTCGCGATGTAATCTATGCAAATCGAGACAGCCTTTATTATAAAACAACTGGATACGTGGGGTTGGATAAGGACTTTATGATTAAAGCCCATATTGCCTTTCCAGAGGGACAAGAAAACAACCTTTATTCATGGTTGTTGAATTTCCAGCCCGCGAATGATGAATACGATGAAGTGTATAAAGATTCAAAAAAATATGAAGAAGGCGATATTTTTATTTACACTGATCCGGATTGGAGTCATCCAGATTATCCTGTTGGATTGGCATATTTTGAACCGGATAAAAATGTGGCATGTATTTTAGGAATGCAATATTTCGGGGAATTTAAAAAAGGGACATTGACATTGGCCTGGGGTACTGCGCACCGCAATGAATATGTCGCTTGTCATGGAGGTCAAAAAGCATTTTATCTGGATGATGGCAGTTCATACGTAGCGTCTTTCTTTGGTCTTTCAGGATCCGGGAAATCGACATTGACGCACGCAAAACATGAAAATAAATATGATGTCAAGGTTTTACATGATGATGCTTTTATTATTAATCTGCAAGATGGCTCTTCTATTGCATTAGAACCTGCCTACTTTGATAAGACACAGGATTATCCTGCTGACCATCCTGAGCAAGATTATTTTGTGACTGTACAGAATGTGGGCGTCTCTCTTGATACAGATGGAAAAAAAGTACTTGTCACTGAAGATATCCGTAATGGGAATGGACGGACAGTCAAGTCCCGTTATTCGACACCTAATCGCGTTGATAAATTCTCTGAGCCTATCAATGCTGTATACTGGATTATGAAAGACGATGCTTTACCGCCTTTAGTTAAAATTGCTGACCCAGTTTTGGGATCTGCGTTTGGAGCTACATTAGCAACGAAGCGGTCCACTGCTGAGAATATCAAAAAAGGTGAGTCCACTGACAAGCTTGTTATTGAGCCGTATGCCAATCCTTTCCGTGTTTACCCATTAAGCGAAGATTTCAATGACTTCAAAGAACTGCTTCAACGTGAAGATATGAGTTGTTATATTATCAATACCGGTTTCTTTATGGGTAAGAAAATACCAAAAGAAGTGACGATTGGTGTCATTGAGAGTGTAGTGGATAAAACAGGTGAATTTAAGCCATTTGGTTCCGTTTCTGGACTGAGTTACTTGGATGTTCCAGGTTTTAATCCCGAAGTTACGGATGAGTATCTAGCACTAGTAAAAGAAAGAATGCAAATGCGGGTTGATTTCCTGGAGAAATATAATCAGGATAATGTGAACGATCAACTACCAGCAGACGCATTAAAATCCCTTAAAGAAGTAATTGATTCTCTTTAAATCAATAAAAATAGAGGCAGACCAATCGGTCTGCCTCTATTTTTATTTAATGATCAACACTTGGCCGATGCTCAGCAAGTTTGCATTTGAAAGGTTGTTAGCAGTAACGAGACGTTGGACTGTTGTGTTGTAACGGATTGCGATGGCATATAAGGTATCCCCAGATTTGACCGTATAACGAACTGTTGTGGCGGGTGGAGGAGTGGTGCCAGGTATTTTCAGCACTTGTCCTACCCGAATCAGGTTCGTGTTTGTAATGTTATTGGCAGAAGCAATTTGCGCAACCGTCACTCCATAACGAACTGCAATTCCGGAAAGAGTATCTCCGGATTTAACCGTATAATTGGTCGTTCCAGTCGCAGGCGGTGGTGTGACTGGTCCACCTGTGGTTCCTGGAATACGCAGCACTTGTCCGACACGAATGAGGTTAACATTCGTTATATTGTTGGCGGAGGCCAGCTGTGCAACCGTTACGCCATAACGAGCTGCAATCCCAGAAAGTGTGTCACCCGCCTTGACTGTATAATTGGTCGTTCCAGTCGGTGGTGGGGTAGTCGTTCCCGTTCCAGGTATTCGCAATACTTGACCGACACTTATGAGATTTGCATTCGTAATATTATTAGCAGAAGTTAATTGGGCAACCGTCACGCCATAGCGAAGGGCAATCGCATAAAGGGTATCCCCAGCTTTTACGGTATAGGTTGTGCCGCCAGATGGTGGTACAGATTGAAGTCCGAGTAACTGAGAAATGGTCACAAAACGATAGCCTTGATTTTTAAGTTGAGGAATAATGGTTTCAAGAGCAGTAGATGTGCCTGATGCTCCATCTCCGGTATGCATCAACACGATGGTTCCGGGTTGAACCCTTGTCATAACCAGATTTATAATAGTCGCTGCACTATTACCTGTCCAATCCAAACTATCAATAGTCCAGTGGAGTGTATAGGTATAACCAGCATTTCCAACTGTATTCAAGACCGTCGCATTCGTAGCACCATAAGGAGCACGGAAGAATGGTTTTGTGCTTTTACCGGTGGTGTTTTTGATGATCGTTTCTGTTTGGGAAAGTTGACTTAGCATTTGGGTTGTCGAAAGAGTGGTGAAGTCGGGATGGTTGAAAGAATGGTTCCCAATATCATGGCCATTATTTACGGCAGTTTTTACAACAGAGGGATGGTTATTGGTTCCTGAACCAGTTAAGAAGAAGGTAGCTTTAACATTGTGTTTGGAAAGTACCGAGAGTATTTTGCTGAAGTTGGTTCCGTCCGAACCATCGTCAAATGTCAAGGCAATTACTTTTTCGGATGTATTGCCCTTTATGATGAATTGTGAGGTGGCTGCCTGAGCAGGGGGACCGAGTAAGAATAGGAATGTAAGCAATGAGAAGATAGTTGTCATTAGGCGCCGCATGGAAACATGCTTGAACCTTTTCATCTTAATCCCTCTTTCCTGTATGTACTCTTATAAAAGGGCGATTGCCAATGGGATATTTGTTCTTTTAACTAACCTAATTATACCACTTTACACGTATTTAATACACTCCTTAAACAAATGTACGCCAAAAAACATTGCTAAAAATTATAAAATAGATAAGAGTCTGGATTTGCAATTTGAAAACAGGCTACAGTTTGGTAAAATGATTAAAGTGTAAAAAAAGTAAAAAAATTGAGGGTTGAATAATGCCAAATTATAACAGTAGAAAAGAAAGAAAAAGAGTAGAGAAAGAAATACTCGACAAAATCCAGGATTTTGAAAAGGAAGAAGTAGCGCCTATGCCAGCAGAAGTTGCCCAACCGGTAGCAACGGGCGAAGATAAGATGGTCCAGGGAACTTTCTGGATGACGTTTGGTAGTATTTTTTCACGGTTGTTAGGCGCTTTGTATATTATTCCCTGGAATGCCATGATGGGAGCAAGTGCTGAAATGGGAAATGCTTTGTTTGCGGTCGGCTATACACCCTACCAGTTATTTCTTTCAATCGGGATTGCGGGTTTCCCCTCGGCGATGTCGAAACAAATCGCCCAGTATAATGCCAAAGGTCAATACAGTCAAGGACAGGAACTATTTAAAAAGAGTTCCTTGTTTATGATTGCAACCGGACTTGTTAGTGCTATTTTGATGTATGTCTTAGCACCGATGATTGGCGCAAATAGTCCTGGCGTATCGGTAGAAGCGAATACCTTAGTAATTCGATCTTTGGCACCCGCATTGCTGATTGTACCCATCATGAGTTTGATTCGAGGCTACTTCCAGGGCTATCAAAATATGGTTCCCTCCGCAATCACCCAGGTGATTGAACAAGTGATTCGGGTGATTTACATTCTTTTAGCGACTTTTATCGTTATGAATGTATTCAATGGCGATTTCTCAACAGCTGTAGCCCATTCTACCTTTGCGGCATTTGTTGGGGCGGTTGCTTCATTAGTGATGTTAATGTGGTATTACCAGAAACATATGCGCGTTTATGGGGAGGCGATTGAGGCCAGTAGTGAAAACGGATCACAGTTAAACGTCGCCAGTGCAATTAAAGAAATGGTGAAAGAATCCATTCCCTTTATCATTATTGGTTCAGGAATCACCTTTGCCAAGTTAGTCGATCAGTTTACGTTTAAACCTATTATGGAGATGACGACAGAATTTGATTCAGAAATGATCAGTACTCTTTATGGCTTGTTTAGTTTTAATGCGGATAAGTTGATTATGATTATCATTTCCTTAGCGGTGGGAATGGCTGCAACTTCAATCCCACTTTTGGTTGAAAATTACATCAAGGGAAATATTCAACAACTCGGGAATCAAATTAGACAGATTTTTGAATTGTTTGCTTTTGCCATGTTCCCCGCTGCCTTTGGAATGATGGTAGTGGCTGCACCAATATATAATTTATTTTATCCAATTACAGAATTGACACCAGTAGGGATTCGCTTGTTAGCTATTTCCTCTTTGATGAGTATTATTCTTGGTGCTTTTACGATTGTATCTTCGATACTGCAATCTTTCGGCAAGCACAAGGAAGCAATCATTTACTTGGTAATAGGGATGTTAATTAAATTACTGGTTCAATATCCATTTATAGCATTATTTGGAACAGCGGGAGCTTTGTATGCGACAGCGTTAGGATTTATTGTAACGTCCGCATTATCACTCGTGAAGATATACAAATTGGTGCCGTTTAATGTTAAAGGGACCGGTAAAATCATCGGTCTGATTAGTTTGTCTACCGGTTATATGTTCTTGATTGCTCACTTTGTAAGTCGTATTATGGGTTTGTTTATGGTCCCAGAACGCAAACTGATCGCATTGCTCATGGTATTGATCATTGCGGGTATCGGTGGTGCGATTTATGTGTACTTATTGCTAAAACTGCGAGTAGCCGACGCTGTTCTTGGCTCACGCGTTGGGTCTTTAAGAGAAAAATTGCGAATTAGTTAATGAGGTGAATATTTGATGCGGTTAGATAAATTTTTGTCTCATACAGGTTTTGGAAGTCGTAAAGATGTTAAACAATTACTGAAAAAGAAAGTTGTTCAGATTAATGGAACGGTTGCCACCAAAGGAGACTTTATCCTGGACGTGAAAAAAGATGTTGTATCAGTTGATGGGGAAACTGTACATTATCAAAAGTACATTTACTTAATGTTGCATAAACCAGCAGGTTACTTGAGTGCAACGGAAGACAATGTACAAAAAACGGTTATTGATTTATTAGATGATGAATCCCGACGATTTGAGCCTTTTCCGGTAGGAAGGCTGGATAAAGATACAGAAGGACTGTTATTAATTACCAATGATGGGGAATTAGCTCATTTTCTTTTATCACCTAAAAAACATGTGAAGAAAACGTATTACGCTGAGGTTAAAGGTGTCATGGATGAAAAGGATATTGCTGCTTTTGAAGCAGGGATTATTTTGGAGGACGGATATAAATGCCTACCAGCTTCTTTAGAAATTATCAGCAGTACAGATGAATCTTCCCAAGTGAAAATTACCATTGAAGAAGGTAAATTTCATCAGGTGAAGCGCATGGTTTTGGCATGTGGGAAAGAAGTGACTTACTTGAAGCGTTTGACTATGGGTAGCCTGAAACTGGATGACACATTGAAACAAGGAAAATTCCGTCCACTTACGGAACAAGAATTGAATGACTTGAAGGAATTTCTGCCCGAAAACCGCTAAAAGTGTTAAACTATATACATGATTTTAAAAAAGGATGTGTCTCTATGGAAATTAACTGGACAAAAGAAGTAGAAATGCGAAAAGAAGCACTTCTAGAAGATTTATTTACAATTTTACGAGTTGATAGTGTGCGAGATGATTCAAAGGCGACACCGGAAATGCCTGTTGGTCCTGGACCAAAAGAAGCATTAGAAGCTTTCCTTGAAATTGGTGAACGGGATGGATTTATTACAAAAAATGTTGATAATTTAGCAGGCCATATTGAGTATGGTGTTGGCGAAGAATTGATGGGCGTTTTTGGTCACGTTGATGTGGTTCCTACAGGAACGGGTTGGGAAACAAATCCCTTTGAACCTATTATCAAGAACGATCGTATTTATGCACGGGGATCAAGTGATGACAAGGGCCCATCGATGGCAGCTTACTATGCCATCAAAATTATTCGTGATTTAGGTTTACCAGTTTCTAAACGCGTCCGCATGATTATCGGCACAGATGAGGAAAGTGGCTGGCAATGTATGACACATTACCTTAAGCACGAAGAAACCCCAGCTTTTGGTTTCTCTCCAGACGCTGATTTCCCAATCATCAACGGTGAAAAAGGGAATCAATCTCTATACGTTCGCTTCCGAAATGAGGTAGCAGGCGGAAAGAATCAATTAACCAGCTTTGATGCTGGTTTAAGAGAAAACATGGTTCCGCAAGATGCGACTGTCGTATTTACAAGTTCTGAAACAGCAAACATTAAGACGGCTTGGGATAATTTCGTTGAAAACAACCCTGTTAAAGGGACCGTTACTGTTGAAGGCGATACTGTCACAATTGAAGTAGTTGGTAAATCTGCACACGGGATGAACCCAGCAGCTGGTATTAACGCCGGTACTTATTTGGCTGTTTTCTTGAATCAGTTCAACTTTGGCGGAGAAGCAGCAAAATTCTTTAGTCTAATTACTGATTATATCCATCTTGAATTCACGGCAGAAAAACTTGGTCTGGCTCATACCGATGAAATCATGGGCGAACTAACAATGAATGCGGGTATCTTCACTTTTACAGCTGAAGAGGGTGGCCAAATCGCCTTGAATTTCCGATATCCAACGGGTGTTTCAGCGGAAGGTCTGGAAATTAATCTTGAAGCAGCTTTAAGTCAATACGGCATTACAATTGCAAAAGGTGGATTAGGCAAAGAGCCGCATTATGTCCCGGCAGATGATCCGCTAGTTAAGACACTTCTGGCTGTTTATGAAAAACATACGGGGTTAAAAGGCAAAGAGCGTTCTATTGGAGGCGGCACATACGGTCGTCTATTGAAACGCGGTGTTGCTTATGGCGCTTTATTCCCGGATAGCATTGACACCATGCACCAAGCGAATGAATTCCTGGCTTTGGACGATTTGTTCCGCGCTACGGCCATTTATGCTGATGCTATCTATGAATTAATTAAATAATGTTGAAAGAGTCGCTAATTGCGGCTCTTTTTTTTGAGTTAGTGAATAAAAATGCGAAAATCATTACAGAAAGATTACAAATGTTACAATCGAAATATGAACAAACTTTGAAAACTATAAATATAATTTTGTGAAACAACAATTAATAGATAATATAGTGATTTATAATCAGCCATTGTGTTCATAAATGAACATTTCGATTTCGTTATATAGGTTTATTTTAAAAATATAAAACAAGCCTAGCTACCACCTTTTCAGGGTTGATGCAATCAAAATGTCATATTCCCTTTACAGAATTACGATGCCATCAATGTTATACTGCTCATTGTGAGAAATGACAAAGGAGAGTAAACATTGAATAAAAAGTATATAGCATTGTTATCTTCAATGGTCTTGTTATCACCACTAGTAGGCGGGATGCAAGTACAAGCAGGAACATTAGATGAACTTAACAAAGAAAAAAGCCAATTAGAACAAAAGTCTCAGGATGTTCAAAATAAAATCAATGAAAAAGAATCTTCTTTAAAGAACTTAGAAGACGAAAAAGCTAATTTGGAAAGCCGCGTCGCGGAACTACAAAAGAGTATAGATGAATTATTATTGCAACTTGAAAAACAAGAAGCTGAACTACAAAAAATCGAACAAAAGATTACTGAATTACAAGCCAAGATTGAAGAACTTCAAAACATTATTGAACAACGTACAGAGAAGTTGAACAATCAAGCTCGTGTTATTCAAACAGAAGCTAGTATGACGGATATGGTATCTATTGTCATGAATTCTGAATCTTTAACTGATATGGTAGGGAAAATATCTACTGTAAACCGTTTGATTACAGCCAATAAAGATATTGTTACACAGCAAGAAAATGATAAAAAAGAAGTTGAAAATACAAAATCGGCAGTTGAAGACGAAAAAGTTGCTGCTGAAGCGATGAAACAACAAATTATTGTCAGCAAAAATAATGTTGTTTCACAACAAAATGAATTGAATCATCAAATCACGCTTGTATTGGAAAACGTTAAGTTGACCGAAAACGAGAAAAAGAAATTGCAATCTACAAAATCTGATTTAGCCGCACAAACAAGTGAAATCAGTTCAGAAATTGCAGCAGAAGAAAAACGTATCGAACAAGAGCGTATCGCCCGTGAAAAAGCTGAAGCCGATAGATTGGCTCGTGAACAAGCTGAAGCAGCAGCCGCAGCAGCAGCTGCAGAATCCGAAGCAGCAGCAAATATGGTTGCCTCTACTGAACAAGTAGCAGCAGCACCGGCATCTTCTAATTCTGGATCAGGTGGTTTCATTCGTCCAGCATCCGGGTATATCTCTTCACCTTACGGAATGAGATTCCATCCGATTTCTGGAACATACCATTCACACAATGGTATTGACTTCGCAGGTAGTGGTGCAATCGTTGCAGCCCGCGAAGGAACTGTGGAAGTGGCAACTTACAGCCCTTCATGGGGTTATTACGTAGTTGTAAACCACGGTACCATTAATGGTAATAACGTTAAAACATTGTATGCACATATGACTCCGTCATTGATGGTTGCTCCAGGGCAGTATGTCAGCCAAGGACAACAAGTCGGAATCATGGGGACTACTGGCGAATCTACCGGTGTCCACTTGCATCTTGAAGTTTACGAAAATGGTGTTCGCATTAACCCGTTGAATTATTTTTCACTATAATGCATAATATGAAGAGTCATTGTTTTCCATTAGGAACAATGACTCTTTTCTAATTAATGAGGGGGATCCTAAAATGGAGAATATTACCTCTGTAAAAAATCAAAAAATTAAACAGTGGAAAAAATTACATACTACCAAAGGAAGAAAAGAATCGAATCAATACGTAATCGAAGGGGAACATTTATATCTAGAAGCCATTAAAAGTAATGTCAAGCTCAATACCATTATTGTGACCGATAAATTTGTTGACAAACTATCTGCTGACCAAAGAGACGAGGCAATCCTCGTAACCGAAGACATCATGAAGTCTTTGTCACAAACAGAGACTTCGCAAGGTATATTCTGTATCCTTGACATACCTAGACTAGAATTGCCAGATTCTTTCGATGGAAAATATGTCATTCTGGATGGAGTCCAAGATCCCGGGAATGGGGGGACTATTGTAAGAACTGCGGATGCCGCAGGTTTCGATGGTGTCATTTTTGGGAATGGAAGTGTGGACCCTTATAACGATAAAGTGGTGCGCTCGATGCAAGGAAGTCAATTTCATATCCCCATATACCGAGGAAGTATTGCATCCATAATGGATCATTTTGAATATGTTTATGGGACTGCTCTAGATGAAAATGCGAAAGATTTTCGTTCCGTTTCAAAAACAGATAATGTTGCCATCGTGCTAGGAAACGAAGGAAACGGTGTTTCTTCTGAAGTGTTGAGTAAAACTACCCGTAACCTTTATATACCAATTGTCGGTAAAGCAGAGTCTTTGAACGTAGCAATTGCTGGCGGTATACTCATGTACCACTTTGTATAATTGTGAATAATGTTACAATTTGACTAAAAGTAAGTAAAAAGTCTTTTCAAAGTAACATTTTCATGTATAATAAACTTCGAACAAATAAAAGGAGCATGATGAATGGAATTACAGAAATGGGAATTGGACGAAGAATTTGTATCGCATATCAGTGATTTACTAGCGTATGAAGAAGTCCAACAACTTAAAGGTATTACGCAACATTACCATAGCACTCGTTTAGATCACTCTATTTCTGTCGCTTATCGTAGCTTCTGTATTGGCAAAAAATTTAACTGTAATACGCGCGCTATTGCCCGAGCAGGTCTTTTACACGATCTTTTTTATTATGACTGGCGCACAACTAAATTTGACGAGGGTTCACATGCTTACGTTCACCCACGGATTGCTTGTGCGAATGCCGAAAAGCTCACGGAGCTCTCAGATTTAGAAAAAGACATCATCCTCAAACATATGTGGGGTGCGACGGTTGCCATGCCAAAATATAAAGAAAGCTTCGTTGTCACTTTAGTTGATAAGTATTGTGCTTGCGATGAAGCAATTTCTCCAGTTATTGCTAAAGCGAAACTATCGCTTTCAGAAAAATGGAATTTGGTTAAGCAAACGATTGTTGCAAATTCGATTTCTTTCTAAAAACGCGAAAAGTAGGCTAAACTGCCTACTTTTTTAATAAATATTATTCAAGGAAAAGAGGTGAACGCTATGGAAGAAACAATGGAGATGCATTCATGCATTTGTCCGAAATTCGAAAAGACGTTCATGATATTTGGAAAAAAATGGTCAGGTCTAATTATCGAAGTCTTGCTAACGGGTGATCACCGGTTTAAAGAAATTGCTGAGGAAATCCCAGGCGTGAGTGATCGCGTTTTAGTGGAACGATTGAAAGAACTTGAAGACGAAGAAATTGTTGTCCGTAAAGAATTGACAGATGGTCCAATAAGAATTTTATATGGCTTGACCGAAAAAGGGAAAAATTTAGAGAAGGTCATGATTGAAATTCAGGATTGGTCAAATAAATGGATTACAATCTAATCTTGACGTTGAACCGATTTACTGATAAATTGAATGAAATAGTATAAATGCACTGATGGGAACCATCTGCCAGAAAAACGAACTACAGGAAAATTTGCCGTGACTGAGAGCAAATGGACGTGGACGGCAAGATTTTCACTCCTGGAGCAGGCTTTGGGATTTGCAACTGCAATGAATAAAGACCCGGCAGTTTTGTCGTTAACGAATGAAGTGTTGTTCCGGTTTTTCGGGCAAAACAAGGGTGGTACCGCGATATCTCGTCCCTTTTTGGGGATGAGGTATTTTTTTGTGCAAAATTATAGACTGTGAGGGAAAGTTAATGGGATTGAAAGAGCAACTAGAAACACTCCGTTTAGAAGCTTTAAACAAGATTAAAGCTTCAAAGAACTTGAATGAATTAAATAGTTATCGTGTCGCATATTTAGGTAAAAAAGGACCTATCACCGAGGCTTTGCGCGGGATGAAGGATGTGGCTGCTGAAGAGCGTCCCGTCATTGGTGGAATTGCCAATAACGTTCGTGATGATATCGCACAAGCAATTGAAGGTGTTAAAGTCGTTTTAGAAGAACAAGCATTAACAGCACAAATCGAATCAGAAACGATTGATGTTACGTTACCTGGTAAAAAAGTAACCATTGGAACGAAGCATGTTCTGACGCAAATTATGGAAGAAATAGAAGACTTTTTCCTTGGTATGGGTTATCAAGTTATTGACGGCCCGGAAGTGGAATTGGACTCGTATAACTTTGAAAAAATGAATTTGCCTAAAGATCATCCAGCTCGTGATATGCAAGATACATTCTACATTACCGATGAAATATTAATGCGTACACATACTTCACCTGTTCAAGCGCGGACAATGGAAAAACATGACTTTGAAAAAGGGCCTTTGAAAATGATCAGTCCGGGTAAAGTTTATCGCCGAGATAGTGACGATGCGACACACTCCCATCAATTTACTCAAATTGAAGGTTTAGTAGTGGCGGAAAATGTTACTTTAAGTGATTTAAAAGGTACCTTGGATGTATTTGCCAAAAAGCTATTTGGTGAGGAACGCGAAATCCGTCTCCGTCCAAGTTATTTTCCATTTACTGAACCTTCCGTTGAGGTAGACGTAAGTTGCTTTAAATGTGGTGGCAATGGTTGTAATGTATGTAAGGGCAGCGGCTGGATCGAAATCTTAGGTTCCGGACAAGTTCATCCGGATGTTTTAGAAATGTCAGGCGTAGATTCTAATAAATATACCGGCTTCGCTTTCGGTGTAGGAGCAGAGCGTGTGGCTATGTTGAAATATGGAATTGATGATATCCGTCATTTCTATCAAAATGACAAACGGTTCTTAGATCAATTCAAAGCGAAGGAGCAATAATCGATGAAAGTTTCTTATAAATGGTTACAGGAATATCTTGATATAAATGATATTACTGCTGATGAATTAGCTGAAAAAATGTCCCGTACCGGGGTTGAAGTAGATGGTGTGATTAAACCTAGTGAAGGTTTGTCAAAAATTGTTGTGGGATTAACATTAGAAGTCGTTGATCACCCGGATTCAGATCACCTCCATATTTGCCAAGTTGATGTTGGAGCGGACGAACCTATCCAAATCGTTTGTGGTGCGCCAAATATCGCGGCAGGACAAAAGGTAATCGTTGCCTTACATGGGGCGCGCATTGCGGGCAATTATAAAATCAAAAAAGGTAAAATCCGTGGTGAAGTTTCCAACGGGATGATTTGTTCATTAGATGAGCTAGGTTATCCGGAAAGTGTTATTCCGAAGAAATATGCAGATGGCATTTTCGTGCTGCCAGAAGACACAGAAATTGGACTGGATGTAACAACAGTCCTGAATATGGATGATCAAATCCTTGATATTGATATCACTCCTAACCGAGCCGATGCTCTCAGTATGCGTGGTGTTGCCCATGAAGTAGCTGCTATTTACAATAAAAAAGCGACTTTCCAAGTGCCACAATTGCCAGAGCAAACAGGGGACATCAATGACTATATAAGTGTTGAAGTTAGCGATACAAAAGATGCGCCAGCTTACCATATCCAAGTCATAAAAGATGTGAAAATTGCTGAGAGTCCGCTTTGGTTACAAACCAAATTAATGAATGCTGGAATTCGTCCAATAAATAATGTGGTGGATATTACAAATTACATTTTAATTGAGTATGGACAACCTCTACATGCTTTTGATTACGATGAAATCGGATCTAGACAAATCAAAGTGCGTCGTGCCAATGAAGGCGAACTATTCACAACACTGGATGGTGTTGAACGTACACTTGATCAATCTAATATCGTGATTACAAATGGTTCCGAACCGATTGCTTTGGCTGGCGTAATGGGCGGTTTAGATTCAGAAATAACTGATAAAACGGTAAACGTTGCTTTAGAAGCTGCACTATTTGATGCTTTATCAATCCGTAAAACAGGTACAAAATTCAATTTGCGTAGTGAGTCAAGTGCACGATTTGAAAAAGGTATCAATGTTGCAACCATTCAGGAAGCGGGCCACTATGCTGCTCAATTAATGAGTGAATTGGCTGGAGGTACTATCGTTGCGGGTACAGCTTCTGTAGATACTATAAAATCTACTGATGTGACTGTGGCCATTACATTGGAAAAGATAAATCGTACTTTAGGAACCGAAATTCCACTAACTGAAGTAGAAGCTATCTTTGAACAGTTAGGTTTCGGGCATTCAGTTACTGGTGATTTAATTACCGTTTCTGTTCCTCCTAGAAGATGGGATATCAGTATCGAAGCTGATATTATTGAAGAAGTTGCGCGTATTTATGGCTATGATCGTCTGCCGGCAACACTTCCAGTTACAGCAGGTACTCCAGGTAAGTTGACGAATAAACAAAAAGTTGTTCGTCAGTCACGTAATTATTTGGAAGCTGCAGGACTTACACAAAATATCAGTTATGTTTTAACAACCCAAGATAAAGCGAAGGCTTTCACACTTGAAACAGGCGAACCTATTCGTCTAGCCTGGCCGATGAGTGAAGATCGTTCAACACTTCGTATGAATTTACTAGCTAGTTTATTAGAAAATGCCACATATAATGTGGCGAGAAAAAATTCCGATATCCAGTTTTATGAAATAGGTAAGATCTTCCTACCTAACGAAGCGGATGTTCTTCCAATTGAAGCAGAACAAGTAGCTGGGATCTTGACGGGGAATGTGGCAAGTAAAAATTGGCAACAAGAATCTGTTGCGGTTGATTTCTACCACGTTAAAGGCATTTTAGAAGCTTACTTCGAGTCGATGGGCGTTCTTAAAGCAATTCGTTTTGAAGCAAACCGTGATATTGATTGGATGCACCCAGGTCGTACAGCAAATATTATCTTGAATAATGAAGTTATTGGTTATGTCGGACAAGTTTATCCAGGCATTGCATCTGAATATGATTTAAAAGATACTTACGTTTTTGAATTTAATTTAGATGCTGTTCTGAATGTTGATAAAACAATGGTTTCTCAACAACCAATTCCTAAATTCCCAGGAATAAGTCGCGACTTGGCCATTTTGGTTTCTGAAACGGTAACGCATGAAGAAATCAAAGCTGTAATTGAAGCTAAAGCTGGCAAAAACTTGGTAAACGTGCAGTTATTTGATATCTATCAAGGTAAAGGTATTGAAGAGGGTATGAAATCAATGGCTTATTCGTTGGCCTTCCTGAACCCAACAGCTACATTAGTAGATGAGGAAGTTACTTCAGCAGTTGAAACAGTAAAATTAGCGCTTAGTGAAGAGCTAAATGCAACAATAAGATAGTAACAAGTGCCATCCGAACAACATCTCATGTTTGGATGGCTTTTTCTTGTTAATTTACTGAAAACAAGAAGGAAACATGTTAAAATATAAAAGATGTAGCCAAAGGAGGAACGAGAATGAGCGAAGAGAAGCGTCGGTTCAAAACCATCATTGCCGGAAGACCTTATACAATTTTAGCTAATAAACCTGAAGAGCATCTTAAAACGGTTTCGGAAATTGCAAATGATAAAATCACCCAAATAAAAGCTGCCATGCCTGAATTGGATATTGAACAACGATCCGTATTGGTTGCAGTGAATGCTATTTCAGATGCTATCAGTAAGCAAGTAGAAATAAACGAATTGAAACAACGTATTTCAGAATTGGAGAAGGGAAAAACGACACCAAATAAGAGTTCTGTAAGTAAAGTTACGACTCAAGCTTCTAAAGTATTGCAGTCCCAACAAAAACCTGTTCGGGCTGAGAACAGATTGATAACAAAAAAACGTACTGCAACAAAAAGAACAAATACCCCTGGGATGCCAAGTGCGTCAAAAGAAAAGCTATTGAACAGACCAGGTGAAACTGAAAAAAGGTGATATTATGTTAACACTAATAATTTTATTCATTTTATTTATCGGAATTTATGCCGGCATGCGTCGGGGACTGATTCTGCAAGTTGTCCATACAGTGGGCTATGTCATTTCGTTTTTCGTAGCAAAAAATTACTATTTACAATTATCTGAACATTTGGAAATGTTGATACCTTACTCCCAACCTGGAATCGGGGACGAGATGATATATTACAATACTATCGAGAAATTAAATCTTGATATAGCTTTTTATAATGCTTTATCGTTCTTACTTATTATTGCAGTAGGTTGGTTAGTGACTCGCATTATCGGATACATGTTGAATTCTTTAGCTTTTATACCTGTATTGAAACAAGTAAACACGTTGGGTGGAGGAGTTTTAGGTTTTATCATGCAGTATATTGGTATTTTCCTTTCTTTAACATTTTTAACTTTTATTCCTTTTGATTTTATTCAGAATCAACTGAGTGGAAGTGGTTTAGCTAATTGGATAATCCAAAACACACCATTCTTATCTCAAACAATTTATGACTGGTGGATCGGGGTTATTGCAGGTTAATAAAAAAAAGAATCAACCGCAAGAGAGGTGAACGGGTTGAATTCAAAGATTATTAAAACTTTGGAGTTTGATAAAATTAGGCAGCAATTAGCACAGTATGCTGCTACGGAAAATGGTAAGCAAGATTTATTGGTATTGGAACCTTATACAAATTTTGAAGATGTACAACGGAAACAAGATGAATCTGATGATGGACGAAAAGTACTTCGGTTAAAAGGAGGCATTCCTGTTCCTAGGTTGAAGGATATAGGCATGCCTCTGAAACGTCTTCAAATTGGTGGTTCGTTGAATGGTAAAGAAATCGCTCAAATTGGACGTGTCCTCAGTACGACTAAAGATGTCTTGCATTTTTTTGAATGGTTCCACGAACATGAAATTGCGTTTTACCATCTTTATGATATCGTTGAAAAATTAGTAGATTTACCAGAATTAAGAAAAAGAATAAGTGCTTCAGTCTCAGACGATGGTGATATTTTAAGTGATGCGAGTCCAGAACTTAGGCGCATTCGTCAGTCCATCAAAGCGAGCGAAGGAGCAATACGGACAAAACTCGATGATTTAATTCGAAATAAGTCTAATTATCTGAGTGACACTTTGGTAACCATCAGAAATGATCGTTTCGTTTTGCCAGTAAAACAGGAATATCGTAATGCTTTTGGTGGTATCATGCATGACCAAAGTTCCACTGGACAAACAGTCTTCATAGAACCACAAGCTGTTCTTGATTTGAATAACAAACTTAGAACTTTGCGGGCAGATGAGACACGTGAAGAAGAACGTATTCTTTACGAATTATCTGCTTTACTGGAACCGAACATTAATGAGCTTCGTTATAATCATCTTATCTTGACTGATTTGGATATCATGAATGCTAAAGCGCGTTATGCCGACAGCCTCAATGCGACCAAACCTTATTTAAATAAGGATAAGCATATAGCCGTTTGGGCAGCAAGGCACCCTTTGATTGATCAAGATACTGTTGTTGCAAACGACATTTTAATTGGTGAAGAATATCAGGCGCTAATTATTACGGGTCCAAATACAGGTGGTAAAACAATTATTCTTAAAACGCTTGGTCTTATTCAATTAATGGGGCAGGCAGGATTGCAAATTCCAGCTGCAGAAAACAGCCAAATCGGTGTTTTCACTGAAATATTTGCTGATATCGGTGATGAACAATCCATTGAACAAAGCTTGAGTACTTTTTCATCCCATATGACAAATATCGTTTCTTTTCTTGATCAAGCAGATGCAAATTCCTTACTCTTGTTTGATGAATTAGGCTCTGGGACTGACCCACAAGAAGGGGCATCTCTAGCTATTTCCATTCTGGATTATATAGGTGGTAAGGGCAGTTATGTGATGGCAACAACCCATTATCCTGAACTGAAAGTATATGCCTACAATCGTCCTGGAACCATCAATGCGAGTATGGAATTTAACGGAGAGACATTAGCACCGACCTATCGTCTTCAGATTGGTATACCTGGTCGAAGCAATGCCTTCGATATTTCTCGTCGTTTAGGAATCCCCAGTCAAATAATTGAACAAGCTTCCGGCTTCATTCAAGAAGAAAATCAGTCACTGAATGAAATGATTGCTGATTTAGAACAGAAAAGACGCAAAGCTGAACAAGAATCACATCGGTTGCGTCAACAAATTGCAGAATCAGATAAGTTGTTGGAAGAACTGAAAAAAGCCACCGATACGCTAGAATTAACGAAAGCAAAAGAAATTGAGAAAGCAAAAAAAGAAGCGAACCAAATAGTTGATAAGACCAAAGAAGAAGCCGAATTTCTTATGCAGGAAATCAGGGAAATGCAGATGAATGTATCAAAAAATGCCCAAGTCAAAGAACATGAGTTAATTGGCTTGCGCAGTCAGTTCGATAAACTTCATCAAGAAGAAACAATCCCAGATAATAAAGTACTCCGTCGCGAAAAAGAGAAAAAGAAACTTAAACCAGGCGACGAAGTCATTACAGAATCTTATGGCCAACGCGGCATATTGGTAGAAAAAGCAGGAAAAAATCAATGGGTTGTTCAATTGGGAATTATGAAAATGAAACTCCCGGAAGCTGATTTAAGGAAAATTCAACCTGAGCCTGAGAAAGAGACCAAAAGAAAGAAACGTCAGATTGCCACAATTCGCTCGAGTGCAGAAAGCCATGTTGCGACCCAACTTGATTTACGTGGTTTAAGGTATGAAGAGGCGATGCAAGAATTGGATCGTTATCTGGATGCCTCTTTATTAGCCGGATACCCAAACGTTACAATTGTGCATGGTAAAGGGACTGGCGCAATCCGTAAGGGTGTGACTGAGGCTCTTAAGAAGCATCCCCAGGTTAAATCGTTCGCGTTCGCACCACCGAGTTCAGGTGGAGATGGTGCAACAATAGCGGTATTCAAGGGGTAGGCAGATAAGTAGGTTTCAAAAAAATAATTTGATATACTATATATACAAAAAAGCAAACTAAAGGGGTAATTATAATGGTTAAAGAAATTACAGATGCAAATTTTGAAACAGAAACAAAAGATGGCTTAGTTTTGGTAGATTTTTGGGCTACATGGTGTGGTCCATGTCGGATGCAATCACCAATTATCGATGAATTGGATGAAGAGATGGGCGATAAAGTAACATTCGCAAAAATGGACGTGGATGCTAACCCAGAAACACCACAACAATTCGGTATTATGGGAATTCCAACGTTGTTGGTTAAAAAAGATGGCCAAGTCGTTGAAAAATTAGTGGGTTACACACCAAAAGAAAAACTTGAAGAAGTTCTGGAACAATACGCATAATTACAAAAAGAGAAACCGGAGATATTTTCCGGTTTCTCTTTTTTAATGATTCTTGGTTATCTGGAGTTGGTGAAGGAAATGCCCTTCGGCCTGCGTGTTTGCTTGTGTACTGCCGTGGGACCGCCCTGAGCCTGTAGTCACCGGGCTTACAAGCCTCAAAGGGACCGTAGACGCTGAAGCATCAACGGTCCCTACTTTCGCATTGCCTCCTTGACACGGCCACAAGCAATTCCACCGTCCTTCGGGATTTCCGAGAAGAATACCTACCAACACCATAAATAATAGAACCTTTTTAATCTCTAATGACAATTAAATTAACGGTTTTCCCATCCATGATTTCTACTTTTGTTTCACAGCTGTAGCCGCTTAAGTGGGTCATTTGTTCAGCCAAAAATCCAGCCTCCAACTGAAAAGAAGCGGCCGGGTTTAAGAGGCGCGTTTCAATTAAATCACCCATTAATTGGAATGTTTGTTTGTTTTTATCTTTTTTTAAAACTGCCAACTCCCCAAATCCGCAATGAGAAAATGATTCTGTGATATCTTCTTTTTCAGTTAAGAGAAATTGTCGCGCTAACTCCTTCCCACTCCAATATAAAATTTCATCCCTATCATCTCCCAAAATATTGGATAACAGAAAATCTCTAATAAGTATATAAGGGAAATGTGTGGAGTCAATCAGGGCATCCCGATTTTTTGAAGACATATTTATCCTTCTTTCGTAGTTATTAATGGCATTTCTCATAAATTTCATGCATAATTTATTTGTAAGAGTTCTATATGAAAGGTGGTTGTTTGCATGAGAACTTTGAGAAAGTGGATTGGTCTCATCTTGCTTATCCTTCCTGTTATTAAATATATTCAGGACTGGCAAGAAGAATCAAAAAGAATATAGCAAAAGGGTAAAGGCTAGACACGAGGTTGTGTCTAGCCCTTACTATGCTCGCTACGATTAACGCATTCCGTGGATGCGGTTGACTTGCATACTGACGAGGAGCCCATTGCCAGGCTCTGTTATTTTTATTTTTTCATCGATATTCTGAATAATATCATCAACATTTTCTTCTTTACTGACAAGCAATAGAATATCTTTTTCAGGTTCAAGGGCTACGTTGAGGATTCTTTGTTTTTCGTGCAAACCGGAGCCTCGTCCCTTTAACAGGGTACCTGAATGGGAGCCTGTCTCCGTGACCGCCTCAACAGCTTTGCCACTAATTCCACGGTCCATGATCGTTATAATTGCTTGATAACTCAAAGAACCACCTCCAGTTAATATTTCTTTAATTGTATCATATCCAAGCTAAACTGCCGAATATTTGTTATAATATTTACGGTAACTAAAAGTATGGGGACGTTTATTATGAATGAAAAAGCAATAGGATTTCTTGATTCAGGCGTGGGTGGATTAACAGTAGTCAAACAAGCAATGAAACAATTGCCCAATGAATCCATTTACTATATCGGTGATAACGCACGTTGTCCGTATGGACCTAGGCCCGCCGAAGAGATTGTTCAATTTACATGGGAGCTTGTTGAGTTCCTGATGGAAAAAGAAATTAAATTATTAGTAATTGCCTGTAATACGGCGACTGCAGTTGCACTTGATGAGATTAGAAGTAGGGTGGATATTCCTGTGGTTGGTGTTATTTTGCCAGGTAGTCGTGCAGCAATCAAGTATTCAACAAAAAATCGAATCGGTGTTATTGGGACAAAAGGTACTATTGAAAGTAATGTCTATGAAACAACGCTTTTAGCTAAGGATCCCACTATAAAAGTAACGAGTTTAAGTTGTCCAAAGTTTGTACCATTAGTTGAAAGCAACCAATTAGACAGTTCCATCGCAAAAAAAGTGGTGTATGAAAGCTTAGAGCCTTTGGCAAAAGCGAATCTGGATACTTTGATACTTGGCTGTACTCACTATCCTTTACTCAAACATCAAATACAGAATGTAATGGGACCACAAGTGACTCTTGTGGATTCGGGGGCTGAAACAGTATCTGAAGTAAGTACGTTATTGGACTACTACGGAATTTCAGCAAATTACTCAAACCGAGCTGATCGGGAGTATAAATTTTACACAACCGGATCAGAACGACTATTTTCTGAAATTGCGACAGAATGGTTGGAGTTAGATAATATAGAAGTTGAACAAGTGACAGTTTAAAGGGGAGTTATTATTGAAAACAATTATTATTGCAACTAAAAATGCTGGAAAAGCCAAAGACTTTAAAACCTTACTTGAACCAAAAGGTTTTACTATAAAGACATTACTGGATTATCCAGAAATCCCCGAGGTGGAAGAAACAGGCTTTACTTTTGAAGAAAATGCGCGCTTAAAAGCTGAAACTATCTCTTCTTTATTAAATGCCCCCGTCTTGGCTGATGATTCTGGCATTATGATAGATGCCTTGGATGGTCAACCGGGCGTTTTTTCTGCGCGCTTTGCTGGCGAACCAAAAAGTGATGCAGCCAACAATGCAAAAGTTTTAGCCATGCTAGGGGAAATGGGGGAGTCCAATCGCCAAGCACATTTCCATTGTACTTTGGTATTGGCCCATTCTGAAAAGGAAAGTTTGGTGGTAGATGGAACCATCACAGGTCAAATTGCCAATATACCTAAGGGCGAAAATGGATTTGGCTATGATCCCTTATTTTTCTTGCCGGAATTAGGAAAAACTTTCGCTGAATTATCGGACCAAGAGAAAAATACCATTAGTCATCGTGCTCGGGCATTGATGAAATTGAACGAAAAAATAGATGAGTGGTTTGTTTAAGAATTTGGAGGGAAAGGCATGCGGATTTTAGTTGTCAGTGACAGCCACGGAAACAAACAAATACTGAATGAACTTGCTGAAAAATACGGAGACGAAGTGGATGCATTTGTCCATTGTGGGGATTCTGAGTTACCTTCGGATGACCTTATTTGGGAAATGATGGACACCGTTCGGGGCAATTGTGACTATGATGGCGGCTATGATGAATTATTCATAAGTCGTAAGCTCAGCCAACATTATGCTATCGTACATGGACATCGTCACGATGTGAAATGGTCCTTGGAACCGCTGAAAGATTTGGCACGTAAAGCAGAAGTCCCGATCGTTTTTTATGGCCATTCACATATTTTAAAATTCGACTATAAAGACGGCATCTACTTTATTAATCCAGACAGTATCCAATCTCCCAGAGGAGACTTGAGAGAACGAACTTATTGCATTCTCTCAGTTGAATCAAACCGACTTGTCATTGAAGTGTTCAGGCATAATCATGAAAAGCTAGAATCCTTAACCTTTAAAAGCGATAAATTAATCAAATTATAACTGTATTGGAAACGAATTCATCGTATACTTAAGATAAGAAAATTTGAGGAGGGTACCTATGATCAGTGAAGAAGTGAGAAGAATGCTCCTTCAAGATGATGACGGCCAGATTTTCATATCTAGCGAAAATGTCGCAAACTTAAATATAAACAACAATCTTAATCATGCTATGTTAGTATTATCTAAAATTGGCTACAATGCTATTCCGGTATTGGACAACGAATCCCATATTCGAGGATTGGTTTCAATGTCTATGATCATTAATTCAATTATCGGTATTGATGCAATCCGTTTCGAAGAACTTGAAACTATGAAAGTTCAAGACGTTATGGATAAAAATGTTCCGATTGTCGAAGTTTCAGATGAATTGGAAGATATTCTACGAAAATTAATTGATCACAGTTTTTTGTGTTTAGTTAATCAAGAAGGATACTTCAAAGGGATTGTAACAAGAAAAGAAATTCTCAGTCGGGTTAATCATCTCGTTCATGAGATTCATAATCAATACGACTTACAGGAAAAGTCAATTTCCGGAATTCATTAAAAAAATCGCATACACTCGGTGTATGCGATTTTTTTTTATTAGCTTATAAATGTTTGAGTGGGAAGTGAAATACCGGCTTTGCTCAATTCTTCCAAGTATTTCGCCAAAAAATGATCATGAACATTGAATTGCTGGCCATTTAAGGTGTAGAAAGTAACCTTCATTACCATTAAACCATTGACACTATTATTGGGCCCGATATAGCTTGGACCACTCACGATTTCTGAAAAATTAGGCACTAAGCGATCATTGACAGTTTCCAAAATATTACGTACTTTTTCGAAATCAGTATCAGCGGGAAGTTTAACCTCAATTAACGCACGCATATCGTTGCGGGAATTGTTGCTGATAACATCAATGGTGTGATTAGGTAAAAAGTGGTGGGTGCCATCGAAGCCTTGTATCTGCGTGGAACGTAATCCGATTGAGACCACTTTTCCGGAATATTCCCCGATAATTACTGAATCACCAACATCAAATTGATTTTCCAATAAAATAAAAAACCCATTGACGATATCGTTAATAAATGATTGCGCACCTAATCCTATTGCAAGGCCGGCGATTCCAGCACTGGCTAATAATGTTGAAATAGGAATACCAAGAATAGAGAGAATGGTGTATACCAAGAAGAAAGCTAGTACATAAGAGACCGTATTATCAACCATTTTATAGACAGTATTTCTTCGACTGCTTGAAATATCCATTTTATTTCGTTTCGTTTCAAAAGTACGCTTCAACAGAAATTTCACAATTTTCTTTATTAGTAGAAATACAAAAATTGTAAAAAGTAAATAAATCACTTTAGTCATAAACTGGGAGATTATGTTTGACCAATTAATGTTTTGCCACCACTGCATAAAGTAATTGGAGGACTCCACAACAGAATCAAGCGTTTCATCGATAGGGTTGTCTTCTATAAGTGTAGTTAATATTTTCATCCGTTAACATCCTTTATTTTATACTTCAACAAAAAGATTATCATGTTTTCATTTCCTGGTCAAAGGGAGTATGTTTAATCGGTTCTGAAGTGCTTTCAATAGCATTCAATAGTATCTTATGATATTATTTCATTAAGTTAAGTGTTGCAATAATGTATAGTATCTAACACTTTATTGTAGCCAAATAATTAGCAAGGGAGCGTGAATTTATATGAGTTGGGGTGAAATAGCAGGACTTATTGCGGCAATAGCATTTGCAGCATTGGTCATATTTTTAATCCTGGCAATCCGAAAAGCAACAGTTGTTCTCGGCGAGGTTTCAAAAATTGCTGAAGAAGCAAATAAGAGTGTTGCAGTGATTACTAAAGATGTAGACCATCTTTCCATAGAGGTCGAAGGATTGTTAAACAAGGCGAATACATTGGTTGATGATTTGAATGGTAAAATCAGCAAAACTGATCCGCTATTCACAGCGATTGGTGATCTTGGAGTGACAGTATCTGATGTGAATCAATCTACGCGGAACTTGGCAACATCGGTCACTGGAAAAGCACACAAGCTTAAAAAAGAGTCTACTGTCAGCAAGCTGGGAAGAACGGCAACGACGCTAAATCGTCGTCGCAAAGAGAAAAAGAATGCTGAAAGCACCAATATTAATGTCTACTAAACAATAAATTTAATAATGAAGGAGAGAATGAAAAATGGGTAAAAGAGATGGCGGATTTGTATTAGGAGCAATTATCGGGGGAGCTGCTGCAGCAATTACAGCCTTGTTGTTTGCGCCAAAATCTGGAAAAGAACTACGTCAGGATATCACAAATGAATTTGATGATTTAATGGATACAATGTATGACTACAAAGATATCGCAGTTGAAAAAGGCAGCGAGCTTGTAGAAGTTGCTAAAGAAACGACAGATGATATCAAGGTGAGTCTGAAAGATACATCCAGTCATTTGAAAACGCAATATGCTGAAACGAAAGACAAAGTATCAGAAGATTTCCGTAAAGCAAAAACCGAAGTTGATAAATCAGTTGCGGATGTAAAAGAATCTGCTGCTGTAGGGAAAGATGTTGCCACTGAAATTGTTGGAGAAGCAAAAGAAAAAACAGCGAATGAAAAACATCCAACAAATGATTTAGGATAATATATAAAAGAGCTTGAGTGGCACTGCCACACAAGCTCTTTTACTATTATTTGATAAAATCTACGTAAGCACTTATTTCTGTTGGGAAGAACGTAAATGAATGAAATCCGTCTTCGTCGATATAACCGCAATCCTCAATTCTAACACCGACTTCATTTTGAATATAGATGCCTGGTTCAATAGAAAAACACATATTTTTAATGAGTTTCATATCATTTCCGTCCATAATCGAGGGGAATTCATGGACACCTTGGCCTAAGCCATGACCCAAGCGATGGTTAAAATATTTTCCATAGCCTTTATCACTAATAATCTTGCGTGCAACCCCGTCTAACTCCGAAGCTGTCATGGAAAGTGAAGCTTGCTTCATTGCTTCATCATGGGCCTGAAGGACAGTATGATAGACCTCAATTTGCTGTTCTGAAGGTGTTTCACCAAAGAATAGCGTCCGCGTCACATCACTGGCAAAACCTTTGTACATGACACCTAAGTCAAAAAGAACAAACTGATTTTCCTCTAGGCGTCGGTTTCCTGGAGTCCCATGAGGATTTGCGGCATTATCCCCGAATAACACCATAGTATCAAAACTCATGTGACTTATACCTTGTTTTTTTAATTGATACTCAATTTCAGCCACAACTTCCAACTCAGTTACTCCGATTTTTAGAGAACGAGCCCCGATTTTAATTGCTTCATCTGCCCAAAAACCTGCTTCCTGCATTTTTTCGATTTCTTCCGGTGTTTTTTGAATTCGCAGGTTTTCAATTACGGGTGAATAGTCATGATTAAAATGGCTGGAAGGAAATTCTGACATGAGCGCTTCTAATTTAAAGACAGAGAGTTGTTGTTTTTCAATCGCCCATTGTGTGGCGTCAACCTGCATTGATTTAATTATTTGTTTTATAAGTTGCCATGGATTTTCAGTATCCATATAACTGTGGACGGTCATACTTGATACTATTCGTTCAGCACCTTCTTTATCTAAAGCGGGTGTGAAAAGGATAGGGGATGCTTCTTTGAATACCATAAGAGCGAGAATTCTTTCATGAGGTTCACTAAGATATCCAGTCAAAAGATGTATAGTACTTGGGTCATTAAAAAACACTACGTCTATTTGATCTTCTTTCATTTTTTCGGTAATAATATTTAAGTGATTATGCAATTTATTTTCCTCCTTTTTGTGGTATATTATAACATGGAATCAAAATTGTGAAATAAATCTTATCATTTTCATGAAAAAAACATTAAAACGCTTGCATTTATATGAAAATAATGATAAATTTTCATTGGGAATGTAATTATATCTTTATGCAGATGTTAAATAAAAAAACACATTTATAAAAAGGGGAAAAAGGGTATGGAGAAACAAACTATTACAATTTATGACGTTGCCCGTGAAGCAAATGTTTCTATGGCGACTGTCTCACGTGTTGTTAACGGCAATCCAAACGTTAAACCATCAACACGTAAAAAAGTTCTGGAAGTAATCGATCGTCTAGACTACCGTCCAAACGCAGTGGCACGAGGATTGGCTAGTAAGAAAACAACAACAGTAGGGGTTATCATCCCAGATGTTACCAACATGTTCTTTGCATCACTTGCAAGAGGGATTGATGACATTGCTACGATGTACAAGTATAACATCATCCTAGCAAACTCAGATCAAAATGAAAGCAAAGAAATCCAAGTTCTTAATACGTTACTTGCAAAACAAGTTGATGGTATTATCTACATGGGAAATAAAATAACGGATGAACTTCGTGCTGAATTTTCCCGCTCAAAGACACCAGTTGTATTGGCTGGTACAGTTGATCCCGACCAACAAGTAGGAAGTGTTAATATCGATTATATTGATGCGACTGAAAAAGTTATCGGAAAATTAATTGAAAGCAAAAGAAAAAACATTGGATTTGTAACATCACATTTAGCGAATCCTATCAATGCCCAATATCGCTTGAAAGGTTACAAAAATGCACTTCTTTCAGCAGAGATTCCTTTTAACGAAGGCAATGTATTTGAAAGTGACGGTTCAGTGGATGCAGGTGAAGCTTTGGCTACCCAATTACTTGAAAAAGGAATTGATAGTGCTTATGTGACAGATGATGAATTAGCAATTGGTTTGTTAAATGGAATCATCAATGCAGGCGTTAAAGTTCCAGAAGATTTTGAAATTGTTTCAAGTAACAATTCAAAAATCACGGATATGGCGCGTCCTAAATTGAGCTCTATCATGTTACCACTTTATGATATCGGTGCCGTAGCAATGCGTTTACTGACAAAAATCATGAACAAAGAAGAAGTTGACGAAAAAACAATAACGTTACCATACAAAGTTGTTTATCGTGGAACAACACTTACAGAAGAAGATTAGCAAAAAAACCGTATTCCCAACATTGGGAATACGGTTTTTTTAATTGTTGTTATTTTCAGTTTTTTCTTTCTCTTCTTTTTTCTTAGCTTCCTCTTCCGCCTTCTTCTTGGCTTCTTCTTCCGCCTTTTTCTTTGCCGCCTCATCCTGTTTCTTCTTATCAGCAGAGGCCAATTGTTCTGTTTTTTTCTTGGCTTCCTCTTCCGCTTTTTTCTTAGCTGCAGCTTCCGCATCACTTAATCTTTTCTCTTCCGCGTTCCAGAAAGCCAATTTAATATCAACATCTGTTGCACCAGGTGAGAAATTATAAGTAGGAGCTTTTGGTAGATTTGTTTCCTTGAATAAATCTGTTCGTTTCGCTCCATCAACAGTAACGGTTTTATTTGTTCCCGGGATAGTTACTTTACCCGGAAGAGTACCCGTACTTGCGACGACGGATTTTTCTACGATACCACCAGGACGTTGATGTACCTGGTCTGTACCAAAAGTTTCTGGACTAACAGCATTAACTTTATTGGCTATTAAGGCCCAGTATTTCATGTTATTAACCGATGGCCACCCCGTAAAGTATGGGTCATAGAAAATGTGCTCTTCAAATTTATTATTGTATCCAACCCAAGAACTTAAAGTAACTGTTGGAGTACTTCCGATAAACCAATAATCTTTATTAGCATCAGAAGTACCGGTCTTGGCTGCCAAATCGGAACTAAAATCCAGATAATTATTAATTTGTTTGGAGAAACCAAGATCGACCACATCACGTAGGATATCTAACGTCAAGTAAGCAGTTTGATCTGAGAAAACTTCTCTTGATTCATGTTCATGTTCATAAATGATATTTCCATTAGCATCCTCGATTTTTTCGATTAAGTAATGGGGAATATAATCACCATGGTTTGCAAAAGTAGCAAATCCATTTGTTTGTTCCGCTATGGTAACATCTGTCGCACCTAAAGAGAAAGACTTATAGCCTTTTTCGTTATCAATATTTTCATAATCCATCATATCCATGTATTTATATGGCTCCATGCCATTGTTAAGCATCTCAATATAAAGTTTACCTGTTGGATTATTCATTGATTGGTATAAAGCTTCTCGGGCAGTGACTAATTTATTTGAGATAACATTACCTATATTTGCAACATACCATATACTGCCATCTGCTTCCCTAGCTTCTTCACCCATTGGCGTATCAGGCAGCATTGAAGCGGGTGAAATTAAATTCATTTCAATCGCTGGAGCATACACAGCTAAAGGTTTGATAGTTGAAGCAGGGGAACGTGGGGCATCAAAAGCATGGTCTACTTGGTCAACTGAAAAGTCAACACCGCCAATAAACCCTAGCACCCGTCCCGTTGTGTTTTCAAGTAATACACTACCTGATTGAGCCAATTCAATTTGCTCTTTCGTTTCTCCTGTTTCTTCATCTACATAAGTATCAATATATTCTTCTCCTAGATTCGGAGCATATTCAGCTGCTGCTTCTTGCATCGCATTATAAATGTCTTTGTCGATAGTAGAATAGACTTTCAAACCAGCCGTTTCTAGGTAATCTTGATTTCTAAAATAGTACTCATTATATAAATCAACATCTGCATCGACTTCTTCAAAACTCAAACCATTTTTTTCAGCCTCGACAGCCATTAAAGTTTCAATCGTTTGCTTCTCTACTTGTTGGTAAAGGAAGTTATGATTATCTAAATTGCTATCTTGTTCGAGAACGAAATCTGCTGCAATGTCATAGGTCATTGCAGAGTCATATTCTTCTTTTGTGATTGTTTGCTCTTCAAACATCCGTGTCAGAACTGTTTTCATCCGGTCAATACCAGCTGAATTATCTTCATATAATTCACCGGTATTTGTGTATGGGGTATAGATATATGGATTCTGCGGTAAACCTACTAGAAAGGCAGCTTGTGGTAAGTTCACCTCATTAGCATGAACACCAAAAATTCCGAGCGCTGCTTCTTCAATACCAGCGACGTTTGAACCGGCGCTATTACGTCCAAAAGGAGAAACATTCAAGTAGGCTGTCAAAATTTCGTCTTTATCAAAATAATTTTCCAATCGCATCGCCAACAACATTTCATTTACCTTACGCGAAAAGGTGACTTCGCTTGTAAGTAATTGTTGCTTAACGAGTTGTTGCGTGATTGTTGATCCACCAGTTGTTGCACCCACACCCGTTACTTCCGTGATGAGAGCTCTTAGAACAGCTTTGGGAACAATCCCATTATGCTCATGAAAGTATTCATCCTCCGTCGAAATCAACCCATCAATTATATAAGGTGAAATTTGATCGTGTTGGATAACCGTACGTTGAATATCTGTACGCACTTCAGAAATCCTGTCACCATTGCTGTAATGAAGACTGGAAACTAATTCTACGTTTCCGATTGCCTGTGACATCACTGTGCGATCTGGCGGAGTTTCTGTATCAACCAATGAGGCAAATAATCCCAAGCCCACACCGGCACCCAGAAAACCTAGAAGTGCAATAATCAGTGCAATTGAAATCATAATCGTTTTTACCACACCGTAAGTAACATTAAAACCGAATGCACCTTTAGATGCAATCATATGTAAATTCTTGTTTGACTTGAGTTGCTTATACGTATCTTTTAAAAATAGCGAAGTACTGACATATAACTTTTTCGAGAATGCAGAAACTTGTTTTGAAATTGCGTCAAACTGGTTCCCGTTCGAATTATTCATTTTATCCCTCTCTCTAATATCCATAGTCTCGAACAATTATACCAAAAATTGGAGCATGTATCTATTTTGTGGCTTGATAGATATAAAAAAGAAACCAGACTGTAATATAACTGGTTTCTTTTCGATTTAATTTGTAAGTTCAACACTCTCAATTGTCTCGCCAATTTTCGCTAAGCGGTCTTCGACTTCACTTGCCGATAAATGATGACCCAAAACATATCTATTTCTAGGAGATACGCGACATTCGTGTGAACAACCCCGTAAGTATTTATGTTCGTTTTCCTCCGAAGAAAGGAATTGACGATTACAATCTGGGTTTCCGCAGTTAACATAACGTTCGCAAGGAGAACCATCAAACCAATCTTTACCTACCACAACATGTTCTTTGCGGTTAATGTCAACAGCGATGCGCTCGTCAAAAACATACATCTTGCCATCCCAAAGCTCGCCTTGAACCTCTGGATCTTTTCCATAAGTAGCAATCCCACCATGTAATTGGCCGACATCATTAAAACCTTCTTTAACTAACCAACCGGAGAATTTCTCGCAACGGATTCCTCCAGTACAATAGGTTACGACACGTTTATCCATGAATTGTTCTTTGTTATCACGAATCCATTGTGGGAGTTCACGGAAATTACGGATGTCAGGTCTAACCGCTCCACGGAAATGACCTAAGTCGTATTCGTAGTCATTTCGTGCATCGATAACTACTGTGTTTTCATCCAGGATTGCTTCTTTAAATTCTTGCGGTGATAGGTAATCGCCGGTTACTTGATTAGGATTTAAATCATCCTCTCCCAATTGTAGAGAAACAATTTCAGGACGGTAACGGACAAACATTTTTTTGAAAGCATGTCCATCTGCCTCATCAATTTTCCACATAATGTCATTAAATCGTGTATCTTCGTTCATAAGGGCGATATAGGCATCTGTTTGTTCGATTGTTCCTGACAAAGTCCCATTGATGCCTTCCTCTGATACCAAAATACGACCTTTCAAACCTAGTTTTTTGCATACTTCTAAATGTTCTTTAGAAAATGTTTCTGCATTTTCAATTTCTACATATTTATAAAATAGTAGGACACGAAAATCTCCTGCCATGATAATTCCTCCAATAATTTTTACTTTTACTCTTTATTATAGTCCTAATAGTTATTTGTGGCTACATAAAAGCTCACATGTTAGACTTTTAAACAAAAGGGGGGATAGTGTGAAAAAATGTCTCGTCATTATTAATCCATCATCCGGAAAAGCAGACTTCCATAAATTTTTAAATATTTTAACTGAAAAATTGAATCAACAATATTTTCCGGTCGAGATAGCTTACACAAAAGGAAAAGGAGATGCAACCCAATTTGCGAAAGATACCACTGCAGATATTATTGTGTCAGTTGGTGGAGATGGGACCGTCCGAGAAGTAGTAAATGGCATGATGCAAAATGAGAACATGGCTACCTTAGGTATTGTACCTGCTGGGACTGTTAACGACTTGGCTCGTTCTTTGGATATTCCCCTAGATCCTAATGAAGCCATTAACATATTAGGACAGAATAGTATTCAAAAAATTGATGTCGGATCAGTGAATACTTCTTACTTTATCTCGTTGATTGCACTTGGAGGCATTCCCCAGGCTATTCATGATGTAACTTCACAGGCTAAAAATAAATGGGGAAGGGGAGCATACTTTATGAACGGTGTTCGGTATGCTTTTAAACAACAAAGTTTTCCCTATAAAATCCAGTTGGATAATCAGGAATTTGAAGGGGAAACCTCCTTATTAGTCATATCTTTGCGAAATTCTGTAGCTGGAATGGAGAAGTTTTTTAAAGATTCAAAACCCAATGACGGTAAGCTGCATATCATGTTCTTTCCTATTTTTAAGCTAATAAAAGCCGGTTTCTTTGTCGCACAAATACTAGCGGGCAAAATTCACCAGAATCCGCAAATAAATATTTTTTCGTTTTCAGAGGCTAAAATCGAAGTCCCAGAAAATTCGAGCATCAACATTGATGGCGAAAAAGAGCAAGGAGGTAGCCTGGTTATTAAAATATTTCCCAAGGTTTTACCCGTGATTGTAAAAAAATAAAGATTCAATCATTTATGGTGTTGGCCAGTATTCTTCTCGGGAATCCTGTAAGGCATTTCCTTCAACAAACACCAATTAACCTACATAAAGAGGAGCAGGGAGATAACTCCCTGCTCCTTATCTATTACGAATAATTCAACACAAACGTGCTCAAAAAGACAGCCCCGACGCCACTTTGTCCTGGTTATTGCTGCTTCAGCAGCTTACAAACATGATACACTTGGCGTCAGCCGACAGTGCCCCCATAATAATGCTCAGCTGGTCTGCGACCATCCTATGCTTATTCGTTCCAGTGGTTCAGGGCTAAACGCCTTTTTTCACACTCTCCTGTACTTTAGTCCATATATTTTTCAGTTAATTCCAGAAATGCTTTCGCATCTTCGGCCATAATATCAATGCCTTGTTTCCAAAAATCTTCTACGGTGATATCTTTACCTAAGTGTTTTTGGACAAGGTCTTCTGTTCTCATTACTGCTGTATCTCTCAACAAGGCAATATATTTATCCTCAAAACCTTCAGGATTCTTTTTGTATTCTGCAAAAATGCTTAAACTGAATAAGAAGCCGAAAGTGTAAGGGAAATTATAGAAGGAAATATCATCAATGAAAAAATGAAGTTTTGAGGCCCAAAAATGGGGATGATATTCACTTAGCTGATTATCAAATGCTTCTTTTTGAGCATTTACCATTAATTCTGATAAGCGATCGGCTGTTACCAGTCCATTTTGACGTTCGGAATAGAAGGCATTTTCGAATAGGAAACGCGCGTGAATATTCATAAACATTGCCGTCGCATTTTCCAGTTTTGTGTTCAATAATGAAATTTTTTCTTCTTCAGATTCAGCTGCTTCTACCGTTGCACTAGCGACAAGCGTTTCAGCAAAAGTTGAGGCTGTTTCTGCCACATTCATTGCATAGCGAGTATTCATGCGTGGTAAATCCCACATTGTATAGCTATGGAAGGCATGACCAATTTCATGAGCCAACGTGCTCATATCGCTTGCTGAACCGGTAAAGGTCATGAAAATCCGTGATTCTTTTGTTTCGGGTAAGCTTGTACAATAACCACCCGGCCGTTTCCCCGATCTATCTTCTGCCTCAACCCAACGATTTTCAATTAAATTTTGTGAGAATTCTGCCAACTTAGGACCGAATTTGGCAAAGTTTTCGATAATAAAATCTACGGCTTCATCATAGCTAAATGTACGAGCTTTGAAATCGCCGATGGAAACTGGCGCATCAACATCGTACCAAGCTAGTTTTTCCTTGCCCATCAAAGCAGCCTTACGGTTCATGAAGTCCAAGAAGGGGTGTTTATTTTTGCTGATGGCGTTCCACATTGCATCCAAAGAAGCTTTTTCAATGCGATTGTAGCGTAATGGCTCTACCATAAAGTCTGTTTCACCGTGTAATTTATAGTTTTCCAGACGGAATCCTTGCAAATGGTTCAATGTATCTGCGAAGAGGGGTGCGAAATGTCCCCAAGCTTTTTCCCATTCCACAAAAATTTGTTTACGCACTTGCGGGTCTGGATCTGAATACATCCGGTTCATTGCTTGGCCAGCTGATAATTCTTGTATATTTCCATCTTGATCTTTAACAGATATTTTAATCAAAGATACAAGTGAATCGTAATGATTACTCCAGGCCTGGAATCCATCCTGGCTTAATTTGGAAATCACGTTTTCTTCCTTTTCACTCAAAAGACGCTTTCCTTCGTCACGCGTTTCTGATAAAGCAAAGGATAATGCACTAAAAGCATCATTACTGATTAATGTTTTAAAATCTTCGTCAGTAATGGTTGCCAGTTTTTTGACGATTGTATTTTGTATGATGGTATAGTTTCCGCGAAGCTTAGCTACTTGGAAAAGTACAGTGCCTGCATGCGCATCAGAAACGTCTGCTGATTGAACGGCATTAATATAGCTTCCAGCTTGGCCGAGACCGTTTGTTATCACTTCACTTTTTGATATAAGAACAGAAAGACCATGATAATCAGGTTTATCGTTCAGTGGCTTCCATTCTTCAGCTAGTTGGGTATATTCATCCAATAAGGTGCTTATTTCTTTAAGCTTGTTCTGTAGGGCATCAGAGTGACTGCCTCCGGAGAAAATACTTTCCAAGTCCCATGTCAATGCATATTTCATTTGAAAACTTCCTTCCATTAATTACTATTATTTACTTTAGACTATTACTTTCTAAAACGCAA
This sequence comes from Jeotgalibaca sp. A127, assembly GCF_052266745.1. Lineage (NCBI taxonomy): Bacteria > Bacillati > Bacillota > Bacilli > Lactobacillales > Carnobacteriaceae > Jeotgalibaca > Jeotgalibaca sp. A127. The sequence continues at coordinate 45,718 of NZ_JBQPRC010000004.1, forward strand.
AAGGAATTGCATGAATCATCATTCATTGATAGAATATGTGAGTAAATAAACTATGAGAGAAGAGGGATTTGAATGGCAGGACATTCAAAATGGAGTAAGATCAAGAATTCTAAAGGTGCAGCAGATCAACAAAGAGGGAAAGTTTTCCAAAAATTTTCTAAGGAAATCTATATTGCAGCGAAAGAAGGCGGTCCTGATCCCTCATCTAATCCGGCTTTGCGTTTGAAAATCGAAAAAGCAAAAGCGGCAAATATGCCAAATGATAATATCAATCGAGCAATTCAAAAAGCGTCATCTTCTGGGGAAGGTGAAAACTATGAAGAAATCTATTATGAAGGTTATGGGCCTAACGGTGTTGCAGTATTAGTTGAAGCCTTAACAGATAACCGTAACCGTACAGCCACAAATATTCGTGTTGCATTTAATAAAAATGGTGGGGCTCTAGGAGAATCCGGTTCAGTAGCTTATATGTTTGATCGCAAAGGGTATATCGCAATCGAGCGTGAAGGTTTAGACGTTGATGAAGATACAATGTTAATGAGTGTATTGGAAGCAGGTGGTGAAGAACTGGAAACAAGTGAAGATGTATTCGAAATCTATACTGCCCCTTCTGAATTGAATGCAGTTCGTGATGCTTTGGAGTCTGAAGGTTATACTTTGGCGCAAGCCGAATCGACAATGATCCCGCAGACAATGGTTGATATTGATGCTGACAAAGAAACAATGTTCCGCACAATGCTTGAAAAGTTAGAAGAAGACGATGACGTGCAAGAAGTTTATCACAACGCAAATTTAGATGATGAAGAATAACAAAAAGGTTTGGCGAATTTTTTCGCCAAACCTTTTTTTGTACAGATTAACTCTCATATTCCTTATTTTCGATATACTCTGTCATTTTAACTTGATATTCTTCGTCTGAAACAATGTATGAGAACCCTTCACCAACCACATTTTGTACTTCGCTAATAACAACGAAAGCTTTGTCATCAATGTGTGTAATGAGTTTATTCAGAGGCATCAGTTGTTGACGGTTAATCACAACCATAATGACTTTTTTATTATCTTTACGATAATATCCCTCTGCATAGAATAAGGTCATGCCCCGACCAATAATATGTTCAATCTCTTTGGCAATTTCTTCGTGCTTATCGCTCACAATGAATACAGATTTTTTGGGATTGAACCCTTCTAGAATAAAGTTTAGCACTTTGGTTTGTACATATAGATGTACTATCGTCAGCAGCACATTCTCCAAACCAATTATAAAGATGGAAGGTGTCACAATAATGATGTCCAATACTACCAAGGCGATACTTGTACTCCAACCCAAATACTTGTTCATGATTAAAGCGATGATATCAGTTCCTGCTGTTGATCCTCCCGCTTGCATAATGATTCCAACTGAAGCTCCCACTAAAGCTCCGGAACATAACGGTGCCAAAATGATTAAATCCATCTCATAGGACCAGCCATAAGTCAATTGGAGAAAGATAGAAGTCATCAGCATAGAAAAAATTGTTAGTCTCATCGTCATTCGATCCAAGAATCGGTAGCCAATAATTAATATAATGCCGTTTAAAATTAACGTGGTGACAGAAACAGGCAAGCTCGTTAAATAATAAATCATCAATCCAATTCCGGTTACGCCACCTTCACCCAGATTATTGGGAATCGAGAATGTGTTAATAGCAATTGAGAAAATGAAAGCTCCTAGTGTACACCACAAAAGGGAATAAAATATATTTTTTTTCATTCTTCAAAACTCCTTTCTTACATGAATGAATCCATTATAGCCCGAAGCAATCAGTTTTCAGAAAACAAATCCCTTAATGAGAAAAAATTAATTTTTAAAAAAAAGCTTTTTAGCTTTTTTTGCTTATATATATATGAAAGGAGGAATTTAACATTGGAAAAGCAGATTCAAGAAATGCTACGCCTGGCCATGAGAAACGGCATCTCGGATATTCATGTCTTACCAAGCCCCTCTCAGTACGAAGTATTTTTTCGTGTTCCATCTGGACTACAGCGAATGTTTCAAATGCCGTTAGACACTGGATTGCGTTACCTGGCTCATTTTAAATTTTCAGCTAGTATGGATATTGGTGAAAGGCGTAGACCGCAATCTGGATCTTGTCATATTCAGATTGATAGTCAAGTATTGGAATTGAGAATATCGACTATTTCAAATTATTTGTATCAGGAATCAATGGTCTTAAGAATCCTGTATGACCATCACCAACAATCAAATGAAAAAATGCAATTATTTTTTCCAGGTGAATACGATGAACTAGAACGCCTACTCAATCACAAAAGTGGCTTGATTTTATTTTCTGGTCCTGTTGGTTCAGGGAAGACTACCACCATCTATCATTTATTAAGGCAAAAGTATGCGAGTGAACCCATGCAAGTAATCACTATGGAAGATCCCGTTGAGATTAAGGAACCCAAATTCTTACAAGCGGAAGTCAATGAAAAGGCAGGTCTATCGTACGAGGTTTTAATTAAACAATCTCTCAGGCATCATCCCGATATTCTTGTTATTGGAGAAATCAGGGATGTCGAAACTGCCAAAATGGTTATCCGTAGCGCATTAACTGGGCACTTAGTATTAGCGACCATTCATGCTAAATCCTGCGTTGGTGTAATTGAACGCTTATTGGAATTAGGGGTTTCAATGGAGCAATTACGTCAGTCCCTGATTGGGGTGTTATCGCAACGTCTGATTAATAAATTCTGTCCATTATGCGAAGGCGCTTGTTCAATATACTGTCGTCATAATCAAACGACCGAGAAAAAAGCCGTTATGTTTGAAATTTTATCCTCAAAAAATTTAGAATCGACTTTGAAATGTAAGGAGGGGAATCGAGACTTTGCAAAAATGAATGCAAAGTTACGAAAAGCCTATGGTTGTGGCTATATTAGCGAAAAAGACTTTAAAAACCACTATGTTACATAAAAAGTGGTCCTCTAAGATACAGGTGAATTTTTTATTGCAGTTATCAGAATTGTTACACGAAGGTTTTCCTCTGATTGATGGTCTTCATTTTTTACAAATTACAATGGGATCACAAAAAAAAGCAATCAACGCTGTCTCACAACAATTAGAACGAGGTTTTTCTTTCGTTGATGCTATCCAACCATTAGGATTTAACCATAGAATGTTAACCCAACTTCATTTATCTGTTCTAAACGGTAACTTTGTTGAAACATTGAATTTTTGTGCCGAATATATTCAAACAATTGATAAACAACGTCGGATGTTAAAAAAAGTTGCCATTTATCCCTTGTTTCTTGTTTTTATGGCCATTACGATGTTGTTTATTGTTAGACGTTTTATGCTGCCGACCCTCCAGTCAGTAGGGGGGAATGCTAATAACTTGACGCGATTTGTACTTTGGTATTTGAAATACTTACCTCACATTGCATGGGGAACGACGAGCGTCCTGTTTATTACCTTATGTTGTTTTGGATTTTATTGGAAAAAGAAAGACGTATATTATCGCGCGTGCTTTTTGACACAAATCCCCCTAGTTGGTAACTACGTGCGCCTTTATTATTCTTTTTATTTTGCCAGGGAACTCTCCTGCTTTTTGGAGAATGGGCTTTCAGTCAGTCAAATGATTGAAATGATGAAACAATTAAAAACCGATCCTTTGATGGCAGAATTAGCACATAAAATGTCCAATAGTCTTCTTTCAGGGGATACCTTACCTCACTTTATATCAGATACCCTAATTTTCAATCAAGAAATGTCATGGATTATTCACCACGGTGAACTTACTAGTCAAGTGGCTATCAAACTAAAATTTTATTCTGTGACATGCTTTAAAGAATTAATTGAACGGATTGAGAGATTGATTCAAATTGTTCAGCCAGTCATCTTTATGGGGATAGGGCTACTGGTTATACTAATCTATTTAACGTTGATGTTGCCGATGCTAAACATGATGAGAGGAGTCTATTAAAATGAAAGCAATTAAAAATAAACGAGGTTTTACATTGATAGAAATGCTGATTGTGCTGGTAATTGTTTCAGTACTGAGTTTGTTGATTGTTCCAAATATTTCCAAAACAACCGAAAATGTAGATGAGGAAGCTGAGTATGCTTTAACCCGGGTTATTGAGTCACAAGCCAGCATATATAAGTTAGAGAATGGAACCGCCCCAAGTACGCTGGCAGAGTTAGAACAGGGTGGATACCTCACGCAAGAACAGGTTGATAAAGCTGAGATTTGGGCAATTACCATACCGTGAAAAAAGCAGGATTCACTTTGCTCGAAACTCTTACTGTGCTTTTGATTACATCCATAATATTCATGGTTGGTATACAAGTTAAAAGTATTCAAACAGATAATTACGAACTACGTTTTTTTGTTAAAGAATTTATGAGTGAAATCGAAAATGCACAAAATAAGGCGGTCGTCACAGGAAGAGGAGTCATTGTTGAAAGAAAAAAAGAGAATGGAGAAACTATTTATTATTTTTCCCAAGATGACTCAATCAAAATGGGAACTCAAAAACGACTTGTTTTACCTTCATCAGTAACAGCCACTAATTTCAGTTCCTTCTGGATTAAAAGTCATACGGGATACATACCTCCTTCCACCGTCAATTTTTGGAACAATCATTTGAATATCAGAATATCTTTCCAATTTGGATTAGGGAGGATGGAAGTTGAAGAAACTAAAAAATGAAGGTGGTTTCATGTTAGTTGAGAGTTTGGTCAGTTTGAGCATAATCAGTCTCGTGATTGTGACCATGATTCCTGTAATCGCACAAATGATGCAAAAAGTTCAAAATATCCAAAGAGAAGTGGAAGGATGGCGCTATTTCCAGGATAGTGTGATTCTTCATAAAGACCGTGGCGTTATTTCCAGTAGGACTAGTGACGGTTATCAGATGATATGGAGTGGACAAGAAAACAAGCAGCAAATAACGATTTCTTATCCCGAAGGAATAGAGGTGTTATATGTGGAAATATTGCCTTGAATTCAGAAATAACAAAGGATTCACACTCCTAGAAAGCTTGTTTGCGTTGATGGTAAACAGTTTGGTGTTGCTATTGGTGGGAACGACACTGCAGACAATGGTGAAAACAGAAACCGTTATGGAAGATCAAAAACAAAATATTGAGTGGCATATATTTCTAAATCAAGTTGAAAATGATGTTATTGATAAAAAAATGATAAAAGTCGTCCCTTACGAAGTGACCCTAGAGGAAAATCAAACAAAAGATAAAATCACCTACTCGCTTTCAGCTGCAAAAATTAAATGGCTGAGAAACGGCACTGGCTATGTTCCCATGTTAAATAAAGTCAAGGATGTAAAATTTCAGGAAACTGAAAACGGTCTTTCAATAGAATCTCATTTCAAAAATGGTCAAATTTTGAGAGGGTCGATGGCGATTGAAAAGAAAAGGCAATAGAGGCGCAGTCCTCCCAATTGTATTGGTAGCACTCGTTATTACCCAACTTACTTTTTTTAGTGTTATGGAAATATATGAGAATCAAATGGAAACCTATATTCTCTTATCCCAACACTACCAGGCCCAAACTCTACTTTCTATTACGGAAAGTGAATTAAGCGAAAATGATCATGCAAAATTAATTGCATTTAATATCGGTAGGGTACAAATTGAAAAAATCAGTGATAAGAGTTACCTGCTAACCTGCCATCTGCCTTCCGGTTATACTGAAATTAAAACTATAATTATCAACTAACCGTTTGCCAACTGAAAAAAATCAGTTGGCAAACGGTATTTTTCTCCGAAACGTTTAATTCTTTGTTATAATAGATAAGAATGATTTCTGAAATGCAGAAAGGAAGTTGCTGTTTATGAGCAGACTATCAAAATTACAAGCAGTTTTAAAAGAAGAAAAAATGGATGCAATACTGGTGACCAGCCCATATAACCTACGGTATGTTTCCAACTTTACCGGTACTACAGGTCTGGCTGTCGTTACCCAGGATGAAGCATATTTCGTAACGGATTTCCGTTATACAAAACAAGCGGCAGATCAAGCAAGAGGATTTAAAGTGGTTCGCAACCTTGGACCAATATTTAAAGAAGTTGCAAAAATTGTTGAAGATTGCAAAATCGAAACATTAGGCTTCGAGGATGCCTATGTTTCATTCAGAAGTTATGATGAACTGGAATCTTTACTGTCCAGTGACTTAGTTCCGGCTTCAGGTATTATTGAAGAACTCAGAGAAGTTAAAGATGAAGAAGAAATTGCTACTATTAAAGCGGCTTGTGCTATTTCTGATGCAGCATTCACTTATATTCTTGATTTCATCAAACCTGGGGTTTCAGAAATCGAAATTGCCAATAAATTAGATTTCTTTATGCGTGAAAAAGGAGCGACTGGCGTATCTTTCGAAACAATCGTGGCGAGTGGTTACCGTTCTGCAATGCCCCATGGTGTGGCAAGTGATAAATTAATTGAACAAGGTGATTTTGTAACCCTTGACTTTGGTTGTTATTACAAAGGATATGTTTCTGATATGACACGTACAGTTTCTGTGGGTGAACCTGATCCTAAGTTGAAAGAAATTTATGATATTGTTCTTCAAGCACAGTTGAAAGTAAACGCGGAAGCAAAAGCAGGTATGAGCGGTATCGAAGTAGACAGTGTAGCGCGTGATTATATTACGGAAAAAGGTTACGGTGAATACTTCGGCCATTCTAACGGTCATGGTATTGGATTGGAAATTCACGAAGGTCCAAACACGTCACAGAAATCACCCAAAGTATTAGTTCCAAACAACATTATCACCAACGAACCAGGTATTTATATTGAAGGCTTGGGCGGGGTTCGTATCGAAGATGACTTATTAATTACCGAAAATGGGAATGAAGTATTGACATTTTCACCCAAAGAGCTAATTATTGTATAATTCGTAGGTAGAAAGAACGAAAATGTGGTAAAATTAAGCAAAATGATGTCTCAGGAGGATTCAATATGATTTCAGTGAATGATTTTAAAACCGGTCTTACAATCGAAATGGATGGTGGCCTTTGGAAAGTAGTTGACTTCCAACACGTTAAGCCAGGTAAAGGGGCAGCTTTTGTACGTTCTAAATTAAAAAATCTACGTACTGGTGCTGTTCAAGAAAAAACTTTCCGTGCTGGCGAAAAAGTTGGGCGTGCTCACATTTCTAACCGTAAAATGCAATATTTATACGAATCTGGCGGTTCTTATGTTTTCATGGATACTGAAAACTATGAACAAGTTGAATTGCAAGCCGCACAACTTGAGCACGAACTAAACTACTTGTTGGAAAACATGGAAGTACATATTATTATGTATGAAACAGAAACATTAGGTGTGACATTACCTAATACCGTTACATTGACAGTTGAAGAAACTGAGCCAGGAATCAAAGGAGATACAGCTTCAGGTGGTTCAAAACCAGCTAAAATGGAAACCGGATTATATGTTAACGTCCCTTTCTTTGTAAATGCAGGAGACAAACTTGTTATCAACACTGAGGATGGTTCATACGTATCACGTGGATAATAATGACTGAAGAGGGGTTGAAGAGTGTGGAAGAAGTAAACATTCTTTTAGAAGAAAAAAATAAAGGCCTTGGTACGATTGAAATTGCACCTGAAGTACTTGAAATCATTTCTGGCATTACGGTAAATGAAATCGACGGTGTCTATGCGATGCAAGGTTCATTCAAGAGTGGGGTAAACGAATTATTAGGACGCTCCTCACACAATAAAGGCATTCATTTGAATAATACTGAAGATGGATTGTCCATTGATGTGTATTGCTACTTAAAATACGGGGTCTCCGTGCCAAAAGTAGCTCTTGAAATGCAAACAAAAATTAAAGAACAAATCTTATTCATGAGTGATTTAGACATTGCGATTGTCAACGTTCATGTAGTTGGTCTGGTTACGCCTAGAGAAGTTGAAAAACATCAAGCGGCCCTAGCCAAAGGATTGGAGGAGCAAGCGTGAGCTTTCCTTCATTAAATCGGCATCAAATTAGAGAAAAAGCATTACAGGCGATTTTCCAAATTCGATCAAACGCGGAATTAGAGCGCGAAGAAGCAATTTCGATGGCACTTCTTAGCGATTCAGAAGAAGCAAGCGATGAATTTGTCATTCCAGAATATCCTTATTTAGATGAGTTGGTAAACGGTGTATTAGACAATGAAGCAGCGATTAATGAGGCAATTCAGCCCTTTTTAAAGAAATGGACTATGAACCGCCTGGCAAAAGCTGATGTCATTATTTTACAGATTGCGACCTATGAAATGGTTTTTTCCAAAAACACTGATGTTCCACAAACAGTTGCTTTGAACGAAGCGATAGAACTAGCTAAGCAGTATTGCGATGACAGTTCACGTAAATTCATAAATGCAGTTCTTTCAAATTTACTTAAAGAAATCCAAAACCCTTAATGAGTAAAATCATTAGGGTTTTTCTTTTGATTAAGGTGCTTTGGTAGTTCTCCCCATTATGATAGAATAAAGAAAAAACTCAGGATGTGGTAACTTTATGGAAACAAAAATATTAGATGGCAAAAAATTAGCACAACAAATGCAAGCTGATATGAAAAATCGCGTGGACCGTTTACGGGAGCAGGGTAAAATTCCTGGGTTAACAGTTATTTTAGTTGGTGAAGATAAAGCCAGTCAAGTTTATGTAAGAAATAAGGAAAAGCAAGCTAATACAGTAGGTATAAAATCAGAAGTGATTCGCTTACCCGAATCAATAGGCGAGCAAGAATTGCTCGATCAAATAGAGTTATTAAATAGGGATGAGACTGTCCACGGAATATTGGTTCAATTACCACTTCCAAAACATATTGATGAGCAAAAAGTTCTACGCACCATTCATTATTCCAAAGATGTCGATGGTTTCCATCCGATGAATATGGGAAATTTTCTTTTGGGTAATGTTAGTACGTTACCATGTACGCCTTATGGAATTATGAAGTTGCTGGAAGCTTATAACATCTCTATAGAAGGAAAAAATGCTTTAATCATAGGTAGGAGCAACATTGTTGGAAAACCAATGGCGTTGATGTTAATGCAGAAAAATGCGACCATCACCATCGCCCATTCAAGAACTGAAAACCTGAAAGAATTGGCACAACAAGCGGATATCCTTGTAGCGGCTATTGGGCGAGGTCATATGATAACGGGAGAATTTATTAAACCAGGTGCCGTTGTCGTTGATGTGGGAATGAACCGAAGTGCTGAGGGTAAGCTTATTGGGGACGTAGATACAGACTCTGTCAAGGGTATCGCGAGTTTCGTAACACCCGTACCAGGGGGAGTCGGACCGATGACCATTACCATGTTATTAGACCAAACAATAAATAAAGTAGAAACAGACTGAGGTGGTTAAGTGAGCACCCAACAATATTTAACGGTAACAGCTCTAACAAAATACATAAAACGTAAATTTGATGCTGATCCCTATCTAGAACGGGTTTTTTTAACGGGTGAAGTTTCTAACTATAGAAAACGGCCGAATCACCAATATTTTAGTATCAAAGATGATAACTCTGTTATAGCAGCAGTCATGTATCGGGGAGAATTTAACCGACTCAAGTTCAAGCTTGAAGATGGCATGAAAGTTTTGGTCATCGGTCGTGTAAATGTTTATGAACCAAGCGGAAGCTACAATATAGTCGTTGAACATATGGAGCCCGATGGCATTGGCGCCTTGTATCAAGCTTATTCAGAATTAAAAGAGAGACTGTCCAAAGAAGGATTGTTCAGCCGCCCGAAAAAAACCTTACCAAAATATCCAAAAAAAATAGCAATAGTAACAAGCCAGAGTGGGGCAGTCATTAAAGATATCATGACTACGATTAAAAGACGTTATCCCATTGTCCAATTAGTTCTTTATCCAACAGTTGTTCAAGGAAAAGACTCTGCCCAGAGCATTGTTACGAACTTAAAACGGATTAATGAAACGGAAGATTTTGATTTGGCAATTATCGGACGTGGTGGGGGTTCCATTGAAGATTTATGGTCTTTTAATGAAGAAGCGGTCATCAGACAAATAGTTGCCATGAATATTCCAATTATTTCTTCAGTTGGCCATGAAACGGATACAACACTTTCTGACTTGGCGGCTGATGTACGAGCAGCGACACCGACAGCTGCAGCAGAATTATCCGTTCCCGTATTGGCAGAAGTGCTCTTATCTATTCAAAAAGAAGAACAGCGCCTCTATCAAGTGATGCGTAATAAAGTAGCCATCGGAAGTGAAAAATTAAATCGCCTCATGCACTCCTATGTTTTCAGGCAACCAAAGCGTTTGTATGAAGGGCATTTGATGAGGGTAGATCAATTAACTTCCAATCTTCAAACAGTTGCCATGAAAATGATGGAACAGCAAACCCATAACCATCACCGTCTCGAACTGCAATTGAGAAATGTAAATCCACTCAATCAAGTTCGCATCTTAAAAGAAACTTGGAAAAATGCGGATGAGGATTTGCATGAAACGATGTTGCGTTATATGGATAAACAAAAACAAGAGCTTTCCCAAAAAATGGTTTCCCTTGATATGTTAAGCCCCCTAAAAATCATGAACCGTGGATATGCATACATCCAGGATGAGAATGGTATTTTAAAATCCGTTGATGATGCAAAATTAAATCAAACTGTAGAGATCCACTTGCTCGACGGAAACTTGAAAGCTAAAATCATTGAAATCAAGGAGAATGAACATGACTGATAAAGAATTAAATGGACTCACTTTTGAAGATGCCATGGCGAAATTAGAAGCCATTGTTACAAAGTTAGAATCTGGCGATGTACCGTTAGAAGATGCGTTATCAAATTTTCAAGAGGGAATGGTCTTAAGCAAATATTGTCAAGATACCCTAAATAATGCTGAACGGACATTGACTAAAATGATCTCTCCTGACGGGGATATCCAGGATTTAGAGACTTTGGAATAATCAGAAATGGGTGAAATAATGGAAAAGGAATTAAAAAAATATATGCTGGAATTTGAAGAGTATATGGAAGGAAATTTAAATCGCTATGCGAATGATTCTGATACTCTCAAATCGGCCATGACCTATGCACTTTCTACAGGTGGAAAAAGGTTCCGCCCTATGTTGCTCTTGGCTGTTGTTCAATTCGGTAACGGGGATATGACTCAAGCTTTTCCGGTAGCAGCGGCATTAGAATGGATTCATACTTATTCATTAATTCATGATGATTTACCTGCGATGGATAATGACGACTATCGCAGAGGAAAGCTTACGACCCATAAAAAATTTAATGAAGCGATAGCTATTTTAGCGGGTGATGCAATGCTGACTACCGCCTTCACGATGATTTTGGATCATGAAGAGTTGCCGCTCAATAAAAGGGTCCAACTTGCAAAAAATTTGGCGGTCGCAGCTGGTCCTAAAGGAATGGTATCTGGACAAATGGCGGATATCGAAGGCGAAAGCAAAGAGTTAACATTGGAAGAATTACAAGCAATCCATCGTCAAAAAACGGGTGCCTTGATTGAATATGCGATTTCTGCCGGTAGCCTCATTGCGGATATACCGGTAAATGCATCCATCTCACTTTTGAGTTATGCAAAACATTTAGGATTAGCCTATCAAATTCATAATGATTTAAAAGATGTTGTTTATGATTCTGACCAATCCGGAAAAAAAGCAGGCCAAGACGCTGAATTAGGGAAAAATACGTATCCTTCGTTATTAGGGTTGGAACCTGCCCTAAAACAATTGGAAGGCGAAATCGAGGCTGCAGAAAAAGAAATTAATAATTTAGCGCGTTCGCTTGAATCTGGAACATACAATTTAGAAAGTTTGAATATATTACTCCAGATGATGGATTATGTCAGGATTGAAATGGGAGCATAAAAGATGGAAAAAGAACGGATTGATTTATTAGTAGTGCAACAAGGGCTTACTGATTCACGCGAAAAAGCTAAGCGAATGATTATGGCCGGCCAAATTTATGACCAAAACAATTTACGTTATGATAAACCCGGTGAAAAGGTACCAGTCGTTACCCGATTACACATCAAAGGGGAAACGTTAAAGTATGTGAGTCGTGGGGGATTGAAACTAGAAAAAGCACTTGATGTTTTTGATATCTCGCTAGAGGGAATCATCGTATTGGATATCGGCTCGTCTACAGGCGGTTTTACTGATGTAGCGCTACAAAATGGCGCTTCTCATTGTTATGCACTTGATGTAGGAACAAACCAACTCGATTGGAAAATCAGAAATGATGAACGTGTCACAACAATGGAACAAACTAATTTCCGCTATAGTAAACTGGAAGATTTTAAAGAAGGGCAACCTGGCTTTGCCTGTATGGACGTATCTTTCATTTCATTAAAACTGATTCTTCCAGTCTTAAAGACAATTTTAAAACCCGGTGGTTCAGCTGTAGCTTTGATTAAACCGCAATTTGAAGCTGGAAAAGAAAAAGTCGGAAAAAAAGGGATTGTTTCTGATCCAAGCGTACATAAACAAGTACTGGAAGAAATACTTGCATTTGCAAATTTGACAGGCTTTGATGTAGCGGGCCTGGATTTTTCTCCTATTACCGGAGGAACAGGGAATATAGAGTTCTTGGCTCATTTAGTAGCGACAGAAGATAGTGCTCTGGGGACGACCTCTGGAGAAGTTTCTATAGACGCTGTTATCGAGGATGCGCATGAGCAACTAAAAAATAAAACCATTCGGCTTCACTGATACGTAAGGAGAATTGACATGTTGCAAGAACTAGCAATAAAAAATTTCGCAATTATCGATAACCTAACAATTAGTTTTGATGGTGGAATGACCGTACTTACAGGTGAGACGGGTGCCGGTAAATCCATTATTATTGATGCTGTTGGTTTATTGGCAGGTGGAAGAGCAAGTTCAGATTTAATACGTCATGGGGAGAATAAGACAGTTGTGCAAGGCTTATTTGAAATGCCCTCAACACCCATACTTGCTCGCTTGATGGAAGAATATGGTATAACCCCTGACCCCGACCAAGTCATTCTCCAACGAGAACTCAGCGTTAGCGGAAAAAATGTTACGCGTGTAAATGGGACCATTGTCACTGTTGCTGTTTTACGAGAAATTGCCGGTTATCTCATTGATATACATGGGCAAAATGAACATCAAGAATTAATGAATCCGCAGAAACATTTGTATTTACTGGATCAGTTTGGAGACCCATCACTTCAAAAGCTAGTGAATGATTATGACAATTTGTACAGGGAATTCCAGCAAATCCAAAGTGAACGTTCAAATTTAATGGTGGATGAACAACAAAATATTCAAAGAATCGATCTTTTGACCTTTCAGATAAATGAAATTGAACAAGCAAATTTACAAGATGATAATGAAGAAACAACCTTGTTAGAAGAACGTACATTATTGGCGAATTACCAGAGAATTTTGCAGGGGTTGACTACTTTATATGCAGTCCTTCAAGGCGAAGAGGGTAATGCTATCGATCAAGTGGGATTAGGTCTAGAAGCGATCCAACGGATAGAAACATTTGGACAAAGTTACCAAGAATTGGCTACCAGTGTATCTGAGGCTTATTTTCAACTCCAGGATGTTGCGACCACGACCCGTAATGAAATCGATGAAATGAGTTATGACGAAGGTCGTCTTAATGAGATTGAACTGCGGCTGGAAACATTGAAGCAATTGCGACGTAAATATGGCGAATCAATTACTGAGATAAAATCATATTATGAATCCATACAAGTGGAACTGGATATGATCTCAAATAAGGAAAGTTATCTGGAAAAGTTACAGAAACGCTTTGATACGGCGCATACACAACTAGTTGAGACGGGTCAGTTATTAACCGAAAAGCGTCGAGAGATAGCCCGTAAATTAGAGCTGGAAGTGCAAAACCAGCTAAAAGCACTCTATATGGAAAAAGCAACTTTCCAAGTTGTATTTGACTCCCAACAAAACATCCGACCGCATGGTCTCCATGCCCTGGAATTCTATATTGCGCCAAATGTTGGTGAACCGCCAAAACCATTGGCAAAAATAGCCAGTGGGGGAGAAATGTCCCGTATGATGTTAGCTATGAAAACTATTTTCACGCAAACACAAGGTATTACCAGCATTATTTTCGATGAGGTGGATACAGGTGTTAGCGGAAGAGTTGCTCAAGCTATCGCTAATAAAATCCATGCTGTGTCCAAGCACTCGCAAGTTCTTTGTATTACACATTTAGCCCAAGTAGCAGCCATAAGTGACCACCACTTTTTCATTGAAAAAGAAGTGAGCAACGAACGGACATATACGCATGTTGAAAAAATTTCCGGCGAAAAACGAACGACTGAAATCGCCAGAATGTTAGCGGGGACCGAGATTACAAATTTGTCTATTGCTCACGCTGAAGAATTGCTGAATTTAGCAAAGAAGGAAAAGTGAGGAGAGCGTGATTATGCGGACACATATTTTGGGGCATCGCGGCAGTAAGGGAACGGCACCTGAAAACACTTTGATTTCATTTAAACAAGCCTTGGAAACTGGGTGTGATGGTATCGAGTTGGATGTCCATCTTTCCAAAGATAAAGTCCCCGTTGTCATACATGATGAATTTGTTGATCGGACGACAAATGGGAAGGGCTTAGTCCAATCATTCACGGTCGAAGAATTGAAAAAATTGGATGCGGGCAGCTGGTTCAAGAAAAAATTCGCGGATGAACAAATCCCCACGCTTGAAGAAGTATTACTTTTTTTGAAACATGAGCATTTTGACGGAATATTGAATATAGAATTAAAGACTGATCAGATTGATTATCAAGACATAGAGCGTATTGTATTAAATATGGTAGAGACTATTCAACCGGCATACAAGATTATCTATTCCAGCTTTAATTACGATACATTAGAAAGGCTTTTAGCGATTAATCCCCGGGCAGAATTTGGCATTCTGTTCGGTAAGCAAGGTTTGGAAACCAAGAGCTTGTCAAATGGTATTCCTGTTCAATCCTGGCATGGTCGTTTTACGCTAGTAAACCGGATGATTCGTTCCAATACCGATAATCTGCCCTTGCGTCTATGGACAGTGAACAGCCTATTTGATTTAGGTTACTGCTTAAGCAAAAATGTGGATATGATTATCACCGATTATCCGGGTAGGGCAATGAAAGTGAGGAAACAAATTCAAGGTGAGTAATAAACCAAAAATTATTGTAATCATGGGACCAACTGCCGTTGGCAAGACAGCCCTGAGTATTTCACTGGCTAAACAATTCAATGGTGAAATCGTTAATGGAGATTCCTTGCAGGTATACCGCCAACTGGATATTGGTACGGCGAAAATAACAAAAGAAGAAATGGCGGGTATTCCCCATCATTTAATAGATATCGTTGATATCCACGAACCCTATAATGCGAGCGACTTTAAAAAAGCAGCTGAGGAAGCTATCCAGCATATCCTGGAAAAAGGCAAGCTCCCGATTATTGTAGGTGGATCTGGGTTATATATACAGGGATTGTTAAATGACATGCATTTTGGAAATGCTGGTGAAAATCCAGTGTACCGCGGAATGCTGGAGGAATATTTAAAAGACTCTGGTGCTCAAGCATTATGGGAGAAATTAAACGAAGTTGACCCCGCAGCAGCTGAAAATATTCATCCTAATAATTCAAGGCGGGTTATCCGGGCGTTGGAAGCCATCCACGTAAGTGGGATTTTATTTTCTGAACAGGAAGATATTTCTCAGGAACCAAAATTTGATGCGCTATTAATTGCTTTAAATTGTGACCGGGAAGTATTGTATGACCGTATTAATAGGCGCGTGGATATGATGGTTGAAGCCGGGGTGCTCGATGAGGCCCGTTTATTACATGAGTTGTCTGATAAAGAAATGAATCAAGCTCATAAAGGAATCGGCTATAAAGAATGGTTCCCATATCTGGATGGCAGGATTACTTTTGAAGAAGCAATAGCAAGTGTTAAACAAAATTCCCGTCGTTACGCCAAACGTCAGCTTACTTGGTTTCGAAATCGGATGAAAAACGTTCACTGGTTCGACGTGACCGACCAAAGCTATTTAAAAGAAGTACAGCAACTAACTGAAGCATTTAGAAAGGAGGAAACACCATCGAAACAGCAAACGAAAGAGAAAAAGTTATTTTAGTGAGTGTTCAAACAAGACAAAGTGATGATTTATTTGAGTATGAATTAGAAGAATTAAGAAGATTGACTGAAACGGCTCAAGGGGAAGTTGTGGCTGTTTTAACTCAAAAAAAGGACAGCATCGATTCAAAAACTGTCATTGGTAAAGGAAAGATGGAGGAGCTAAGCCACCTGGTAGAAGAATTACAACCGTCAACGGTCATCTTCGAACAGGAGCTTTCTCCTAGACATATGCGTAATATCCAGGATGTAATTGACTGTAAAGTTATCGACCGCATCCAATTAATACTGGATATTTTTGCCATGCGGGCAAAAAGTAAAGAAGGGAAGTTACAAGTTTCCCTTGCGCAATTGAATTATTTGTTACCTCGTTTAACCGGGCAAGGGATTAATATGTCCCGTCTTGGTGGTGGTATAGGCACGAGAGGACCTGGTGAAACGCAATTAGAGACCGACCGTCGTCATATCAATCGTCAAATAACCGAAATCAAGAAAAGTCTCGCAGAAACAGAGGAGCACCGTAAACGGTCACGTGAAAAAAGAAAAGAAGGCCATGTTTTCCAAATTGGTTTAATAGGATACACGAATGCAGGAAAATCAACTTTGCTGAATCGTTTAACTGACGCCGATACTTTTGAGGAAAACTTGCTATTTGCGACCTTGGACCCATTAACACGCAAAATGACATTTCCCAATCAATTTCAGGCTACACTTACAGATACGGTAGGGTTTGTCCAAAATCTGCCAACACAGTTGGTTCATGCGTTTAGGTCCACGCTAGAGGAAAGTAAGAGTGTTGACTTGTTGTTGCATGTGGTCGATTGCTCACAAGAGTTTGTAGAGCAGCAGGAAGAAACAGTAATGGGCCTAATCCGGGATCTTGATATGGAAGAAATTCCGGTGATTACTGTCTACAACAAAAAGGATGCTATGCATCCAGACTTCATACCGCATCTGCAACCAAATATTGTCATATCAGCATTGGATGCAGAAGATATTGACCGCCTGAAAAGTTTTTTATGGGAAGAAGTTAAAAAATTACTTGTTCCCTATACAAAAACAGTCTCTTTATTGGATGGCGGATCAAAGCTGAATCAAATTCAGCAAGAAACATTCGTTGAATCAATCGATTTGAATGAAGAAACAAATGAATATGTAGTTACAGGTTATGCGAAAGCTAATTCAAAATGGTTAGGAGACAAACGTTTAAATGAGTAGTACTGAAATTAGTCTTATTGATGAAATAGTAGAAAAAGTAGACTTGCAAATTCAACCGATTTTTAACCGGATTCAAAAAATAGCCCTTAAAAATCAAAAAAAAGTTTTGGATGGTTTCCGAAAATGTAATGTCAGCGATTATCATTTCAATCCTAGTACGGGTTATGGATACGATGACATGGGGCGCGACACATTGGAAGAATTGTACGCGGATATATTTAAAGGAGAAGCCGCCATTGTTCGGCCACAAATCATTTCAGGGACACATGCTATTTCGACTGCCTTATTAGGGGTATTACGACCAGGTGATGAATTGATGTATGTGACAGGTCAGCCTTACGACACCCTCTTGGATATTGTGGGCGTCACAGGAAATGGCATTGGCTCCTTAAAAGAATTTAATATCGGTTACCAACACATCGATTTATTGGAAGATGGCAGCGTTGACTTTAATGCTGTTCTCGATCGCGTTTCTGATAAAACTAAAATAATTGGTATTCAGCGTTCTCGTGGTTATGCCAATCGACCGTCTTTTACCATTGATGAGATTGAAAATATAATTTCAACAATTAAACCTCATGTTCCAAATGCTATTTTCTTCGTTGATAATTGCTATGGTGAATTCGTGGAAACGCGGGAACCTTTGGAAGTTGGGGCGGATTTGATAGCAGGTTCACTTATTAAGAATCCTGGCGGTGGAATTGTCAAAATGGGCGGTTATCTAGTGGGTAATGAGGACTTAATCGAGAAGTGTGCTTATCGCCTTACAACGCCAGGAATAGGGCGTGAAGCGGGTGCTTCATTATATAGCTTATTGGAAATGTACCAAGGGCTATTTTTGGCTCCTCACGTTGTTGGTGAGGCGGTTAAAGGGGCAGTTTATACTGCTGCAATGCTCGAAAAATTCGGAGTGGAATCGACACCTAAATGGGATGATCCACGCACTGACCTCATCCAAATGGTTGCTTTACCAGCTAAAGAGCCAATGATTCAATTTGCTCAAGTGATACAGAAATATTCTCCCGTTGATTCAAATGTTACGCCCATACCTGCACCGATGCCGGGATATGAAGATCAAGTCATTATGGCGGCAGGGACGTTCATTCAAGGTGCAAGTATCGAATTATCAGCAGACGGACCTATTCGTCCCCCTTATTTATTGTATATTCAAGGTGGGCTGACATTTGAACATGTCAAATTGGCAGTAACCCAAGCGGTAGAAGAAGTTTTCGTCGCCAAACTATAATACAAAAAAGAACCTTCCACTTTTGGAAGGTTCTTTTATTTTGTATTTTATTAACCGATATTCATAAATTCATCAATATCTTTGAAGTTTACAATCGTTTTATCTTCACAGATATCGCGCATAATTTCTGAGGATTGATCCCAGTTTATTTCAACGACCGCACTATTAGTTAGTAGTTTTTGAATTGTTCCGACCATTTTATGCTCACGGAAAGTAAACCGTATTTCATCACCAACATCAGGGCGAATGGATTCCTTAATTCTATCAACTACTTCTAAAGCTTCTTCGTACGATACACCTAACAAATTTGCAATTCTTGAATTACTTGTACCTTTTCGTAACTGAGTTTCAATCATAGTCTTTGTTTCTTTAGAAATCTTTTTCGTCATTTGATGTCTCCTCACTTTATCAGCAAGAACCAAAACCTGCTATTTGTATCTATTATAGCATACTTTTCTCCTGAATGAGATTCACAAGCTTTCTGGCCAAACTGTCTTTACAAAATTCAGGTGAAAGAACTGGGTACCTAATGATAATTTTTTTCTTATGTCGCATCTCAAAAGAAAACATAAATGCTTTCCACTGGCAAAAAACGGCATGTCATTTTTCTTTTATTTATTTTGAAAATAGTATTGACTCTTCTCGAAATATATCGTACAATAATCAATGTTCTGGTTTAAAAATAATGTCTCAGTAGCTCAGCAGGATAGAGCATTCGCCTTCTAAGCGAACGGTCGGGGGTTCGAATCCCTCCTGAGACGTCTTAAGAAAGGTCCATCCATTTATTGGGTGGACCTTTTTTGTTATACTCTATTCAGTAAGTTCTTCATGTCGTCAAAAAAGGGTTCTATTATTTGTGGTGTTGATAGCTATTCTTCTCGGAAATCCCGATGGACGGTAGGGAGACTACAGGCTCAGGGAGGTCCCACGGCAGTACACAAGCAAACACACAGGCCGAAGGGCATTTCCTTCGCCAACACCAGATAACCAAGAACCCAAAAAAGTATCTTTATGGGAGATGGGGAAATGAGCAATAGAAAGATAAGTCTGGATTTAGCGGTCACACTCGATGGTTTTATCGAAGGACAAAACGGTGAAATAGATTGGTGTATTTTGGATGACGAAATGGCATTTGGTGAATATTTGAATCAAATCGAAACCGTTATTATGGGTCGAAAAAGTTATGATGTGTATCGTGAGCTGGATGACACATCATTGGCTAAAAAAGAGATATTAGTTTTTTCACGTACACGCCATGGAGCGGAGTACTTAAGTGGAGCTATAAGTGAAAAAATGGCTGAGATTAAGGCACGTCCAGGAAAAGGGATTTGGTTATATGGAGGTTCAGAATTAATAACTGCATTTGTCAATGAAGGTTTAATAGACGAATATCGCTTATCCATTCATCCTGTCATTTTGGGAGCCGGGAAGCCCCTTTTTGTGGCAATTAAAAATCGAGTGGAATTGAAATTGGTTGAGACGAATGTTTATAAATCGGGAGTAGTACAACATATTTACAGGAATAAAGATTAAAACCGTTGGGTGAAATTTCTCAACGGTTTTTTGTCTATTCAGCGCGGAACCTATAAAAAACAATATTCTAAAACCACGTATTCGCGGGGTTAAATATTAAAAAAAAGTAAAGCTTGGATGGATTTTACAAATATTCTTGACAAGTTTCAGAATTTTATTTATAGTTTGTAAGTCAAATGGTTTGAGTATCAAACTATTTGGTTATCGAACTAATTAAAAATACTTTTATTAAGGGGAGGCCTTTCTTTGAGTCATTCCATAGACCAAATCAATCATTATTTGGTTTCCATTTTTAACGAAGTACTGGATATTGAAGAGGAGGCATTGCAAGTAAGTAATTTTTCTGACATATCTATCAGCGAGATGCACACTATCGAAGCTATCGGTCTTTATGCAGAACATACGTCTTCTGAAGTTGCCAAAAAATTGAATATTACAGCTGGAACATTATCGGTTGCGATTCGAACACTGGTAAATAAAGGATATGTAGTCCGTCTAAGGAGAGAAGACGATCGGCGTGTTATCAGACTAGGATTGTCAAAAAAAGGAAAACTTGTCTACCGACTTCATGATAAGTTTCATCGCGAAATGGTTAAAAGAACGATTGTGGGTATGGAAGATGAAGAGGTAGAAGTATTGCTAAAGGGTTTGAAAAATCTTCACAGTTTCTTATTTGAACTGGTTGAAAATATCGATAAACGGGATTGAGGCAATGGGAATTAAAATAACCACTACAGGTCACTATTTACCAGCATTCACTGTTTCAAATGATGATTTAGCTCAGTTTATGGATACAAGTGATGAGTGGATTCAGAAGCGAACCGGAATTAAAAGTCGTCACATATCAACCGGTGAAAATACTTCTGATTTAGCAAGTGAAGCTGCAAAGAGAATCTTGGCTAAACGGGGCATTTCTGCAGAAGAGTTGGATTTCATTATCCTTGCAACGATGACACCGGATTCCTTGACCCCTTCAACAGCTTGCGTAGTGCAGGATAAAATTGGTGCAGCAAAAGCATTTTGCTTTGATGTGAGTGCAGCTTGCTCGGGATTTATATACGCACTTTCCACTGCTAGTCATCTTATGAAAAGTGGTAACTATAAAAAAGGACTTGTGCTAGGGGCAGAAACCATGTCCAAGGTCATTAACTGGCAAGACCGTTCAACAGCTGTTTTATTCGGTGATGGTGCGGGTGGTGTTTTATTGGAAGCAATGGATTCGGAAGAAGACTCATTCATTGCAGAAGATTTGCACTCCGATGGGACGCGTCACATGGCACTTGTTGCTGATCAAAAAAATACTCAAAATCCTTTTATTCCGAATAATGAGGAACAATCATATTATTTGGAAATGGATGGACGGGGAATCTTTGATTTTGCAATAAGAAGTGTACCGACCACAATCAATCATGTCATCGAAAAAGGCAAATTAAATAAAGAAGATATCTCATGGGTGGTTGCTCACCAAGCAAATAAAAGGCTGTTAGAAGCAATCAGTAAAAAGACCAAGATACCTTTCGAAAAATTTGGGTTGAACATTTCTGAAACAGGAAACACCTCAGCAGGAAGTATTCCAATCTTGCTGGACCAAATGATAGCATCAAAACAAATCCAACCAGGAGATAACATTCTCTTAACCGGGTTTGGTGGCGGCCTCACATGGGGTTCGCTAATAATAAAACTATAAAAAACAAAACTTTGGAGGAATTTATTATGACATTCGAAAAAATTCAAGCAATTATCGTGGACCAATTAGACAAAGATGAAGCAGAAGTAACATTGACAACAAACTTCCGTGAAGATTTAGATGCAGATAGCTTAGATTTATTCCAAATCATCAACGACATTGAAGATGAATTCGACATCAAAATCGAAAGCGACGAAGGCATCAACACAGTAGAAGATCTTGTTAAATACGTAGATACTCAATTAGCTTAATTCGAAAAAAGAAAGTGGGCACTTGTATGAAATCTGTTTTATGTGAAATGCTGGGAATTGAATATCCAATTATTCAAGGAGCCATGGCATGGGTTGCGGATGCTGATTTAGCGAGCGCTGTTTCTAACGCAGGAGGTCTCGGTTTAATTGGGACTGGGCATGATACAGTCGACATAGTAAATCATAAAATCGCTGATATAAAAGCAAAAACGGATAAGCCATTCGGCGTCAATATTATGTTGCTTAATCAAAATGTTGACGATGTTGTCGATGCGGTTTGTGCTTCTGGTGTTAAGGTCGTAACAACCGGTGCAGGTAGTCCAGGGAGATACATGGAGAAGTTTAAGGCTGCTGGAATCAAAGTTATTCCAGTAGTCGCTTCTGTAGCCCTTGCCCGCAGAATGGAAAAAGATGGTGCAGATGCAGTCATCGTAGAGGGTATGGAAGCAGGCGGTCATATTGGTAAAGCAACGACGATGGCGCTCCTTCCCCAAGTGGTTGATGCTGTTAATATTCCTGTAATCGCAGCCGGAGGAATTGGAGATGGCAGAGGGATGGCAGCTGCCTTTATGCTAGGCGCAGTTGGTATTCAGGTTGGTACACGTTTTGTTGTGGCTCATGAATCCAATGCCCACCCAAACTTCAAAAATTCAATTCTTAAAGCTAAAGATATTGATACCGTTGTAACGGGACAAATCACAGGTCATCCTGTTCGAGTTTTACGGAATAAATTAACGCGAGAATACATGCAAATTGAAAAAGAAGAAACAAGTAAAGAGAATCCCGATTTAGAACGTTTAGCAAAAAAGGGTGCCGGTGCTTTGCGTCGAGCAGTTGTTGAAGGCGACAAAGATTACGGATCCATGATGGCTGGACAGATAGCCGGGATGATCAAAAAAGAAGAATCATGTAAAGAAATTATCACAGACTATATGACTGTTTGTGAAGATACCATTCGGAAACAAGCCGCATTATGGTCTGTTTGATAAACAGAGGTGAAATCGATGTCTTTGGCATTTGTATATAGTGGTCAAGGAGCCCAGTATACAGGAATGGGTAAGGAGCTCTATGATTCGTTTGAGATTGTAAGAAACGTTTTTGATGAAGCTTCAAAAGTTCTTGGATACGATGTAGCGGCATTATGTTTTGAAGAAAATGAGAAATTACATTTAACTGAATATACCCAGCCAGCTATCCTAACTGTTAGTTACGCAATTGATCAACTACTAGCATCAATTGGTATCCAGCCATCTATCGTTGCTGGATTAAGCCTCGGAGAATATACAGCACTGGTGAAAGCCAATGCTTTTTCTTTTAATGAGGGTATTTCGTTAGTTGCTAAGCGTGGTAAGTTCATGAGCGAGGCAGCTCCAGCTGGAACAGGAAAAATGGCAGCGGTTATGAATGCTGAGCGTAGTGTGATTGAAGCGGCATGTGAAGAAGCTTCAAAAACAGCATACGTGGCACCAGCTAATTACAATATGCCTACACAAATCGTTATAGGTGGCGAAGCGGTGGGTGTTGATAAAGCAGTGGCATTACTGGAAGAACAAGGCGTTCGCCGAATTATTCCTTTACAAGTGAGCGGACCGTTTCACACTGAACTGTTGGCTCCTGCAGCTGAAAAGCTGAAGGTAGAACTAGCGAAAATGACATTTAATGAACCTACTATTCCTCTAGTGGGCAATACTGAAGCTAAAGTAATGCATCAAGAAGAGATAGGTTCACTGTTAGAAAGACAAGTTAAGTCAGCGGTTAAATGGGAAGATTGCGTTAAAGAGATGATTGCGATGGGTGCTGATACCTTTATCGAGGTAGGGCCAGGAAAAACCCTCAGCAAGTTTATCAAGAAAATCGACAAAACCGTAAAAGTATTAAATGTTGAAGATTTGAAATCTTTCGAAGAAACAAAAACAGCTATTAATGCTGAATAACCCAGGAGAAATGAGGAGCACAATTGGAATTAAAAGGTAAAACCGTTGTGGTAACAGGCAGTTCCCGTGGAATTGGCGAAGCAATAGCTGAAGAATTTGCAAAACAAGGTGCTAACATTGTTTTAAACGCCAGAAAAGCTATTCCAGAAGAAATGTTGGAAAAGTTGCAATCTTATGGTGTGGAAGTTGAAGCGATTCTTGGTGATGTAAGTGATTTTAATTCTGCAAAACATTTAATCGACCAAACAAAAGAAAGATTTGGCTCCGTGGATGTTTTGATCAATAACGCCGGAATCAATCGTGACAAGTTAGTTATGCGGATGGATGAGGAAGATTTTGATGTGACCTATGAGGTTAACTTAAAAGGTAGTTTCAATACTATCCGCCATGCTTTGCCACTAATGTTGAAACAAAGGGCAGGATCTATCATTAATATATCCAGTGTTGTCGGTGAAACAGGAAATGCTGGGCAAGCAAATTACGCAGCAAGCAAGGCTGGACTTATCGGTTTGACTAAGTCAGTTGCACGTGAAGCTGCCATGCGCGGTGTAACTTGTAATGCTATTACACCTGGTTTTATTGAGACTGATATGACCGCTGCTTTATCTGATAAAGTTCAAGAAGCAATGTTAGGACAAATCCCGTTGAAAAAATTCGGGAAATCAAAAGATATTGCTGAAACAGCAGTGTTTTTAAGCAAGAGTGAATATATCACTGGACAAACAATCCGCGTTAATGGCGGTATGTACATGTAAGGAGGAGACAAATGAATCGTGTAGTTATTACAGGTATGGGTGCAATCACGCCTCTTGGAAATACAGTTGAAGCATTCTGGGATGGATTAAAGAACGGCAAGAACGGAATTGCCCCAATTACTAAATTTGATGCCTCTGAAACAGGAATTACTGTCGCTGCAGAGGTTAAAGATTTTGATCCATCATTATTTATGGATCGCAAAGAATATAAACGAATGGATCTATATTCCCAATATGCAGTTGCAGCTTCTGTTCAAGCTGTTGAAGATGCTGGTCTTGAAGTTGACAAAATTGATGCAACGCGCTTTGGCGTTATTATCGGTTCTGGTATTGGTGGATTAAACGAAATGGAATCTGGCATCATCAAGATGCATAATAAAGGGCCAAAACGTGTGCCACCAATGTTCGTACCCATGACGATAGGAAATATGGCTGCTGGTAATACTTCTATTAAAGTCGGTGCTAAAGGAATTTCTCTTGACATCGTAACAGCATGTGCTTCTGCAACCAATTCTATTGGTGAAGCTTATCGTAATATTAAACACGGTTATTCCGATGCTATTATTGCCGGAGGTTCAGAAGGTACTATTTGTGAAATTGGTATTGCTGGATTCGCTGCCCTAACAGCATTATCTCAAAGTACTGACCCAGATCGTGCATCCATTCCCTTTGACAAAGAACGTAATGGTTTTGTTATGGGCGAAGGTGCAGGAGTCTTGTTACTCGAGAGTCTTGAGCACGCGCAAAAACGCGGCGCTAATATTTTGGCAGAAGTCGTTGGTTATGGTTCAAATTCTGATGCTTACCATATGACGGCTCCAAGCGTTGATGGTAGTGGTGCAGGGGAAGCAATGAAAATGGCCATGCGCGAAGCAGGTGTTGAACCATCAGAGATTGATTATATCAATGCACATGGAACAAGTACGCCTGCAAATGATTCTTCTGAAACAAAAGCAATTAAATATGCATTAGGCGAAGAATTGGCACATAAAGTAGCTATTTCAAGTTCTAAGAGTATGACAGGTCATTTATTAGGTGCCGCAGGTGGTATCGAATCGATTGCATGTGTTAAAGCCTTAATGAATGATTTCGTTCCACCAACAATCGGATTAAAAGAAAAAGATGAAGCATGCGACCTTGATTATATTGCTAATGTAGGACGTGAACAAGAAGTTCGCTATACATTGAACAATTCACTAGGTTTTGGTGGCCACAATGCGGTCCTATGCTTTAAAAAGTGGGAGGAAGCTTAGTGAATTACGAGAATATCAAAGAACTTATTTCTTTAATTGATGCTTCCTCATTAAAAGAAATGGAATACTCCAAAGATGGTGTTTTCTTGCGTTTATCCAAGAATGAGAACCAAGTAATGGCTACCACTGTTGCAAAAACAGAGCGCCCGACTGAAGAACAAGTCGTAACATCTACTCCAACTATTCAAACAGAGGCTAGCCACATCGTGGAAGCAGCAGAAGGTAAAATCGTCAGCTCTCCAATCGTAGGGGTCGTTTACCTACAAGCGAACCCAGAATCAGCCCCCTATGTGGCTGTTGGGGATACAATTGAAGAAGGCCAAGTACTTTGCTTGGTTGAAGCTATGAAAATCATGAATGAAATTAATTCAGAATACCAAGGAAAAATTGCGGAAATTCTAGTTGAAAACGGCCAAGTTGTTGAATACAACCAACCGCTATTTCGCGTTATCTAAAAAGGAGCTAATAACATGAGCGTATTAAATTCACAAGAAGTAATGGATCTTATTCCTAACCGTTACCCGATTTTCTTCATTGATAAAGTAGAAGAATTAATCCCAGGAGAAAAAGTAGTTGCAATTAAAAATGTAACGATCAATGAACCATTCTTCCAAGGCCATTTCCCAGGGGAGCCTGTAATGCCAGGCGTTCTAATTATTGAATCTTTGGCACAAGCTGGATCCATTCCTTTGTTGAAATTGGAACAGTTCCAAGGTCAAACTGCTTACCTAGGTGGTTTAAATAAAATTAAGTTCCGTAAAAAAGTTGTTCCTGGAGATGTACTACGCCTTCAAGTCGATATTGTTAAATTGAAATCCTATGCTGGAATTGGCTATGGACAAGCATTTGTAGGCGATAAAAAAGTTGCGGAAGCAGAAATGACATTTATTATTGGGAGATAAACGATGCTGAAAAAAGTTTTGATAGCAAATCGCGGTGAAATTGCCGTTCGAATTATACGGGCATGCCATGAAATGGGAATCCAGACGGTTGCTGTCTATTCTGAAGCAGATCGTGAGGCTTTGCATACACAACTGGCTACTGAAGCAATTTGTATTGGTCCTGCACGGGCGTCCGAGTCATACCTTGATATGACAAGTATTTTAAGTGCAGCTGTCGTTACCGGCGCACAAGCTATTCATCCAGGATTTGGCTTTTTATCAGAAAACAGTATCTTCGCAACTATGTGCGAGGAAATGAATATTGTTTTTATTGGTCCAAAAGCTGAGACTATCGACTTGATGGGTAATAAGTCTAATGCGCGCAATGCCATGATGGAAGCAAAAGTTCCAGTCATTCCTGGAAGTAAAGGTTATATTAAAACCGTTGAAGAGGCAGAAATAAAAGCTAATGAACTAGGCTATCCGGTTATCTTAAAAGCTGCCGCTGGTGGTGGTGGAAAAGGCATGCGGAAAATTTCTCAGGCATCTGAATTGGCAACCCTTTTCAGCCAAGCGAAAGCTGAAGCAAAAGCGGCTTTTGGTGATGACCGTATGTATCTTGAAAAAATAATCAGCCCAGCACGGCATATTGAAGTACAAATACTGGCAGATGAGTTCGGTAACGTCATTCATTTAGGCGAACGGGACTGTTCTTTACAAAGAAACCATCAAAAAGTATTGGAAGAATCTCCTTCCACTTATATTTCGGAAAAAACCCGAGCGGAAATGGGAGAGACTGCCGTCCGCGCAGCTAAATATGTTGATTATCGCAATGCCGGTACCATTGAATTTTTGGTAGATACAGACGAGAATTTTTACTTTATGGAAATGAATACACGTATTCAGGTGGAACACCCTGTAACTGAAATGGCTACAGGAATCGATATCGTAAAAGAGCAATTAAGAATCGCTAGTAGACTGCCACTTAGTATTAAGCAAGAAGATGTTCAAATTACTGGTCATACCATCGAATGTCGCATTAATGCTGAAAATCCTGCATTAGGTTTCCGTCCTTCATCCGGTACAGTAGAATATTTGTATTTACCAAGTGGTGGAAATGGATTACGTGTTGAGAGTGCCATGTATGGCGGATATACAATCCCTCCATTTTATGACTCTATGGTTGCGAAAATCATTACCAAAGGTGAAAATCGTGAAGAAGCTATTGCCAAAATGAAACGTGCTCTTCATGAACTCGTCATCGAGGGTGTGGACACAAACCGTGAATTCCAGCAAGCTATCTTAAGTGATGATAACTTCGTGTATGGCAATTTTGATACGGATTATCTACAAACTACGTTTTTACCAAATTGGCAACCATAAATAATAGAAGGTAAGAGGTGAGGAAATGAAACTATTTCGTAAACGTCCATATATACCTTTGGGACCTTCCTCAACCCAAGAAGAAGCAAACCAAAAACCAATTGTCCCGGAAGGCCTTTGGAAAAAATGTCCGAATTGCAGTAAGACGATTTATAGTAAAGATTTAGGGGCAGATAAAATGTGCCCGCATTGTCATTACAATTTTCGTATCCCTGCTTCGGAACGTATTGACTTGATAGTTGATGAAAATTCTTTTGAAGAATGGTACCAAGAGATGCCAACTGTAAATCCATTGAACTTTCCGGGTTACGATGATAAATTAGCAAAAACAAAAGAAAGTACTGGCACTAAAGAAGCTGTTATAGTAGGGAAAGCCAAGATTAAAGGCAATGACACAGTCCTATGTGTTATGGATTCAACCTTTTTTATGGGCAGTATGGGGACGGTTGTAGGTGAAAAACTGACGCGAGCGATTGAACAAGCTATTGCATTACAACTGCCTCTTATTATATTTACAGCTTCTGGTGGTGCTAGAATGCAAGAAGGGATCATGTCCCTTATGCAAATGGCAAAAGTTAGTGTGGCGGTATCGAACTTGCAAAAAGCAGGTTTACCGTACTTCACTGTTTTAACTGATCCAACTACCGGTGGAGTTACTGCCAGTTTTGCGATGCAAGGAGATATTATTCTTGCAGAACCAGGAGCTACAATAGGTTTTGCTGGCAAGCGGGTTATTGAGCAGACAATCAAAGCGACTGTTCCTGAAGGTTTTCAAACTGCAGAACATCTACTTAAAAAAGGTTTTATTGATCATATTATCCCAAGAAAACAGTTACGCGATAAGCTGGGATTTTTATTAGAGTTGCATTGCCCGCAGAAAGTGAGGGTTATGCATGAGTAAACGAGATGCTAATGAAATTGTAGAAAACGCACGGAGTATGGAGCGTTTAACTACCCAAGAACTAGCAGAAGGTATTTTCACCGATTTTTTTGAACTCCATGGTGATCGTAAATATGGGGATGATTCTGCTATTATCGGTGGTATCGCTACTCTAAACGGTATGCCCGTAACGGTTATCGGCACTCAAAAAGGCCGGGATTTAAAGGAAAATATCCATCGCAATTTTGGTTCTCCTAATCCTGAAGGTTACCGTAAATCAATCCGTTTGATGAAACAAGCTGAGCGCTTCAATCGTCCGGTTATCACTTTTATCAATACTTCTGGAGCATATTGTGATATCGATTCTGAAGACAGAGGTATTGGAGAAGCGATAGCAGAAAGTCTATTAGTGATGTCACAGTTAAGCGTTCCTATCTTATCCATTTTTATTGGTGAAGGTGGAAGCGGCGGCGCTTTGGCATTGGGAATGGGAAATAAAGTATGGATGATGGAGAATACGATGTATTCAGTGCTTTCGCCAGAAGGTTTTGCGTCAATCTTATGGAAAGACGCATCACGATCAAAAGAAGCAGCAGAAATCATGAAATTAACGCCAGACGATTTGTTGGAATTAACCGTTGTTGACAAAGTTATTTCGGAGACAAGACGTAAAGTTAAATTAACCAAAGTCGAATTAATGAATCGTTTGCGTGAAGAGATAGAACAAGGATTGAAGGAAATGATGACCTGGGATGCAGAGTATGTTATCCAACAGCGTCAAGAGCGTTTCCGACAGTTCTAAAAATAAAGTTTACCAATTCATTGCGATTGGTAAGCTTTTTTTGTTATGCTTTGATTGATACTTGAAAGGAGTGTGTGTATGGATTCTTTTCCGTTCCCTAATAACTTTGAAGCTTATTTCCAAAAAGCAATGAACGAAATGGTAAATGGAAATCTGGAGCAAACCGTTACCTATATTCAAAAAGCACTAACCATCCAGATGGATGAGGAATTATTTAATGTCTGTTTAACGTTATTAAAAGATTTAAACCGTCTGGAGGAAAGTTTAGAGCTGATCAAACAACACAAAGCCTATTTATATGAATCTATTCGGGTTGAAAAAAATGATTTGATTTTTATTACTTTATTAATAGAAAGTGGAAGACTATCTGAAGCAAAAAAACAAATTAATCAACGATGGGCAAACCTTAAAAATAACCCAGATTACGCGCATATACAAAACATATTAGAGCAGTATCTTAATCAAGTTGAAACCAAGCAATTGCAGCAAAAGGAAGAAGGAATCGATAAGGTTCTAACGGAAAGCAAATCAATAATAAATAAACCTTATTATCTCCAGATGAATTTCGTTAAATCCATTCAAGTGTTATCAGACCAAGATATTTTGATAGCCACGAATGAATTATTGCGGAATCAATCCGTCCACCCCCTTATTAAAACAGAAGTTCTATCACTCTTAGTAGATAGGGGAATGACAGGTTCAATCGAATTGTATAAAGAAGGAGTGAAACAATCAGTAAAGCTGGCACAGCTTAAGCAACCCAATGAATCTTCATTTTATTTAGAAGGTATTTATTACATTGAGAATCAGATTTTTAAAGATGAGATGGAAAAACAACGCCTTCAGGAAAATTTCTTCTTACATGTTCTGTATTATTATCCCTTTGAAACAGAAATTTTCGGAAATCCGGATGCCTGGTTTACCGCTGTCCGCTTTCCGGTAAAAAATTCCAGAGTGAGTGATTACGTGGAGAGGGCTGAAAAAGGTCTAGATTTATTGACGTAAAAGCGTTTACAGACTATAATAAAATATATGGTGGCTTTGTGGTTTTCAAAACGAAGGAGGATCTCTCATGACTAACGGAATCGTTAAATGGTTTAGTAACGAAAAAGGCTATGGTTTTATCGAGAGGTTGGACACTCAGGAAGATGTCTTCGTCCATTTTACCGGCATTAATCATGAAGGCTTTAAAACACTTAGTGAGGGGCAACTCGTAACCTTCAAAGTAGCTGAAGGAGCACGCGGTTCTCAAGCGACTGATGTATATGTTAATGAGGATGAAAGGCCAGAATTAGAGGAAGATTCCACGAATTATGATTAGAATGTATATTGATGGAGCTGCAAATCCCAAAAAGAAAATATCTGGGATCGGCATTGTCATAATTGAATCAGGTAAACAGGTGCAATTAAGCGAGAAGTTGGAGACATACTTTGATAATCACGAAGCGGAGTTGATTGCACTCCAGTATGCGTTAGATTACTTATTAAGTAAAAAAAAACAAAATGAGGTTATTTTCTGTCATTCAGACAGCAAAATGTTGGTGGACGCAATAGAAAAGAAATATAGTCGAAAAGAGAGTCATGTTCGACACCTTAGTGAAATTCTTCGTACTTTAAAACAATTTCCCCAATTTTACTTGAAATGGGTACCCGAAAAGGAAAATAAGGGGGCCGATAGACTGGCACGAAATGCGCTTAAATAGCTTCTTGCTCGAATTGTTAGAGGAAGATTAAAAAGGTGTTGACATCCTAACCATAGTCTAATATAATAATTTCATTGTTACATTCTAATATTGAAAAAATCAATGATAGAGAGAGTAAATTGGATTGTTTTATTTCAGCGAGTCAGGGTAGAGTGGAAGCCTGTCAATAAAAAACCAATTGAAACGCACTTTATCGATGAAGAGGTGAACCTAAGTAGCTTCTTCCGCAGATCATGCGTTAATACAATGAGGTGGATATGCCATGAGCATGTCAACTAGAGTGGTACCGCGGATTCAACCTATATATGAACCCGTCTCTTGCGATTAGCGAGGGACGGGTTTTTTGTGTTCAAATTAATAAGGAAGTCGATGAAAAAGAGAGTAATTTGTCCGAGTATTTTCAGCGAGATAAGGGTGGTGGGAGCTTATCAATCAAGGGCAGATGAACCGCACTTTGGAGACATGTTGGTGAACATTACAGTAGCCAACGACGCATGCTGAGCGATAAAGCAGGTTGAGGGGACAGATGACGATCCATCTGTCAAAAAGAGTGGTACCGCGGGAAAAGCCCGTCTCTATTTAATAATAGAGATGGGCTTTTTTTATACTTTTAAGGAGGGAAAACATGATTATTACCGCAGATGAAAGAGCAGAAATTTTACTGGACAGTTTGAGCTATATCAAAAAATTCCATAACAAAATAGTCGTAATCAAATATGGCGGGAATGCGATGTTAAACGATGAACTGAAGGCTTCGGTCATTAAGGACCTTGTTTTATTGAAATACATCGGCATGAATCCGGTCATTGTCCACGGAGGAGGGCCTGAAATTACCCATTACATGGAATTGAAAGGAATCGAGACGACATTTATCGATGGCTTGCGTGTGACGACACCGGAAACGATGAAAATTGCCGAGATGGTCTTGACGGGCAGTATTTCACCGGAAATTACAGCTTTGTTCAATCAGAATGGTGTACCGAGCATCAGCATGAGCGGCAAAGACGGCAAATCCATTATTGCCGAACAAAGATGCCCCGAACTGGGTTTGGTGGGAAAAGTAACCCAAGTCAACACCCAATATATTACTAACCTAATCAATGAGGGCTATGTTCCGGTGATATCGCCCATTGCCTACGGTGAAGATGGCAGCAGCCTGAATGTAAATTCAGATGAAGTTGCTAAACACTTGGCTACGGCGCTTGCAGCGGACAAGCTTATCCTGCTTACAGATGTGGATGGCGTGCTTGCCGAACCTGGCGATAGCCAATCACTTATGTCCCGCTTGACGCCTAAACAAATTAGAGAGGGAATCGATACACGGACTATCACAGGTGGAATGATTCCCAAAATGGAATGTTGCCTTGGGGCAATTTCAGGGGGAGTTAAACGCTGCCACATCATTAACGGCACTATCCCGCATGCGATCCTGTTGGAATTGTTCACGAAAGAAGGAATTGGAACCATGATTACGAACGAGGGGGATACCTATGAAGACGCAAATTGCTGAGAAATCGATAATTGAAAAAAGTGAAACCTACCTGATGGGAACCTACGGACGCTTCCCGGTTGTTTTTGTGGATGGGTTTGATTCTACCTTGATCGATAAGGATGGCCGCAAATATACCGACTTTTTGTCCGGAATTGCTGTAACCAATCTTGGCTACAGTAACGAAAAGGTAAAAGCAGTCATGTTAAACCAGGTCAATACCATCATTCACACTTCCAATAACTTTCATATTGAATCGCAGGGAGAGCTGGGAGAACTGTTGTGCAACCATTCTTTTGCAGCAAAAGTTTTCTTCGGTAACTCGGGTGCGGAGGCCAACGAAGGTGCAATCAAATTAGCGCGTAAGCGGGCTTATTTGAAATACGGGGAGCAAAAAAACGAAATCGTGGCGATGAAGGGATCTTTCCATGGACGAACGCTAGCCACCTTGAATATGACGGATAATCCCCTCTACCGGGAAGGCTACGGTCCCCACCCAGCCGGTTTCGTTTTTACACCGTTCAATGATGTCGAAGCTTTGATAACCGCCGTGAATGCGAACACCGCTGCCATCATCTTGGAGCCGTTGCAAGGGGAAGGCGGCATTTATCCAGCGCAAATGAATTTCATGAAAAAAGCACGAGAACTCGCCGACCAATACGATTGTGCACTGATTTTTGATGAAGTCCAATGCGGTATGGGCAGAACCGGGAAATTATTTGCCCACGAACATTATGGTATCGAGCCGGACATCATGACACTTGCTAAAGCGCTCGCCAACGGGGTTCCGATTGGGGCAATTCTCGCCAAAGGAGATTTTGCGGAAACATTCAAGCCGGGTGACCATGGTACGACATTCGGTGGTAACCATCTGGCTACAGCAGCAGGGAAAGCGACGGTGGAAGAAATAGTGGATAACGATTTGGCTGAAATGGCTGCTCAAAAAGGCGTCTACCTTAAGGATAAATTGAGCGCTCTGTGTCAGAAATCTACGGTCGTTACAGAGGTGCGGGGATTAGGCTTGTTGGTTGGGATGGAATTGACAGTGCCTGGGCAGCCAATTGTTGAAGCCATGTTTGCAAAAGGTTACTTAATCAACTGCACCCAGAAAAATATTCTACGGTTCATGCCACCGTTTACTATCACAAAAATGGAAATCGATGCCATGCTTGTCGCTTTGCAAAATGTTTTAGGAAGCGGAGGGATATCGTCTTGAAAATACGTCGCTCTACTATTTTTGATTTGCCATGTCTACTGAAGATGTTCGATTATGGTCGAAGATTGCAACGAGAACTGGGTAATCATTATCAATGGCGCAATGGGGAGCCCAGCCAGGCAGCCTTGGAACAGGATATTCAAGATGGGACTAGCTACGTGTGTGTCATTGATGAGCAAGACCACAGCGTTCTACCAAAGGGAACCATTTTGGCAACGTTCAATTTGTCCCCGGAAGAGAACAAACTTTTTGAAACACTGGATAATGGCTCCTGGATCAATGACTATCCTTACATTACCATTCAACGGATGTGTACAAACGGCAAAGTAAAGCGTGCCAGTCAGTTTTGTATGCAATGGATCATTGAACAATACGCAAATGTTCGTATTTATACCCATGAGACCAACAAACCGATGATTCATGTCATCGAAAAGCACGGTTTTGCCTATTGCGGACGCATCTATCCACCAGATGGTGAACCAAGGTATGCTTACCATTATGTGGCGATTGAAGCCATGAAGGAGGTCATGTAGTGATAAAAATAGGTATATTGGGTGCAAGCGGGTATGCGGGGGCAGAGTTGGTCCGGTTGCTCGTTCAAAGAAACGATGTAGAAATTGTTTTTGTTCATTCCAACAGTTTTTCCGATGCCCCATTTATACAGCGCTACCCCCACTTGAAAGGGTTGTTTACCGCTGATTTTGCTGCAATGGACTTGGAAAATAATGATTACTTCGATGAAATCGATATTCTCTTTTGTGCCTTGCCGCATGCCAAATCCCAAGCAGCTGTTAAAGCCGCCCGGTCTAAAGGGTTGAAAGTAATCGACTTGTCGGCTGACTTCCGCCTGAAGGACTCGGCAGTCTATGAAGAATGGTACCAGACGGAACACCATGCCAACGAAGCATTGCAAGAAGCCGTCTACGGTATCCCGGAGCTTAATCGCCAGGCCATCAAAGGAGCAGAACTTGTGGCTAATCCCGGTTGTTACCCGACTTCCGTCATTCTGGGAATATACCCCCTTTTGAAGGAAGGCTATCATCCATGTCAACCGATAATCTCAGACTCCAAATCCGGCATCTCCGGGGCAGGTAGGGGACTTAAAGATGGTAATTTATTCACCCAAGCAACGGAAACTATCCACCCTTATGCGGTGGGAACCCACCGGCATACCCCTGAAATAGAAGAGCAATTAACAATTATCAGTGGCAACAAAACCCAAGTAATCTTCGTACCCCATCTGGTTCCGATGCAAAGAGGCATATTGTCGACACTGTATGTGAAGAACGAGCAAGGGTTGAGTGAAGATGAACTTCATTCACTTTATAAACACCACTTTGAGGGAGAACATTTCATCCGCGTGCTGAAAAAAGGTGATACCCCCACGACCAAGGCAGTCAGCGGATCTAACTATTGTGACATTGGCCTAGCAATCGATAAACGCACGGATACAATCATTATTATGTCAGCAATCGATAATTTAATAAAAGGAGCAAGTGGGCAGGCAATCCAAAATATGAACCTGATGTTCGGCCTAGAAGAAACAAAAGGATTGACCCAGGCACCCATTTGGCCTTGAAAAAGGAGAGTATATATGTTCCAAGGCAGAAATTTCTTGAAAGAAATTGATTTTACCAAGGCAGAGTTGGAGTACTTGATCGACTTTTCCATCCATTTGAAAGATTTGAAGAAACGCGGCATCCCGCATCAATACCTGAAAGGCCAGAACATTGCCTTGCTGTTCGAAAAAACATCGACCCGGACACGAGCTGCGTTCACGGTCGCTACGAATGACTTGGGGGCAGCCCCGGAATTCCTGGGTGCCAACGACATCCAACTCGGCAAGAAGGAGTCAGTCGAGGACACAGCTAAAGTACTGGGAAGCATGTTCGATGGTATCGAGTTTAGGGGCTTCAGTCAGGAAACGGTCGAGGACCTGGGAAAATATGCCGGTGTTCCAGTCTGGAACGGCTTGACCGACGCCTGGCATCCGACCCAGATGATCGCTGATTTCATGACACTGAAGGAAGAATTTGGTGATCTGGAAGGCAAGAAGCTAGTCTATTTGGGTGACGGCCGCAACAATGTGGCCAACAGCCTCCTGATTACAGGCGCCATCTTGGGAGTCAGTATCACGATCGCAACCCCGGAATTATTGTTCCCAGAAAAAGAACTGATCGAGTTGGCGAATCAATACGGCAAAACTTCCGGCGCGGTGATTGAAATTACGACCAACCCGGCCTTAGCGGTGAAAGACGCGGATGCCTTATATACCGATGTCTGGGTATCGATGGGCGAGGAAGTTACATTTGAGGAACGCGTGAATCTGCTCAAACCATATCAGATCAATAAGGATCTGACAGACCGTATTGAAAATAAGTGGATTTTTATGCACTGCCTGCCGGCCTTCCACGATATTGATACCGTCTACGGCAAGGATGTTGCGCAAAAATTTGGTATTCAGGAAATGGAAGTAACCGATGAAGTATTCCGTAGCCCGCAGGCCCGCCAGTTCCAGCAAGCCGAAAACCGAATGCACACGATTAAAGCAATTATGGCCGCCACAAACGGAAATTTGTTCATTCCTAAATTCAAGTAAAACAAAAGACATACCCACCGTTCTAGCGGCGGGTATGTCTTTTCATGTTAGTCTTTATTGCGTGGTCTACGTTTTCCCCAGTACTGGAAGTAATCAGTTCTTAAACGGCCATTATAGAGTTTCCGTTTCTTCGTTGCTCTTTGTCCATAGAATTCCTCAAAATTCAAGTCGCTCGTGATAATGTATTTACTCCAAGTTTCCAAAGGACGGAAAACTTGGCCCATTTGTTTGTAGAGATTTTCTACATAATCTTGGTCATCCAAGCGTTCACCATAAGGAGGGTTGGATACGATTACTCCAAATTCTTTATCGGTACTGAAATCTTTTAGGGCCAACTGTTTAAAGGTAATAAAGTCCTCAACACCAGCTTTTGCTGCATTTCTTTTAGCAATTTCAATCATATTTTGATCAATATCAGTACCCATGATATCAAGTTCAACATCGAAGTTAGCCTGCATTTTTGCTTCATCACGCAGATTTTTCCATTCTCCTTCAGGAAAAATACTCCAGTCTTCTGAAACAAAAGAGCGTTGTAAACCGGGTGCAATATTCAAACCGATCAAAGCTGCTTCAATTGGAATAGTACCGGAACCACAGGTTGGGTCATAGAATGGTTTATCCGGGAACCAACTTGTTAATTTGATCAGGGAAGCGGCCATGTTTTCTTTGATAGGTGCGCCACCTTTTTCGGTACGATAGCCACGTTTGAATAAACTTGATCCTGAAGTGTCCACAGTCAAGCTTACTTCATCTTTTAAAATGGAGACCTCGATAGGGTATTCTGCACCGGTTTCTGGAAGTCTTGCACGACGAGAATAGAAATTGGACAGCCGGTCAACAATTGCTTTTTTTACAATGGATTGGCAGTCAGGTACACTGTATAGCGTAGATTTAACGGATTTTCCTGAAACAGGAAAGGCTGCATCCATGGGTAATAAATCCTCCCAAGGCAATGCTTTCGTTTGTTCGAATAATTGATCAAAAGTTTTTGCTGTAAAAGTACCAAAAACAATTTTGACTCTGTCTGCGGTACGAAGCCATAAATTAGTTTTAATTATATCGGTTGTTGTTCCTTTGAAAAAAGCTTTGCCATTTTCAACTTGAACCTCATAACCCATATCTTTCAATTCTTTTCCCGTGATAGCTTCAATCCCGCTAGCTGCTGTAGCGACTAATTGATAGGTCATATATTTACTCCTCTCTGGTGAATAATATTCATAATAAAAGGGCAGGACTTTTGTCCCGCCCTTAGCAAATGGATCATAATAAAAATAAAAAACCTGGACTGTAAATTCCTGTAAGCCATGTTCTGTTTCACAAAAAAGTCAGGCACTTTAATGTGATGGTAATCATCTATCTGCATTTCTGCCTCTTTTCATCGTTCATTTCCTTAAAAAGAGTGCCCCTACCAAAGTTTGGGTTGCTCGCTCGAGGGGTTTACCCGTTCCACCTATACTGTTTCCGGTATAGTATCGTCACTGTGGCACTTTATAGAATACTTTGGCATAGTTAAAAACCGTAGCCATTTTTTCTGCCGTCAATTATGCAATTGCCTTAGCTTATTGTTTCGCTAAGCACGAACACTACAAGCATCTCAGCTTGTGCGAGCATGGACTTTCCTCAACCATCAAAATGATGATCGCGATTACCCGGAATTTACAGTCTTGTCAGGAAGTTCCTGACAAACACTTATTATATGCTATTTTTAAAAATTATTCAAATGGAGATTCATCTTCATGCTCACGGCGTTCTTCTAATTTCGAACCGAAAACATGTTTTTCAAGATTAGATAAACGTTTTAAGATATCGAAGTTGGTAACACCTGTTGTTGGAGCACCTGAAGATTGTACGCGGCTTCCTACAGTTGCTTGCTTCGTTAAATCATCCACACGGCCAAGCAAACGCTCGTTTTCGCTTTGCAAATAAGCAATGTCTTTTTGGTAAGATTCATAATCACGAATAATTAAGTCCAGGAATTCATCAACTTCGCTCACGTTGTAACCACGCATGGAATTTTTAAATTCTTTTTGTAAGATGTCTTTAGTAGTTAAATTTTTATCAGCCATGACCTGCACCTCTTAGAATATACTTTTATTTTAAAAAAATACTGATTTACACTTTATTGAAAATAACCTTCTTATTTAGTATAGCAAAAAAAGCGCCTGAATACAATCGATTGGGAAGTCGGTTTCAGGCAACAATATTATGAAAAAACAACATAGAGATATATCATAACATCATTAGTTATTGCAATAAAAGTTTGGTAAACTACATACATAAGGAACGAAGCGAGAGGTTGATTATATGCGAAACAATATGATTGAACGTATAACGAATACGATGAATGAATTGCATTTTCCCTGTGAATGGCGAATTCAGTGGTTTCAACGTGAGCAAAAAGTTGAAATTATATTCATGTTTGAAGTGAATGCATCCGAACAGTTAGAAGTAGCGGACAAATATCAAACTGTAAACAGCAGCAATCAATTTGTGTTCGAAGACGCCGTGTTACTTTATCATCCACATCTTGCTATTTTGAAGGATGATAATTATTTGACGACTATAGCTTTTGATGATGATAAAGGTATAAGCGGGGGACTTATTGACGCAGTTTGCAAAACAATGCGTTTAGTGATCGGAGAAGCAATTGTCGAACTGGAAGAGTTTTTAGTTAGTGATGATTTATCACATTTCGAAATTGACTGGAATTCCAATAACTTTTTGAGTACCATGCAGACATATAAAGACACGGGTCGTTTCGACGCGACAATCTATTCGTATCCATCTGAATTACCTGAAGGAGTAGTGGAGAACAATGAAGTGGAATGAAGTCGTAATCGTGACGACAACCGAGGCGGTTGAAGCGACAGCAAATTTATTGATGGAGGCTGGGGCGAAAGGAACTGTCATCGAAGATGAATGGGACTACGTCCATCTGCAAGATGATGGATTTGGTATTCTGAAAGATGAGCACCCTGTCCCAACAGAAGAACAGGACGTCTTTGTAAAGGCCTATTATCCGGATTCGGAATCTTTTAATGAAACCTTGGCTTTAATAAAGGCTAGCATGGTGAAGATGAAAGATGCACATTTAACTTTAGGAAAATATTCCTTACTTATTAACGATGTAAAAGAAGAAGATTGGGAACATTCCTGGAAAGCTTATTACCATCCGGTACGTATCACACGTTATTTGACCGTTGTACCATTTTGGGAAAGTTATGAAAAAGAACAAAGTGATGAAAAATTATTGGTAATGGATCCGGGCATGGCTTTTGGAACCGGAACACATCCGACGACCCGCCTATCATTAGAAGCACTGGAAACAACTATTCGTGGCGGTGAGAAAGTGCTTGATGTCGGAACGGGTTCTGGCGTATTAAGCATTGCTGCTAAAGCCTTTGGTGCTGGAGAAGTTAAAGCGTATGATATAGATGAAATCGCGACCAGACAAGCGAAAGAAAACATCGCTTTAAACGCTTATGCCACAGATGTGACCGTAGAACCTAATAATCTTCTTAGGGGCATTCATAATGCTGAAGCTGACTTAATTGTTGCAAATATACTCGCGGAAATATTATTGTTAATGGTAGAGGATGCATGGAATAATCTAAAAAATGGCGGTTATTTCATTTTATCAGGCATCATAAATTCAAAACGTGAGGAATTGGAAGTCGCTCTACTGGCGCAAGGGTTCATTTTAGAGCAAGCTAAAGTAATGGGTGATTGGCACTGCTTAATTTGTAAGAAAGAGGTGGATGCTGAATAATGCAACGCTACATCATTAAAGAATCCTTGCAAAATTTTACAAACGAATCCATCCAGTTAGATGAGGACAATTTTCACCATATGAAGAATGTAATGCGTTTCAAACCAGGTACCAAGGTGTATCTAACTGATGCAACAGGTTATAGTTGTGTCGGACGCATTATAGGCTTTAGTGAGCGGAAAGTGGAATTGGAATGGGTAGCCGATGAAACCCGGACAAGTGAGATGCCGGTCGAAGTAACGATAGCTTGCGGATTATCCAAAAACGATAAACTGGAACTCATTATTCAAAAGGCCACAGAACTTGGTGTTCATAAAATCATTCCTTTCCCTTCTAAACATTCTGTTGTAAAATGGGATGCAGATAAGATGGAAAAGAAATTAGTGCGTTTTGAGCGAATAGCGCAAGAAGCCGCAGAACAATCGCATCGGCAACATGTGCCGAAAATCGAAAAAGCCATGACGCTGTCAGAACTTGTAAGCTATGGCAAGGATTATCAGCATAAATTAGTTGCTTATGAAGAAAATGCCAAGGAAGGTGAATATGGGGTGTTTGCCCAGACACTGACCCAGTTACAACCTACGGATAAAATATTAATTATTTTTGGCCCAGAAGGCGGCCTCGATCCAAGCGAGATTACGACGTTGGAATCAGCAGGATTTTCAACTTGTAGCTTGGGGCCAAGGATCCTTCGAACTGAAACAGCGCCATTGTATGCATTGGCTGCCATTTCTTACCAAACGGAATTATTAAAATAAAAGGGGAATTACACTATGACAAACATTAACAAATATATCGATCACACGTTATTA
Source organism: Jeotgalibaca sp. A127 (assembly GCF_052266745.1). Lineage (NCBI taxonomy): Bacteria > Bacillati > Bacillota > Bacilli > Lactobacillales > Carnobacteriaceae > Jeotgalibaca > Jeotgalibaca sp. A127. Next base: position 87,254 of record NZ_JBQPRC010000004.1, read on the forward strand.
AAACCAGAAGCGACAGAAGCCGAAATAAAAGAATTGTGTCAAGAAGCGATGGAATATGACTTTATGTCAGTATGTGTGCAACCATATTGGGTTAGCAAAGTTAGCGCATTTTTAAGTGGTTCTGATGTAAAAGTTTGTACTGTAATTGGCTTCCCACATGGTGCTAATACCAAAGAAGTTAAAACGTTTGAAGCTAAACAAGCGGTCCAAAACGGGGCTCATGAAGTTGATATGGTTATCAACATAGGGGCTGCTAAAGAAGGTAATTTTGAATACATCCGGGAAGAAATTGCTTCCATTGCAGAAGCTGTTAAAGGACAAGCTATCTTAAAGGTTATTATTGAAACGGCATTGTTAACGGATGAAGAGAAGGAAAAAGCATGTTTAGCAGCTGTAGAAGCTAAAGCTGACTTCGTTAAGACATCGACTGGATTCTCTACGGGTGGTGCAACCTTGGAAGATATCGCTTTGATGCGCAAAACCGTAGGACCTGACATGGGCGTTAAAGCAAGTGGCGGTGTTCGTACTTACGCTGATGCAGTGGCATTCATTGAAGCTGGGGCAACACGTCTGGGTGCTTCAAGCGGTAAGAAAATCGTTGATGAATGGAAAACTACTGAAGGAAAATAATTTTCTGAAAGAGGCCGGGACTTTTGTCCCAGCCTCTTTCCTGTATACGTACATCTGCCCCGTAAATGTGCTCCAAAAGGCAGCCCCGACGTCACTTTGTCATGGTTGTTGGTGCTTCAGCAGCTTACAAACATGATACACTTGGGCGTTAGCCCACAGTGCCTCCATAATAATGCTCAGATGGTCTGCGACCATCCTGCGCTTATTCGTTCCAGTTGCCATAGCCGTTGCTACTTTAGTAGCTTACGGATATGGTATGCGGTAGAAGATTCGGGGCTAAACGCCTTTTGTCCCACTCCCTTTTTTTAGTTTTCAGGAATGGCGTTATTGCCTAAATTGACGTATAATAATTAGAAATAACATCTCATAAGAGAAGGGTGTGACCAAATGCCGAAAAATAAAGATTATACCAAACAAGAAGTCATAGATTTATGCGCCTCTTATATGAACGGATCCCATGTGGCATTTGTCAAAAAAGCAGCAGATTTTGCAGAAAATGCACACTCCGGACAATTTCGTAAATCGGGAGAAGAATATTTCATTCATCCGACCCAGGTTGCTGCTATTTTAGCAGAGTTAAAATTAGATCCAGATACAATAGCGACTGGTTTTCTCCATGATGTGGTTGAAGATACGGAATATACACTAACTGATATTGAAAATGAATTCTCAGAAACGGTAGCGGTTTTGGTTGATGGCGTTACGAAGTTGGGTAAAATTAAGTATCAATCCCATGAAGAACAATTGGCTGAAAATCACCGTAAAATGCTTCTCGCAATGGCGAACGACATACGTATTATCATGGTTAAATTAGCAGATAGACTGCATAATATGCGAACATTGAAATTTCATCGTCCTGAAAAACAACGCAGTATCTCTAATGAGACTTTGGAAATTTACGCACCGTTAGCCCATCGATTGGGGATTAACAGGATTAAATGGGAATTGGAAGATACCGCTTTGAGGTATCTAAATCCACAACAATACTACCGTATTGTACATTTGATGAATTCCAAGCGAAACGAACGGGAACAGTATATTAAGGATACAATTGATAAGATTTCTGAATCCATTGACGAATTGAGTATTGAAGCCGATATTTATGGGCGACCAAAACATCTGTATTCCATTTATCGAAAAATGAAGGACCAGAAAAAACAATTCAGCGAAATTTACGATTTATTAGCTGTACGAGTGCTGGTGGATTCCATCAAGGACTGCTATGCAGTATTGGGCGCTATCCATACCAAATGGAAGCCAATGCCCGGTCGTTTCAAAGATTACATTGCTATGCCAAAAGCCAATATGTATCAATCTCTGCATACCACCGTAATTGGTTCAAAAGGAACACCGATTGAAATACAAATTCGTACCAAGGATATGCATCGGATTGCTGAATTCGGGGTTGCAGCTCACTGGGCTTATAAAGAAGGTATTTCCAAAAAAGTTGAATCGGATAATTTACAAAGCCAAATCAATTGGTTCCGCGACCTAATAGATTTACAGGATGATTCCCGTAATGCAAGTGAATTTGTGGAAAGTGTAAAAGAGGATATTTTTAAGGATAAAGTGTATGTATTTACACCAAAAGGCGATGTAATGGAATTACCAAGTGGCGCAGGTCCACTTGATTTTGCCTATAACGTCCATACTGAAGTAGGGGATAAAACAATTGGGGCAAAAGTAAATAATAAAATTGTTCCCTTAAACTATAAGCTACAAAATGGCGATATTATCGAAATGATGACCTCTCCCAACTCGTTCGGCCCTAGTCGGGACTGGATAAATCTGGTGACGACAAATAAGGCTAAAAATAAAATCAAACGTTTCTTCAAACTTCAAGATCGGGAAGTCAACATTGAGAAAGGCCGGGCAATGGTTGAAAAGCAGTTGCATGAACTAGATTTTTCACCCAAGGAAATTCTAACCAAAGCAGCTTTGAAAGATGCTGCGCAACGTTTTAATATGCCGAGTGAAAATGACATGTACGCGGCGGTTGGGTTCGGAGAATTATCAACTTTCACACTGGTGAATCGTTTGACTGAAAAAGCGAGAAAAGAGCGAGAAAAGCTCAAACAAGAAGAAGTCATGGAAACAGTCGATCAAAAAGTGACTAAAAAGGAAAGCTCGAAAATGAAGATACGTCACGAAGGCGGTATCGTCATTGAAGGAGCAGATAATTTACTGATTCGAATAAGCCACTGTTGTAACCCGGTTCCTGGGGACGAGATTATTGGTTACATAACAAAAGGGCGAGGAATATCAGTCCACCGTAGTGATTGCCCAAATGCCAAGATAACTGATGAAAATGAGAATCGGTTTATTGAAGTAGAATGGGAAGATCGAGGAAGTGCAAGTATCGATTATGAGACTGAATTAATGGTTGAGGGTTATAATCGCTCTGGATTATTAAATGAAGTGTTGCATGTCGTCAATTCTACTACTAAAAACCTGACAAGCGTAAATGGAAAAGTAGACAAGAATAAAATTGCGGTAATTACACTTAAAATTGGCATCCAAAATTTAAGCCAATTGGACAAAATCGTTGATAAAATCAAGAATATTCCGGACGTATATAGCGTCCGGCGTGTGACGTCTTGATTCGTGGAGGAAATTAGATGCGTGTAGTCATTCAAAAAGTATCAGAAGCTTCCGTTTCAGTAGATGGGAAAATTCTTGGTTCAATAGACAAAGGCTTTATGCTACTGGTGGGAGTAGGGCAGGAAGACGATGAAACGGATGTCGCATATTTAGCAAGAAAAATTGCAAATTTAAGAGTGTTTGAAGATAAACAGGGGAAGATGAACCTAGCATTGAAAGATGTGGGCGGTGCTATTCTTTCAATTTCACAGTTTACTCTTCTAGCCAATACCAAAAAAGGTAACCGCCCGAGTTTTATCGAAGCAGCTGATCCCGAAGTGGGGGATGCCCTCTATGAGAAATTAAACGCTACTTTAAGGGCTGAAGGATTTGAGGTTCAGACTGGAAAGTTTGGAGCGCATATGCAGGTGCATTTGATAAACGATGGTCCTGTTACCATCTTAATAGACAGCAAAAACAAATAAGTGTCGGCAACGAAAAAACACGCTGAAATCAAAATCTGATTTCAGCGTGTTTTTTATCGATTAAAATATTCAGTTAAAGCATTAAGGATACTGTCTGCAACCAATTCTTGGTAGTAAGGAGCATTAAATGCCGCAACATCGTCGGGATTACTCATATACCCAAGTTCCAATAAAAGAGCTGGCTGGGCATTTTCTCGAAGAACGAGATAATTTCCGAAGCGTGTCCCATTATTTTCCAAAGGCAAATTACTGCCTAGTTCATCATTTACCAGCTCCGCAATATAGTTATCAGAGTCTGCGTAGTAGTAAGTGGTGGTTCCTGTAGCATAGACGCCTTCCGGTGTGGAATCATAGTGAATACTGATAAACAAATCAGCACTATGACTGTTACTGATATAAGCACGCTCTTCTAAGGAAATAGAATCATCACCCGTTCTTGTCAGGATAACATTAGCGCCAACAGCTTCTAATTTTTTGGCGATTATATTTGCTGTATCCATGGTGGCTTGTTTTTCATAAAGATAATCACCTATAGCACCAGGGTCAGCCCCACCATGTCCAGGGTCGATGACGATTGTAGCTTCTGACAATGTTGTTGTAATCGCCGGGACAGGTTGTTGGCCGATTGATGATTGATTTTCTACAAGCCAATTTGCCACATAACCTGTTTGTCCATCTGCTGTTAGGACTTCAACGAAATCACCGCTAGCTGCAACGTATGTGTAGACATCTCCAGCAGAAGCAACTTCGATAATGGCATCCTGAAGGGTAGGGCCAGAACGGACGTTAACGCTATCCTGTAAAACAGTAACATTTCCATTCATATCAGTTATCATATTATCACTTGATGTCATTTCACTTTCGGCTGGTAATGTACCAGCTGTTATAGTAACAAGTTCAGATAATACCCATGCTGCTTGATTATTGTAATGGATTTGACTCCAGCCGTTTTCTTCGTAAAGAAGGGTGAACGTTTCACCTGTATTAGCAGTTCCAACAATCTCAGCCTCTTCATTATTTTCCGATCTAACATTTACGGAATTTTCGTTTACGGTAGCAACCAGGTTTTGTGAGGCTGCAACTTCGGTGTTGTTGATAAGCCAACTTGCAATCCAGCCGATCCGACCATCATCCATACGCACCTTATACCACTCATTTTCCTCCGTTAAAATGTTAACCACTGTGCCACCTTGGACTTGTGTCAAAATATCGTAACCGAGGCCAGGGCCAAGTCTAACGTTGACTGTGCTCGCTTCAACAATAACATTCGTGTAATTTGCCAGCGCTACCGTTCCCAAAGAACCTAAGCCCATAAAGAAAATAACAAGCAATATAAGTATGGTGTTGCGACCTATTTGTAACGGTTTCATTTTCGACCCCCTTCACATCATATATCTAACCATTATTATAGCAAATCTTAGAATTGATATGCAAAATCTTTTCAAAGAAAATGCAACTTCATTTTACCTTGACAAAAAGATACAAATCTTGTATCTTTAGTTTATTATTTTTCCGATGAAGACCGAAGTAGAATTAATTTGATTGCCTAGAGAGAGTGAGCCGTGGCTGAAAGCTTATTCCATAGAATTTTTTTGAAAGACAGGTCGGAGGATTGGTAGTGAAAAGCTACCACGCTGCAGGCGTTACTTGCAAGAGGAGAGCAAAAGCTCTCGAACAAAGGTGGTACCGCGTCCTCGAAACGTCCTTTCCCGTGTGGGAGAAGGGCTATTTTTTTATGAAAAAATGGAAAATGAAAAGTATGATTAAGGAGAGATAGATATGATCCAAAAGCCGAAAGGAACAGCCGATATTTTTCTGGATGAAATGAAAATCTGGCACTATATCGAAGAAACCGCAAGAATTTTGATGCACGATTATCAATTTTCTGAAATTCGGACACCGATGTTTGAAAGCTACGATTTATTCTCGCGTAGTGTGGGAGATACGAGTGACATTGTCTCCAAGGAGATGTATGTCTTCGAAGATAAAGCCAATCGTCAATTGGCCCTTAAACCTGAAGGGACAGCACCAATCGTACGTGCCTATGTTGAAAATAAATTATACGGACCAGAGTTTCCGAAACCGATGAAATTGTATTACTTAAGCCCGATGTTCCGTTACGAACGTCCGCAGAGTGGTCGTAGTCGTCAATTTCACCAACTTGGTGTAGAAGTGATTGGAAGTACAAACCCTGCAGTGGACGTTGAAACAATGGCGCTTGCCTGGGATTTGTTGAAAGAAATTGGCGTAAAGGACATCAAGCTCGTCATTAATTCGTTGGGCCGTAAAGAAGAACGTTTAAAATTCCGTGAAGCTTTAATTGCCTTTCTGGAGCCACATTTTGATGATTTGAGTGAAGATTCCAAAACACGTCTCCATCAAAATCCGCTTCGGGTATTAGACAGTAAAGACAAACGCGATAAAGAAATCATAGTTGGAGCGCCAAGTATTCTAGATTTCTTATCTGAAGAATCACAGGCTCACTTTGATGCTGTCCAGTTAATGCTAAAAGAGTTAAATATTCCATTTGAAATCGACAGCAACATGGTTCGGGGATTAGATTATTATCAAGATACTATTTTCGAAATTATGACTACATCTAAAGTGTTCGGAGCTGAAACGACTATCTGTGGTGGTGGTCGCTATGACGGTCTGATTGAAGAAATCGGCGGCCCGAGTGATCCTGGTTTTGGATTCGGCCTAGGTTTGGAACGTTTGGTTTTAATGATCCAAAAACAAGAAATCGAAATCCCTGAATTATCAGAACTGGATGTATATATTGTTGGCATGGGTGAAAATACGAACGTAGTCACATTGAAAATGGCGCAAGCCATTCGTTCTGCTGGTTATTCATGTGACCGGGATTACATGGACCGTAAAGTAAAAGCCCAATTCCGTACCGCTTCGCGCAATGGGGCAAAAGTCGTTATTACAATCGGTGACGATGAATTAGCTAAACAAACAGCTAAGCTTAAAGTAATGTCCAGCGGAAAAGAAATTTCTGTATCATTTGCTGATATCTATGCAAACTTTGAAACAGTTTATAATACTAGCACAGCCGATATGACAGCTTTTGAAGAGTTTTTCGGCAAAGAGTAACCCCAGAATTAAGGAGTGAATGAAATGAGTAAAAGAACTGAATATTGTGGCCTTGTTAAAGAAGAATACATCGGCCAAGAAATTACTGTAAAAGGATGGATTAACCGCCGTCGTGATTTAGGTGGATTAATTTTCATCCATTTACGTGACCGTGAAGGGATTATGCAGATTGTATTCAATCAAGAAAAAGACGCAAAGCTATTCGAATTAGCTGAAAGCATGCGCCATGAATACATTATCGAAGCGACTGGTAAAGTCGTAAAACGGGAAGAAGATCAAATTAACCCGAATATTAAAACAGGAACCATCGAATTGGATGTAACGGATGCCAAAATTCTGGCTAAAGCTAAAACGCCACCTTTTACAATCGATGATGACCAACCAGTCGCTGATGAGCTTCGTATGAAGTATCGCTATCTGGATTTGCGTAAAGAAAGAATGTTGAATAACTTAAAATTACGCCACAAAACGACGCACGCTATCCGTAATTATTTGGATGAGGCTGCATTCATGGATATTGAAACACCTTATTTGACGAAGTCAACGCCTGAAGGGGCACGTGACTATGTCGTCCCATCACGTGTTTATCCTGGTAGCTTTTATGCTTTGCCCCAATCCCCACAATTATTCAAACAACTTTTGATGGGAGCAGGAATTGACCGTTATTACCAAATCGTACGTTGTTTCCGTGATGAAGATTTACGTGGCGACAGACAACCAGAATTCACGCAAGTTGACTTGGAAACAAGCTTCCTGTCAGCTGAAGAAATTCAAACACTTACAGAAGGTATGATGCAGAAAGTCGTCAAAGATACATTGGGACTTGATATACCTGTGCCATTCCCTCGTATGTCATATGATGAAGCGATGAACCGTTTTGGATCTGACAAACCGGATACACGTTTTGGTTTAGAGTTGATTGATTTACAAGAGTTTGCTGAACATACAAGCTTCAATGTCTTCAAACAGGCCTTGGCAAATGGCGGACAGGTTAAAGGCTTGAACTTAAAAGGTAAGGCTGATAACTACTCCCGTAAAGATATGGATGGCTTGACCGACTACATCAAACAATATGGTGCCAAAGGCCTTGCATGGGTAAAAGTAACAGAAGAAGGTTTGAATGGTGCTGTTGCTAAGTTCTTTGCTGACGATAGTGATGCGCTTATTGCAGCAATGGATGCTGCACCGGGAGATTTACTGATGTTTGTAGCAGATAAGAATGAGATAGTGGCTCAGTCACTAGGAGAATTACGATTGAAATTCGGTCGAGAATTCGATATGATCGACCAATCGAAATTGGACTTCCTGTGGGTTGTTGACTGGCCACTTCTTGAATACGATGAAGATGAGAAGCGTTATGTAGCCCTTCACCATCCATTCACGCGTCCTAAAGAAGAAGACGTAACGTTAATGGCTGAACACCCAGAACAAGTCCGTGCTCAAGCTTATGATATTGTCTTGAACGGTTATGAAATCGGTGGTGGTTCGCTACGAATCAATACACGTGAAATGCAAGAAAAAATGTTTAGTGTTCTAGGGTTCACGCCTGAAGAAGCGGAAGAACAATTTGGCTTCTTGTTAGGAGCATTTGATTATGGCTTCCCGCCACATGGTGGTTTAGCACTTGGGTTAGATCGTTTGGTTATGATTTTAGCGGGAGAAAACAATATTCGTGAAGTCATTGCCTTCCCTAAAAACGGTAAAGCATTTGATCCAATGACGCATGCTCCATCAGAAGTCAGTGACCAACAATTAAATGAATTGAGTCTGCGCCTAACGGTTGAAGACTAAAGACTAATATAAAAAAGGGCTCTATGTTACAATCGTAATATAGAGCCCTAATTTATTGGAGGAATTTAGTATGTTAAAAATTGGTTCACATGTTTCAATGGGTGGAAAGAAAATGTTATTAGGTTCAGCGGAAGAAGCTTTTTCTTACGGGTCATCAACTTTCATGATCTACACAGGCGCACCTCAAAATACACGTCGAAAAAATATAGATGATATGAATATTCCTGCGGGAATGGAATTTATGGCAGATAATGGCTTAGTGGAATTAATTGTCCATGCACCTTATATTATTAATTTAGGCAATACTGAAAAACCTGATCATTTTGAGTTCGCCATTGGTTTTCTGCGCGAAGAAATAGTGAGAGCACAGGCGCTAGGCGCCAAACAAATCACGATGCACCCTGGTTCACACGTAGGGGCCGGTTCAGAAAAAGGAATTGCTCAAATTATCAAAGGTTTGAATGAAGTGTTGGAAACAAATCAAACTGCTCAAATTGCTTTGGAAACGATGGCGGGTAAAGGCACGGAAATTGGGCGGACATTTGAAGAATTGGCAGCTATCATAGCTGGTGTGACACATAATGAAAAATTGTCCGTGACGTTGGATACTTGTCATATACACGACGCTGGCTATAATGTTCAGGATGATTTCGATGGCGTGTTAGAAGAATTTGATCGGATCATAGGACTGGATCGTCTAAAAGTCATCCATATCAATGATTCAAAAAACGAATTAGGGGCTCACAAAGACCGACACGCTAATATTGGTCAAGGCTATATTGGTTTTGAAGCACTAAACAAAATAGTCCACCACCCACAATTGGTTGATTTGCCAAAAATATTGGAAACGCCATATGTAGGGGAAGACAAGAAAAATAAAAAAGCACCTTACAAATTTGAAATAGAGATGTTTAAAACACAAAAATTGAATCCTAATCTAATGGCAGATATTCTGAACTCATGATTAGTCAGCCAAAATATTTTGCAGGATAATTTCCGCAGTTTCTTCGATTGAACGATGGGCTACATTTATGACCGAACAGCCCAATTTTTGATAGAGATCCATGGCGAAGTCAATCTCTTCCTGGATGCGGGCAGAATTTGTATAAACAGTTTCCGCTGGAAGTCCATAAGCCAACATCCGTTCACGGCGGAAATTTGTCAAAGTTTCAATGTTATTTGTTAAACCAACAATTTTTTTGGGGTTAACTTCCCATAATTCTTCAGGAATAGAAGCTTCCGGTAATATGGGCAAATTGGCGACTTTAACATTTTTATTAGCAAGAAACATTGAAAGTGGCGTTTTAGAAGTACGAGAGATGCCTAATAGTACCAAATCGGCTTCGAGAAGGCCTTTTGCATCTTTTCCATCATCATATTTCACCGCAAATTCAATGGCACTGATACGATTGAAGTATTCATCATCAAGACGATGTAAAGCTCCAGCACGTTTTGTGGGCTTTTCTTTTGTCTGTATAGAGATGTCATCTACCAAGCTTCTTAAAATATCATGGCATCTTAAATTTTCTTTATCACAAAATTCGGCTGTTTGGTTGCTTAAATCATCAACTACTAATGTATGGATAATAATTCCCTCTTTTGCCTTGGCTTCCAGCAAAATTTCTTGCAAATCTTCCGCATTTCTGATAAAAGGATAAGGGTGCAAAACAGCATTGACAGTTGGGAACTGAGATAAAACGGCTTGAAGTACTTTTCGGGCAGTTTCTCCCACGGAATCGGAAATTATAAAAAAATGAATAGACTCTTGATTCATTGTTATACCTCATTTTCTGATTAATCAAATTATAATTTAAATATACTATAGTAAGCTTTTAATTAACAGTGAAAGGGGGATTTACATGCATATGCCATTAGAAGAATCACTTGAAAAGCTGAAAGAGAATGGACTGAAGCATACGCAAAAACGAATCGATTTAATTCGTTTGTTTGTTGATGAGGACCGCTATCTATCAGCTAAAAATGTTCAGAAAAAAATGGATGCGCGCTATCCCAACATAAGTTTTGACACGATTTATAGGAACTTATATACCTTTGTAGACATTGGGATTTTGGAAACGACCGAATTGAATAATGAAAAATTGTTTCGAATGTCTTGCTTGCACGACGGTCACCATCATCATCACTTTATATGTGAGGACTGCGGAAGAAGCATTCAACTGGAAATGTGCCCAATGGACTTCTTTGAACAACAACTCATAAACTGCCAATTGAAGTCGCATCGTTTTGAAATATTTGGGATTTGTGATCACTGTGTAGAAAAGAACAAATAATTTCATAATAAATATTGCAAAAGGTTGTACCTGTGGTATAATATCCAAAGAACAATTTCATTATGATTTAATTATTTAAATAATAATGGGACGGTTACTTTTAACGCTCGGAGGGAGGGAATTTTAATGTCCAAAACAGTTGTCAAAAAAAACGAATCTCTTGACGATGCTCTTCGTCGCTTTAAAAAGACTGTTTCCAAGACTGGTACTCTTCAAGAAGCACGTAAACGTGAATTTTATGAAAAACCAAGTGTAAAACGTAAGAAAAAATCTGAGGCAGCTAGAAAACGTAAATTCTAATTGTTTACATATTTTTATAAAAGCTAAGACTATAAATGTCTTAGCTTTTTCTTATGCTCCGAGATTAGATATAACACTTAAAAACACAGGACAGACTATGCTATAATAAAATAAAATATAGAAAATTTATTTTCATGGGGAGTGTAACGATATTTGACTGAAAATGAGCATTATCCAGTAACGATTGAAATCGAATTAGAAGATGCTTCTGCTTTGCCGCAACTTTTAGGTTCGCAAGATAAAAATATTTTATTACTGGAAGAAGCACTAGACATCATCATCAATTCACGGGGAACAAAAATAGAGATCAAAGGGACAGAAGATAATACGACTGTTACAAAATCGTTGATTCTGCAACTAGTTGAGTTGATACAAAAAGGCATCTCTATTTCCCAAAGTGATATTGTAACAGCAATCCAAATGGCACAAAGAGGAAGCTCCAACTTCTTTTCCAATTTGTATGATGAAGAAATCAGCAAAACGTACACCGGCAAAGTTATCAGGGCTAAGAACGTTGGTCAAAAGGTTTACTATGAGGCTGTTAAGAGAAATGATATCGTATTTGGGATAGGTCCAGCTGGAACTGGGAAAACGTTCTTGGCAGTTGTTATGGCAGTACAAGCTTTAAAGAAAGGGCAAGTCCAAAAAATTATTTTGACACGTCCGGCTGTTGAAGCGGGTGAAAACCTCGGATTCCTGCCAGGAGATCTTAAAGAAAAGGTTGATCCTTATCTCCGCCCAGTGTATGACGCGTTATACGCTATTTATGGAGTTGAACATACAACCCGTTTGATGGAACGAGGCGTCATTGAAATAGCACCTCTCGCCTATATGCGTGGACGGACTCTGGACGATGCTTTCGTAATTTTAGATGAAGCCCAAAATACGACTGTTGCACAGATGAAGATGTTCTTAACACGACTGGGTTTTGGTTCCAAAATGATAGTGAATGGAGACAAAACACAAATAGATTTACCACGGGGCGTGAAATCAGGTCTGATTGATGCTGAGAATAAGCTAAAAGGAATATCTGAAATTGAATTTGTTTCCTTTGATGCCCAAGATGTTGTCCGTCATCCAGTTGTTGCGCGAATTATCCAAGCATATGATAAGAAAGAGAAGGATCAATTATGATTGAAATAGACATGTTTGATGAAACAAACACTGTAGCGGAGTCTCATACCAAACTCGTGGAAGATGTAATTCAATTTGCTGCAACGTTTCTTGAATTGCCGCTAAACACTGAATTATCCATTACCTTTGTTGATAATGAACGGATTCGGGAGATTAATCGCGAATATCGTCATAAAGATCAGGCGACCGATGTTATTAGCTTTGCTCTAAATGATGAGTCTGATGATGATATGCCAATCAATTTAGAGAGTTTGGGAGATGCATTCCCTTATAATTTAGGAGATATAATTATTTCCGTAGATAAAACCGCAGAACAAGCAGAAAGCTTCCAGCATAGTTTTGAAAGGGAGTTAGGATTTCTGGCTTTGCATGGCTTCTTGCATCTGAATGGATATGATCATATGGATCCGGAAGAAGAAAAAGAAATGTTTGGACTGCAGAAAGAGATTTTAGATGCTTATGGACTCAAAAGAGAAGAATAACAGCAAGCAAGTAAATATATGGAAAAACACACAATTCTTAAAATCATTCCATCATGCCTGGGATGGTGTCAAAACTATTTGGTGCGAAGAAAGAAATCTTAGGCATCATGTGGCATTAGGTTCAATCCCATTACTCGCAGGGGTCTTATTGGGTATCAGTCGCGTTGAATGGATTGTCATAGTCTTGTGTGTCTTTTTGGTCATTATTATGGAATTTTTAAATACCATTATTGAAACGGTGGTCGACATGGTCACTAACTATGAATATCACCCATTGGCCAAAAAAGCAAAAGACATTGCTGCTGGGGCAGTGTTGGTTACAGCTTTTTTCACAGTGGTGATTGCTGCCATCATATTTTTACCAAAACTAATAGAGCTAGCCTTTTAAAGGGGACGATTAAATGAATAAAAAGGAACCATTCAAGTCAGGTTTTATTTCCATCATCGGAAGACCAAACGTGGGGAAATCAACCTTACTAAACCAGATTGTTGGACAAAAAGTGGCTATCATGAGTGATACACCACAAACTACCCGTAATAAGATCCAGGGAGTCATTACGACAGACACAGCTCAAATGGTTTTTATTGATACACCGGGGATTCACAAGCCAAAGCATCGTTTGAATGATTTTATGTTAAAAAGTGCCTATAGTACTTTTAAAGAAGTAGATATTGTTTTATTTATGGTGAATGCAGAGGAACAACGTGGTGGTGGAGATAATTTCATCATGGAACGTTTGGCTAATGTTAAAACTCCCAAGTTTTTAATCATCAATAAAATTGATAAAATTCATCCAGAGAAACTTCTTGAAATTATCACTGATTACACAAGTGACCAAGAATTTGATGAAGTTGTTCCTATTTCCGCGAAAAATGGAAATAACATTCAGGAATTGTTGAAAACAATACAGTCTTATTTACCAGAAGGACCGCAATACTATCCAGCCGATCAGGTGACGGACCATCCGGAGTACTTTGTCGTATCTGAATTTATCAGGGAAAAAGTTTTGCAACTCACTCATGATGAAATTCCGCATTCTGTAGCGGTAAAGGTAGAGTCCATGCAGAGAAATGAAGACAACAAAGTCCATGTTCATGCAACAATCATTGTCGATCGTTCCAGCCAAAAAGGAATCATTATCGGCAAGGGTGGTAAAATGTTGAAGGAAATCGGTACAAGAGCTCGACGCGATATTGAAGCGATGTTGGGCGATAAGATATTCTTGGAACTTTGGGTTAAAGTACAACGCGATTGGCGTGACAAACAATCTAATTTACAAGATTATGGCTACCGTCAAAAAGATTATGACTAATAATCAAAGTAAAACATTTGACGCAATTGTTATTTCGGTGCGAAAACATAAAGAAAAAGATGCGCTTGTCAAAATGTTTACTTTAGAACATGGCAAGCGCATGTTCTTTATTCGCAATCATTACAAATCAAATCATGCGTTGAAGTCATCCTTGTTGCCTTTTACCTATTCTACATTTGAGGGAACAATCAATGAAGATGGGTTATGCTTTGTCAGTGACTATAAAGACAGTCACATTTTCAGGAAAATCCATGAAGATATTCATTTAAATGCTTATGCCACATATTTGGCCAATCTTAGTGATGCGGCGATTGAAGACCGCTTGGTAAATCGTGAACTGTTTACACTTCTTTTACAAAGTTTACGGTCCATGAATGAGGGAATGGATGCAGAAATCATCGTAAATATCTTTGAAATGAATATACTACGGTATTTTGGGGTACACCCTCAGTTAGACTCCTGTCGCGTATGTGGAAGTCAAAAAGAACCTTTTGATTTTTCAACTAAATATTCAGGAGTTCTGTGCAGTCAACATTATCATGAAGATCCTCACCGACTGCATATCAATCCTGCTGCCATTTATTTCTCGCGTCTTTTTCTGGGTATAAAACCTGAACAAGTTGAGGACATTTCAATTCGTGAAGACAATAAGAAAGCCATTCGTGAATTCATTGATTTCCTCTATGACGAATATGTCGGCATCCGCTTAAAAAGTAAATCTTACATTGACCAAATGTTTGAATGGGAAAATGCTCTCACCAACTTGATCAAGAAAAAAAATGAACCTGAAGCCTGAATTTAGCTTGACTTTGAATTTAAGAGTGTTTACTATAAAATATATATGCAATAGAAACGTTGACGATGAGAGTACTGTCGAGATAGTGCATCCAAGCGAGTTTGGGTTAGTGGGAGCCAAATGATGCCAGCCGACCAGGAAAGGCACATCCGAGTTTTACGAAAGAAGAGCTGGTTAAACCAGAAATAGGGTGGAACCGCGAGTTTAGACTCGTCCCTATGTTGCAAACGTGCAGCATAGGGACGAGTCTTTTTATGCCTATCTGCAGAAAACGACTACAAAGGAGAAAAAATCATGGAAGAAAAAGTGACTGTTCAGAAAATGATTCAAATACTTCAAAATTATTGGGCAGAACAAGGGTGCCTCTTATTAAATGCCTATGATACAGAAAAGGGTGCCGGTACGATGAGCCCTTATACATTCCTCCGTGCAATTGGTCCAGAACCATGGAACGCGGCTTATGTTGAACCGTCTCGCCGACCAGCCGATGGTCGTTATGGAGACAATCCCAACCGTCTCTACCAACACCATCAATTTCAAGTTGTGATGAAGCCTTCACCAAGTAACATCCAGGAACTTTATCTAAAGAGTTTGGAAGCTTTAGGTATAAATCCTTTGGAACATGATATCCGCTTTGTTGAAGATAACTGGGAAAACCCTTCACTTGGCTGCGCCGGTCTAGGCTGGGAAGTCTGGTTGGATGGAATGGAAATTACCCAGTTTACTTATTTCCAACAAGTTGGCGGTTTGGATTGTTACCCTGTTACGAGTGAATTAACATACGGGATTGAACGCTTGGCTTCCTACATTCAAGATGTTGAAAGTGTCTACGATCTCGATTGGACTGAAGGCGTTAAATATGGGGAAATTTTCTACCAACCAGAGTATGAACATTCTAAATATTCATTCGAGGAAAGCAATCCAGAATTATTGTTTAATCTATTTGAATCCTATAACGATGAAGCATTGAAACAAATTGAAAATGGTTTGGTTCACCCAGCCTATGATTATGTATTAAAATGTTCGCATGCCTTTAACCTCCTCGATGCTCGTGGAATGGTTTCGGCGACTGATCGAGCAGGATTCCTCGCTCGCATCCGTAACATGGCTCGTAAGCTTGCGGTTGCTTTCGTAGATAAGAGAAAAGAGCTGGGTTATCCGCTTCTTGATGAGAGTGAACGTGAACGCTTGTTGAAGGAGGAAGCATAATGACTGAAACATTATTAGTAGAAATTGGTTTAGAAGAAGTACCCGCAAGATTTGTTCGTTCCAGCAGTGAACAATTACAAGAGCGTCTTACTCGTTTCTTGAAAGAGAACCGCATCAAATTTGGTGAAGTACAGGTTTTTGCAACACCAAGACGTTTAGCGGTACAGATTAAGGATGTTGCTGAAAAGCAAGAGGATATTATTGAAAATGCTAAGGGTCCCGCTAAAAAAATTGCGTTGGACGCTGATGGCAATTGGACAAAGGCAGCACAAGGTTTTGCTAGAGGACAAGGCGTTTCTACCGAAGATTTATATTTTGAATCTATCAAAGACGTGGAATATGTTTATGCCAAAAAAGAAATCACCGGGATTGCGGTAGCAGAAGTATTAAAAGCTATTCCTGAAGTTGTAGGAGCAATGAATTTTCCTGTATCGATGCATTGGGGGAAAACTACGTTTGAATTTATCCGTCCTGTTCACTGGTTTGTGGTTATGTTTGGAAGTGATGTCGTACCATGTTCTTTCCTGGGAGTAAAGGCTGATAATATTTCGCGTGGCCATCGCTTCTTGGGGCAGGACGCTATCATCGATCATGCTGACAACTATGCAGAAAAATTACAAGAACAATTTGTAATTGCAAATCTCGAAGAACGAAAAGAAATGATCCAAAAACAATTCGTGGTTCTGGAACAGGAGAATGGTTGGATTATCCCTGAAGATGATACATTGATGGAAGAGGTTGTCTCCTTGGTAGAGTATCCAACAGCTTTTGCTGGAGATTTTGATGAGAGATACTTGGAACTACCAGAAGAAGTTTTGATTACTTCCATGAAGGGTCATCAACGTTATTTTGAAGTGACCGATCAAACTGGTAAATTATTACCTTATTTTATCGGTGTGCGTAATGGTGATGCGAATCATATTGAAAATGTGAAAAAAGGGAACCGTAAAGTATTGACGGCCCGTTTAGAAGACGCTCTATTCTTTTATGAAGAAGACAAGAAAATGGCTATTGCTTCTGCAGTCGATAAGTTAGCATCCGTTTCTTTCCATGCTAAAATTGGTTCGCTTGCACAAAAGATGGCTAACACCGCACAATTAAGCCAGATTATCGCTGAAATGGTTGGCTTGGATGAAGAACAAAAAGAAATGTTACAAAGGGCTGCGAATATTTATAAGTTTGATTTAGTCAGCAATATGGTTTCTGAATTCCCTGAACTACAAGGTGCAATGGGTGAAAAATACGCGCTCATGGCCGGTGAAAAACCTGAAGTAGCAGTTGCAATTCGTGAGCATTATTTGCCACTATCCAGTGATGGAGCAGTTCCTCAATCACTAATAGGATCCATATTGGCAATTTCTGATAAATTCGACAGTGTCATCAGTTTCTTCAAGCAAGGCATGATACCTACGGGTTCAAATGACCCCTATGCATTACGTCGTCAGACCATGGGAATCGTTCAAATCATTGAAGCGAATGGCTGGTCATTCTCATTTGGAGAAGTGCTTGATAATGCCTTGAGAAGTATTTATGGGTTAAGTGATGGGGCGCAAATTACTAATTTGAAGGAAGAGATTGTCGCATTTACGAAGAGTCGCGTTCTTCAAAAATTACAAGCATACGGTATTTCCCACGATATACAAGACGCCATTTTACATGCAAACAATGATGATATCATGATGACTGTTAAACAGGCTCAAACACTTTCTGAGCATCAGTCGGATGCTGATTATAAAGATGTCATTGAAGCGTTGGCACGTGTCGTCAATATATCTCAAAAAGTAATGCCTCCATACGAAGTTAAGGTAGAATTGCTTGAAACGTCTAGCGAGAAGAATCTTTATACGCAAGGTAATCATCTAGCTACTGTTTGGGATTCGGCGACCGTAGAAGAAGCATATCAGGCTTTACGCGATTTAGTACCATACATCACAGCGTACTTCGATGAAAACATGGTTATGGTAGAAGATATTTCGCTGAGAGAAAATCGTTTGAATACATTAGCTTATGTAGGACAATACATTTTGCAAATGGCTGATGTACGGAAATTAATTACGAAGTAGTGATTAAAGGCTGGGATGGATGTCTCAGCCTTTCGATTTTGTAATTGAATATTCTTTATGAAATTGTGGTATTATGGTAAATTAGGTATGAGCAAAAGGAATAGCTAATAAATAGATAAGAAATGAGAGGACATTATTATGTCAATGTTTTTAGATCACGCACAAGTCAACGTCATCGCTGGAAAAGGCGGGGACGGGATGGTTGCGTACAAGCGCGAAAAATATGTACCAGATGGAGGACCGGCCGGCGGGGACGGTGGCCATGGCGGCAGCATCATTTTCGAAGTCGATGGTGGCTTACGAACGTTATTAGATTTCCGTTACAATCGCCATTTTCGTGGTAAACCCGGCGAGAACGGGATGAGTAAAGGGATGTATGGAAAATCTGCAAAAGATACAATCGTAAAAGTTCCTCCTGGAACTGTGGTGCGAAATGCCGAGACACAAGTCTTGTTAGGTGATTTGACTGAAATTGGACAGCAACTCGTTGTTGCAAAAGGTGGACGTGGCGGTCGTGGAAATATTAAATTTGCTACGCACCGTAATCCTGCTCCAGCTATCGCTGAAAATGGCGAACCCGGTGAAGAACTTGTTTTAGATTTGGAATTGAAAGTTATTGCTGATGTAGGTCTGGTAGGTTTCCCATCAGTAGGGAAATCAACCATCCTTTCAGTCGTTTCTTCAGCAAAACCAAAAATTGGCGCATATCATTTCACGACAATTGTTCCTAACCTAGGGATGGTTCAAGCTCCAAATGGTATCCAATTCGGGATGGCAGATTTACCTGGATTGATTGAAGGTGCTTCTCAAGGGGTTGGTCTAGGTATTCAATTCTTACGTCATATTGAACGGACTCGTGTTATTCTCCACGTCATAGATATGGGAGCAACAGAAGGTCGTGATCCTTTTGAGGATTATGAAACGATCAATAAAGAATTAGAAAGTTATCAACTGCGTCTATTAGATCGTCCGACCGTTATTGTTGCGAATAAAATGGATGTTCCAGGTGCAGATGAGAACCTTGAAGAATTCCGGAAGAAACTTATTGAAAAACACGGTGAAGAAAATGCACCGAAAATTTTTGAAATATCAGCGTACCAAAATAAAGGTTTGGAGCCTCTATTGAATTACACGGCTGAACTAGTTGAAAAAACGGAAGAATTTCCATTATTTGATGAAGAAGAATTGGAGACTTCAGTTTTATATCAACTTAAAGATGAGAGCGATGAGATTATTGTCTCCAGAGACCCAGATACAACGTGGGTACTTAGTGGTGAAAAACTTGAAAAACTATTCAAGATGACTAACTTTGCTCATGACGAAAGTGTGATGCGGTTTGCCCGCCAATTACGTGGTATGGGAATCGATGAAGTGCTACGCTCACGTGGCGCGCAAGATGGAGATATTGTCCGGATTATGGACTATGAGTTTGAATTTGTTGACTAGAAATGAGTGTCTGAATTGAAAATACAATTTTTAGGGACAGGAGCAGGTGTTCCGTCTACAATCAGAAATTTGAGCAGTATCGCTTTAAAATTGTTAGATGAAATTAATGAAATTTGGTTGTTTGATTGCGGAGAAGGTACACAACAAAGGATTCTAAAAACATCTTTGAAGCCTAGAAAAGTTACCAAAATATTTGTCACTCATTTACATGGAGATCATATTTTCGGGTTGCCTGGTTTTTTAAGTAGCCGTGCCTTTCAAGGTGGGGATACGCCTTTGACGGTTTATGGGCCAAAAGGAATCAAGGATTTTGTGTTGACCAGTTTACGCGTTTCACAATCACATCTTCGCTACCCTATCTTTTTCCATGAAATAGAGGAAGAAGGCGTGGTATTTGAGGATGAACATTTTACGGTGACATGTGGAAAATTAGCGCATGGGATCACTTCTTATGGCTATCGCATTCAAGAAGCGGATTATCCAGGTGAGCTTTTAGTAGAAAAATTAAAAGCAGATAAAGTACCTGAAGGACCTGTATATGGGAAGCTAAAGAATGGTGAAACGGTTACTTTAGAGGACGGGCGTATCTTTGAAGGCAGTGATTACATTGGAGAGGCTAGTCCCGGAAGAATTATTACTATTTTGGGTGACACGCGTTTTACACCAAAAAGTATCGAATTAGCGTTTGGTGCAGATGTTTTAATACACGAGTCCACCTTTGATAAAGAAAGTCAAAAAATTGCCCGGGACTATTTTCACTCCACCTGCATGGATGCAGCTCATGTAGCCAAAGAAGCCCAGGTTAAACAACTCTATTTGACACATATCAGTTCACGTTACTTAAGCAAAGACCAAAAACAATTGCAGGACGATGCTCGAACTGTATTCAAAAAAACAAAATTGGTTAATGATTTCGACGAATTTGATGTTAAATTAGACAAAATTTAATTTGAGGGATGGGAAGGGATTTTCATGAAAAATGAATGGCGGTTAGTGATAGGAATTACGATTATAATTGTTATTATCTCGTTTGCAATTTTGAATGGGGACTCGGTACCTATAAGTTACGGATTTGGTGAAGTGAGTGCACCACTCATTATCGTCATGGTTATCTCATTATTACTTGGCTCAATTTTGACTCTTATTGTGTCGTCATCTTCTGTAAGACACGGAAAAAAAGAGTTGAAATCACTACGCGAAAAAGTTGATAATCAAGAATTCCAAACTGAAGAAGCAGTAAAAAGAGCCAACAAAGAGTACGAAATGCGTATTCAAGAATTAGAAGCAACAATAGCTCAAAAAGACACTGTTATTCAACAATACGAATCTGAAAAACAAACGAAAACCTACAACGATTTTAAACAAGATGTTTAATTTTACTTGTATGGTTTTCAAATAGTCTTAAGCACGCCTACGAACGTTTGTCGTCGGCGTGTTTCTATTAATGCTTGTTAAAAGGGAGTTATGAATTTGTTAAATGCAAGACTAAATTGGAATTTAAAAGAAAAGCCGTTTGATGAAAGTCCATTAAGTGCGTTACGTCAACAAACGACTTATAGTGGTGCCTTTCTTAAGCTCTGTATTCAACGCGGGTTGGATACAGAGGAAAAGTTGAATGCCTTTCTAAACCCAACCGATAAAGTTTTCCATGATCCTTTTTTGATGCATGACATGGAAAAAGCAGTTAATCGGATCAGACGTGCAATTGAAAAAGGTGAAACCATAGTTGTTTATGGGGATTATGACGCTGACGGTATTACGAGTACAACCATTTTGGTTGAAGCAATCGAGGTTCTAGGCGGAAATGTGTCCTTCTATTTACCAAACCGTTTTAAGGATGGCTACGGACCTAATACGACTGTTTTTCAGAAACTAGTTGAAGAAGGTACCGAACTCATTATCACTTGTGATAACGGCGTGAGTGGTCACGAAGCAATCGAGATAGCAATGAAGGCTGACGTTGATGTTATTATAACGGATCACCACGAATTGCCTGAAAAACTTCCAAACGCCTATTGTGTTATTCATCCTCGACATCCTGAGGGAAACTATCCATTCGCAGATTTGTCTGGAGCTGGCGTTGCTTTGAAGGTTATTGCTGCTTTATTCGAGCGTGTACCTTATGAATTCATGGACGTAGCGGCAATCGGAACTGTCAGTGACTTAGTGAGCTTAACTGATGAGAATCGCTGGATTGTGTTGCAAGGTATCCAAGCACTAAAGAATACCGAGCGTATTGGCTTACATTTGTTATTTGAAAAAGCTGGTGTCAGTGTGGATTCAGTCGATGAAGACACAATCGGATTCGTGATTGGACCAAGGCTGAATGCTCTTGGTAGGCTGGGGGATGCTTCTCCCGGGGTTGAATTGTTAATGTCGTTCGATGAAGACCAATTAATGTCATTAGTGGAAACAATCCAACAAACGAATGCGAAGCGACAAGAAATTGTTTCCACTATCTATGAATCTGCCGTCCAAAAAGTAGCACAATGGGAATCATTACCTGATGTGATCGTGCTTTACGATGAGAATTGGCACGAAGGTGTCTTAGGAATTGTAGCAAGTCGGATTGTCGAACAAACGGGACGGCCGACTATTTTATTGCATTTTGACAAAGCAACCGGTATTGCTAAAGGATCCGGACGGAGCATAGAAGCCCTCCATCTCTTTGAAGCATTATCTCATTGTGCGGCTGACTTGTTGAAGTTCGGTGGACACAAAATGGCTGCTGGAATGAGTCTGAGTACAGATAAAATTCCTGATTTTTCTGAAAGTATCAATAAATATGCCCAAACCTTTCATGCAGAAATTTTAAAAGGCGATAGTATCCAAGTGGATGATATCTTGGAATTGGGTGATGTCACACTTGACTTCTTAAAAGAGGTTAATTTACTACGTCCTTTTGGAACTGACAATCCGAAACCGGTTTTTGGGTTTGATCGCATTCCGGCTGCCAATGTCAAACAGATTGGAACAGACCAAAAGCATTTGAAATTAATGCTTCAATCCGGTTCGGATTCTTTGGATGTTATTGGGTTTAATAAAGGTGGACTTGCTGAACATCTCGATGGACAACCAGCGATATCTGCTATAGGGGAGCTGAGCATCAATACTTGGCGTGATATATCCAAACCTCAACTACAATTGAAGGATGTTAAAGTTGATACCGTACAGTATTTTGACTTTCGTCAATCTAAATTTGATACCAAATCTTTAAGTCACATGAACAGTGTTTATTTATTCTTTAACAATAAATTTTTTGAAAAGATGAGTGAACACCTCCCAACTGAATCGGTGGCAGTTCTCCTCGAAAGTGATGATATCATCCCAGACTTTTCTGAGGATTTAACAAACTTGGTTATTTTAGATTGCCCAACTGATTTAGATAATTTAGAGACATTCCTCAAAAATCATCCCTTCAATAATTACTATATCTATGCTTATCCTGTGGACCTAATCCAGATTCAAGGAATGCCAACTAAAGAGGTCTTTGCTCGCGTTTACAAGTATCTGTACAGTAAAAAAGATATAGCTATCAAAGAAAAATTAGATGAACTATCCGCTTTCTTAAAAATAGATAAGAATCTCTTGGTTTTTGTGATTCAGGTGTTTTTAGAAGCTAAATTTGTTACAATTGATTACGGCGTTCTTAATCCCGTACCTAGTCCACCGAAACAGGTATTGATGGAGACAGAAGTATATAAGAAACGTTACAAAAAGATTCAATCAGAAAAAATGTTCATTTATAGTTCATTTGCTGATTTATCTATTTGGTTGAAGAAATAAAAAACTTTCCGTACAGGAGGAAACATGATGGATTTAAAAAATTATATTGCTGATGTAGTCGATTTCCCTGAGAAAGGCATTATCTTCCGGGATATTTCTCCATTGATGCAAGATGGTGCTGCATATCGTTATGCAGTAAACGAAATCGTTGAATTTGCAAAAGATTTGGGTGTTGACAAAGTAGTGGGTCCAGAAGCACGAGGATTCATGGTTGGATGTCCGGTTGCTGTTGGTTTAGGATGTGGCTTTGCAATGGCCCGTAAAAAAGGTAAATTGCCTCGTGAAACAATTGAAGTTGATTACGGTTTGGAGTATGGCGAAGCAACATTGCAATTGCACTCTGACGCTGTTAAACCAGGCGAAAAAGTTTTAATCTGTGATGATTTACTAGCAACTGGCGGCACAACGCTGGCAACTGTTGAACTAATTGAAAAATTAGGTGGAGAAGTTGTTGGTTTAGCTTTCTTGATTGAATTAATGGATCTGAACGGTCGCGAAAAAATCAAAAACTACAACATCAAAACGTTGATGGAATACTAATTCATATGGAGTTGGAGCTTTTGTTCCAACTTTTTTAACGAAAAAAGCCAAAGTGACTGAAAATGTCAACTTTGGCTTTTTTTTTTTAAAATTAATTAATATGGCTACGGTAGAGACCCACGACCTTACCCAAGATACGGACATCATCTAAAATGATGGGTGCCATCGAATCATTTTCCGGTTGTAGGCGGATATGGTCTTTTTCCTTGAAGAAACGTTTGCATGTTGCTTCGTCCTCATCAGTGATAGCTATAACTATTTCGCCATTCACAGCGCCATTTTGTTTCTTTACAATAACTGAATCGTTATTCAGGATACCGACCTTAATCATGCTATCCCCTCTGATGGTCAACATGAATAAATCATCGGAGATATTTTTGAAATCTGGAGGAATAGGGAAGAAATCAGTTGCTTCTTCAACTGCTAAAATGGGTTCTCCGGCAGTTACAACGCCAAGTAAAGGCATTTGATCACTTTTTATACCTAATTTACTTAGACCGAGGTCAGTTACTTCAATCGCTCTTGGTTTTGTCGGATCCCTAAATATTAATCCCGCTTTTTCCAGACGTGACAGATGACCATGTACAGTAGAAGTTGATGATAAATCAACTGCATTTCCAATTTCTCTTACAGTAGGTGGATAGCCTTTCTCCTGGACTTGCGAATATATATAATTTAAAACTTGCATTTGGCGAGTATCCTTGCTTCCAGCCATAATCACATCATCTCCGTTATTTTTTATTAGGTTTATTGTACCATAGCGAAAAAACTAAATCAAACAAACGTTCGGTCTCTGTTTGAATAAACAATTCGCACCCTCGTGACGTTAGACGTGAGTCGTTCGGATATATATAAAAACACAGTTTCTATTTCTTTTTTATCTGAAATCTTGTAATATAATATAATGAACAGTTTCTTAAAGAAGGAGGAGATTAAATGACTACTGGAGCTTGGATATTTATTGTTATAATAGGAATCCTTCTAGGCGCAGTTGGCGGATTTTTCTTGGCACGTCGTTATATGATGAATTATTTCCAAGAAAACCCACCAATTTCTGAAGATATGCTACGTGGCATGATGATGCAAATGGGCCAAAAACCATCAGAACGTAAAGTTAAGCAAATCATGGCATCAATGAAAGCACAATCTAAATCAACAAACAAAAAGAATAAAAAATAATTTCAAAAAAGAAGTGATGGAACCCATCACTTCTTTTTATATTCGTGCTTAAATTGTGGATTGATTTTCTTGTCCAGGGTTTCAAATGCTTTTTCTAGCTGATTATCTATTTCAGCCATTTGTTCTTTTGAAAGCCTGCCTTCCGGAATGTGAATCGGTTCAGCAAAACGGACATATGCCTTTTGGCGGGAGATAAGCTGCCCGAATGTAAATGGTCCTTGGTAAACAACTGGCACTATCGGAACTTTGGCCAAACGGGCAATGGTTGCTGTACCACCTTTAACTTCAGAATCATAGCGTGTGCCTGTAGAGAAAATAAAAAAGTTTAATTTTCCTTCTTTCAGGACTGATACTGGATGCTTTATAGCGCTTGGACCAGGATTTTCCCGGTCAACTGGAAAAGCATGCATTTTCCTCAAAAATTTATCGGCAAACTTATTTTTGAATAGCTCTTTTTTGGCCATCGTCGTATATTTATGAGGAAAGGCGGCAATGGCAATAAATACTGGATCCAACCAACTGCGGTGGGGTGCTGCTAAAACATAAGTGCGGTCGCTAGGTAAATTTTCGTTATTTTGAACATGGATCCGACCATTTAATATTAAAAGTATAAATTTAACGATATGAATGACAGTGTTATAAAACATCAGGGAATACCTCCAAAATTAATGAATTGTTTCTAGTATGCGCTATTTAACTGTGTATTTCAAGACAGAATAATGGTGCTTTTTCGACAAGGGAATTAACACCCGAATATTCATCATAAAAAAATAATATTTTCGCTAAGATATTGCTTGCATTTTTTTATGGACCTTGTATAATTGATTACGGTGCTTAAGCACTAAATTTCACACCTTAGTTGATATGAGAGTGGGTGCTTCTCACGGGAGTCACTTTTTTAGGAGATACTAGGGGAGGAAAAATAAAAACCAAAATGGAGGAAACAAATCATGGCAGTTATCTCAATGAAACAATTGCTTGAAGCAGGTGTTCACTTCGGTCACCAGACACGTCGTTGGAACCCAAAAATGAAACAATATATCTTTACAGAAAGAAACGGAATCTACATCATTGACTTACAAAAGACAGTGAAATTGGTAGACAATGCTTACAATTATATGCGTAATGTTGCTGAAGACGGCGGCGTTGCTCTTTTCGTAGGTACTAAAAAACAAGCGCAAGATTCAATTAAAGACGAAGCTATCCGTTCTGGTCAATACTTCGTTAACCACCGTTGGTTAGGTGGAACTTTGACTAACTGGGATACAATCCAAAAACGTATCAAACGTTTGAAAGCTATTGAAAAAATGGCTGAAGACGGAACTTTCGACGTACTTCCTAAAAAAGAAGTAGGTATCTTGGTTAAAGAACAAGAACGTCTAGAAAAATTCTTGGGTGGTATTAAAGATATGCCAAGAATCCCAGATGTAATGTTCATCGTTGACCCAAGAAAAGAAAGAATTGCTGTTCAAGAAGCTCATAAATTGAACATTCCTATTGTTGCTATGGTTGATACAAACTGTGATCCAGATGAAATTGATGTTGTTATCCCATCTAACGACGATGCAATTCGTGCAGTTAAATTAATTACTGCTAAGATGGCTGATGCTTTCATCGAAGGTAATCAAGGTGCAGACCAAGAAGTAGAAGAAGCATTTGCTTCTAAAGCTGATGAAGCAACTTCATTAGAAGAAATCGTAGAAGTTGTTGAAGGCGACAACGCTAACGCTTAAGCCTTTTAACGATTTAACAAGATGAAACCAAATGGCTGTCTCATAAATAAGAAAGATATTGCAGCAAAAGCCAGCATCTCTCTATTTTTGGGACAGCTTTTTATATGAAAACACATATAACAGGAGGAACTTATAAAATGGCACAAATATCTGCAAAATTAGTTAAAGAATTACGTGATATGACTGGCGTTGGTATGATGGACGCTAAAAGAGCTCTAGTTGCTGTTGAAGGCGACATGGAAGCAGCAGTAGATTACCTGCGTGAAAACGGATTGGCAAAAGCTGCTAAAAAAGCGGACCGCATTGCGGCTGAAGGTTTGACAAACGTTGCAGTTAACGGTAACACAGCTGTTATTGTTGAAATCAATGCTGAAACAGACTTCGTAGCTAAAAACGACCAATTCCAAGGTTTGGTTAAATCTGTAACTGAATTGTTGGCAGCTAACAAACCGGCTGATGTAGAAGCAGCTTTAGCTCTACCTACTGAAGAAGGCACATTGAATGAAACAATCCAAACAGCGACAACAAAAATCGGAGAAAAAATCTCTCTACGTCGTTTTGAAATCGTTGAAAAAACTGATTCTCAAGCATTTGGCGCTTACCTACACCAAGGTGGACGTATTTCTGTATTGACAGTAGTTGAAGGTGCAGACGAAGAAACAGCTAAAGATGTTGCGATGCACGTAGCTGCTATCAACCCTAAATATGTATCTCGTGATCAAGTTCCTGCAGAAGAAATCGAGCATGAAAAGAAAGTTCTTACAGAACAAGCTTTGAATGAAGGCAAACCAGCTAACATCGTTGAAAAAATGATTGTTGGACGTTTGAACAAATTCTTGGCTGAAATTTCATTAAACGACCAACCATTTGTTAAAGATCCAGATGCTACTGTAGCAAAATTTGTTGAATCTAAAAATGGTTCTGTATTGTCATTCATTCGTTTCGAAGTAGGCGAAGGTCTAGAGAAACGTCAAGAAAACTTTGCAGAAGAAGTAATGAGCCAAATTAAAAAATAATGGTCTTTATGAGTAGCCTGGGGCAAATGTCTCAGGCTCTCTCAATATATAGTTGGAAAAAGATTTCTGAACTTATCAATGGAGGATAGAATTATCATGGGTCAACCAAAATATAAACGCGTCATTTTAAAGTTAAGCGGTGAAGCCTTGGCCGGTGAGTTAGGTTTCGGAATCAATCCACCGGTTATCAAAGAGATGGTTAAAGAAATCAAGGAAATTCATAAACTTGGTATCGAAATCGCAATTATCGTCGGTGGTGGAAATATCTGGCGTGGCACTACAGGTGCTGAAATGGGTATGGAACGCGCACAAGCTGATTATATGGGGATGTTGGCGACGGTAATGAACTCGTTGGCACTACAAGATGTACTTGAAAATGAAGGTGTTCCTACACGTGTACAAACTTCAATTGAAATGCGTCAAGTAGCAGAACCATATATCCGTAGAAAAGCAATGCGCCATTTGGAAAAAGGTAGAGTTGTTATTTTTGCAGGTGGAACGGGCAATCCATATTTTTCAACAGATACTACAGCTGCTTTACGTGCAGCAGAAATTGACGCTGATGTCATCTTGATGGCCAAAAATAACGTGGATGGCGTTTATTCAGCTGATCCAAGAAAAGATGAGAATGCAGTCAAATTTACTGAGTTAACTCATTTGGATGTTATTTCAAAAGGTTTACAAGTAATGGATTCAACTGCAAGTTCATTGAGCATGGATAATGATATTCCTTTAGTTGTCTTTAATATGAATGTACCAGGCAATATTCTTCGTGTTATAATGGGCGAAGAGATTGGCACAACTGTTAGGGGGAATAAATAGTCATGAAAGATATTTTAAATAATGCATCTGATCGGATGAAAAAAGCAGAAGCATCACTAGAACGTGAACTGGGTTCAATTCGTGCCGGCGTTGCTAATGCTAGCCTTTTGGATCGGATTGAAGTTGAATATTATGGTGCTCCAACACCAGTTAATCAACTTGCATCCGTGAATGTTCCGGAAGCCAGAATGTTAACCATCACACCATACGATAAATCAGTTTTATCTGATATCGAACGTGCAATTTACCAAAGCGATTTGGGAATCAGCCCAACGAATGATGGCACATTGATTCGTTTGGTTATTCCTGCATTGACTGAAGAAAGAAGAAAAGAACTAGCTAAGCTCGTAGGGAAAAATAGCGAGAATGCTAAAATTGCTGTGCGTAATATTCGTCGTGATGCTATTGACGCTTTGAAAAAAGCTGAAAAAAGTGGCGATATTACTGAGGATGAGCTACACACTCATGAGAAAAAGGTTCAAGAATTGACGGATGCAAGTACGAAACGTATTGACGAAATTGCAGCTAACAAGGAAAAAGAATTGTTAGATAAATAACCTCGAGCCTAAAGCCTGGTCTAAAACCAGGCTTTTTTCTTTGGATTTATCATTTATGGTGTTGATAGGTATTTTTATCGGAAATCCCGAAGGTAGTTCCTTCACCAACTCCAAACAACCAAAAACCTTTTCTTAGTGACACAATTTAAGGAACAAATAATATATTCTTGGTTGGTAAACAGGTGATTGTTTGCTAAAATGAAATGAGTTAACTAGTTGAAAGTAGGTACAGAGATATGGCTTTTTTTGAAAAAAAGAAAACCTACCCGTTTGATAAAGAAGGGTTAATTCCTTCCCATATAGCTATCATCATGGATGGCAATGGCAGATGGGCAAAAAAACGTATGATGCCGCGAGTATTTGGGCACAAAGAGGGAATGAATACTGTAAAAAAAATTGCCCTACATGCGGATAAACTTGGCGTTAAGGTTTTGACACTATATGCTTTTTCGACCGAAAATTGGAAACGTCCCGAGGAAGAAGTATCCTTCCTGATGAACTTGCCAATTGACTTCTTCGATGTTTTTATGCCGGAATTAATTGAAAATAATATTCGGGTGAATGCAATTGGGTGGGGGGAACAACTACCGGCAAGTACTAAAGAAAAGGTCATGCAGGCCGTTGATCAGACTAAAGACAACACCGGTATGATCTTAAACTTCGCTTTAAATTACGGCTCTCGTCAAGAAATTACACAAGTGGTAAAGAAAGCAGCTGAAAAAGTATCCTCAAAGGAAATAGACTTGGATGATATTACTGAAGATTACATCTCTAATGAATTGTTTACGGGGCAGCTTGGGGAAAATCGTGATCCCGAACTCATGATTAGAACAAGTGGTGAAGTGCGAATCAGTAACTTTCTTCTTTGGCAGATTGCTTATAGTGAATTGTACTTTACGGAAGAATTTTGGCCCGATTTTACTGCTGAATCCCTAGAAAAAGCTATAGCAGATTATCAACATCGCCATCGCCGTTATGGCGGATTGTGAGGTGGAATATGAAAACTAGAGTTATTACTGCATTAATGGCTTTTGTAATTTTTATACCGATTGTTTGGTATGGTTCGTGGCCGCTTCTGATCGGTACCCTGATTTTGGGTATTATAGGGCTGTCTGAAATATTTTCAATGAAAAAAATTCCATTTTTCAGTTTGATAGGATTATTTACGACCTTCATTACTATTTTGATTATGCTACCGACAGAATATTTAACGTTTATGTTGGATGGTCTCGGTATTTGGCATGTATATTTTGTTTATGCCATGTCTTTGTTGGTCATGACTGTTTTATCAAACAATACTTTTACATTTGATGATGCCGGGGTATTCTTGTTATCATCATTGTATATTGGAACGGGATTCCATTATTTTTATGAAACGGCTAAGATTGGATTTCTGATGGTGATGTTCGTGATGTCCATTATTTGGGCAACAGATATTGGTGCTTATTTGATAGGCATGCGTTTCGGAAAAAATAAGTTAGCACCTATTATCAGTCCCAACAAATCCATTGAAGGAGCAATAGGTGGTGTTGTTACTGCCGTTCTTGTTTCATTAATTTTCATTCAATTTTATAATCCATTAAATTTTTCAGTCCCTATTGTTATCTTGATTGCTGTCCTTTTATCAATTGTAGGACAATTAGGCGACTTAACTGAATCAGCTTATAAACGGTATTTCGGTGTCAAAGACTCCGGTAAAATATTACCAGGACATGGCGGAATTTTAGACCGATTTGACAGTACATTGTTTGTAATGCCACTGTTCCAGATTATTCTGCATTTCGTTCACTGAGCTTAGATAGATAGGATGTGCTTTTTTTGTTACAAACAATTCTGATATTCTTGATTATATTTAGTATCTTGGTGATTATCCATGAATTTGGACATTTCTACTTTGCAAAAAAAGCCGGGATTTTAGTACGCGAATTCGCAATTGGAATGGGTCCAAAAATCTTTTCACATCGGAAAAATGGCACCACATATACTGTACGCTTATTACCATTGGGTGGATATGTGCGAATGGCCGGATACGGTGATGATGAGACTGAGTTAAGAGCCGGGATGCTTGTCAAAATTCTGCTCGATCAAAATGAGAGAATCACTCATATTGACTTAAGTGATAAAGAACAATTGGAGGGCGTGCCGATGGAACTTATCGGTTATGACCTTGACGAAACAATGTATCTTGAAGGAAATGTTCCCGGCAAGGACGGGCTCGTTCGTTATACCGTCAACCGTGATGCACTCATTACAGAGGCAGATGGTACCCAAGTGCAGGTTGCCCCATTGGATGTACAATTCCAATCGGCGCCACTTGGCAAGAGGATGATGACAAACTTTGCAGGTCCCATGAACAATTTTATTTTAGGGATTATTGTGTATACCATCCTTGCTTTTGCCCAGGGTGGGGTAGCAGTTAACGACAGCATCTTGGGTGAAATTGAAGCCGACAGTCCCGCTGCTACTGCAGGTTTGGCTCGGGGTGACCGCATTGAGTCAGTAAATGGAGAAGAGATTTCAACATGGATCCAGCTCGTTCAAAATATTCAAGCTAATCCTGAAGAAGAAGTGGAATTGCTTGTTCAACCCGTGGAAGGGGGAGCAGTCGAAACGGTGACTGTTGTTCCTGAAAAACAAACGGCTGAAGATGGAACCGAGTACGGCCAGTTAGGCGTTTATCAAGCATTTGATACTTCTTTTCAAGCCAAAATAGTATCCGGTTTTGTTCAAACCTGGACGATTATCACATCTATCTTTGGCTTAGTGGCTTCAATGTTTACGAAAGGATTTAATATCAATGCTTTTGGTGGTCCGTTGGCAATCTATGCGGCTACTGAAGAAGTTGCGAGTTACGGATTTTTGAGTATTGTCAGCTTTCTAGGCTATTTAAGTGTGAATTTGGGTACCGTCAATCTACTCCCAATCCCAGCTTTGGATGGAGGTAAACTTCTTCTTAATGTGATAGAAGGCGTACGAGGAAAACCATTAGAACCAGAAAAAGAAGGAATTATTACTTTTGTGGGAGTCATCTTGCTTCTTATGTTGATGGTATTAATTACTTGGAATGATATCCAGCGCTTCTTTTTTGGATAATAAATAACAGAGAAATTCAAAGATTTCGATTCGATTTCTTTGGATTTCTCTTGGTTTTTGATAGGAAAGTAGGTTAGTGAGTGTGAATAAAAAAGAACTGTTTCAAACGTTAATCGAACAAATCAACCTTCATCATGTTCCGGAATACCAACCATATTTGGTTGATGCTGCGGTTGAACAAGTTTTGGTTTATAAAAAAGAAAAACAATGGATTTTTATTTTGGAATTCAATGATATTTTGCCTTTCGAAATTTTCCAGGATTTATTGAACCGTTTAAAAACAGCATTTAAACATGTAGCAACGGTCGACGTGCGCATTAAAACACGTCAGCCACTTCTTACAGATGAAAAAATTGCTGATTATTGGCAAATTGCAGTGGAGAGAAGTAATATTTCTTCACCAGTCGTTAGCGATATACTGCGTAAAAATGCGCCTAAAATAGCAAATAACAGTGTGACATTGACGCTCGCAAATGAAATTACGCAAAACCATTTGAAAGATAACTATTTAGGAATTATCCAACAAAACTTCAATGTTTTAGGTTTTCCAGAATTCCGTATTCAAGTTGATATAAATAAAGAAGCCTCAGAAATGATGCATCAACAATATATGGAACGCAAGCAAGAGCAAGAAGAGTTACTGATTCGTCAAGCGGAACAAAATTTAGCTAATCAAGAAGCAGTTCAAAATAAGCGTAATGAAAATGGCGGAGAGAGTGGCCCGATTCAACTGGGAAATCGCATCCCTGATAAAGAAGAAATCCGCCAGATGATTACCATAACGGAAGAAGAACGCTCTGTTGTAGTGCAAGGTAATATTTTCGATAGTGAAATCCGAGAATTGCGATCAGGAAGAAAATTATTGGTCTTCAAAGTTACAGACTATTCTTCTTCCTTCAGTATCAAAATGTTTTCCAACAATGAACAAGACGAGATGACCTTTGAAAAAATAAAAAAAGGCAAGTGGGTTAAAGTACGTGGGAACGTCCAGGAAGACACCTTCATGCGTGACTTGGTTATTAACGCCCGTGATGTGAACGAGGTTAAAGTTCCAGAACGTACAGACCGTGCCCCAGAAGAAGAAAAAAGGGTTGAATTACATTTACATTCCAACATGAGCCAGATGGACGCCACTAATTCAATCAGTGATTTGGTTGCTCAAGCAGGTAAATGGGGACATAAAGCAATCGCCATAACCGACCACGCTGGTGCTCAGGCATATCCAGATGCCCATGCGGCAGGGAAAAAACATGGCGTGAAGATTCTCTATGGGATTGAAGCAAATATTGTGGATGATGGTGTTCCGGTAGCGTATAATCCAGCCCACCGTGAATTATCAGAAGATACTTACGTCGTTTATGACGTTGAGACCACCGGCTTATCTGCTGTTTATGATTCCATTATCGAGTTGGCAGCTGTAAAGATGTACAAAGGAAATGTCATTGACACTTTTGAAGCGTTTGTAAATCCAGGCGTTCCTCTATCACAACTTATTATTAACCTGACCGGTATTACCGACAGTATGCTCCGAGATGCTCCATCTGAAGCAGAAGTCATACCAAAATTCCGGGAATTCTGTGGTGATGCAGTGTTGGTCGCCCATAACGCATCTTTTGATATGGGCTTTTTAAATAAAGGCTACGAACGATCAGGTTTTCCTGAAGCGACCAACCCTGTAATTGATACGTTAGAATTATCTCGTTTCTTGCACCCCCAATTGAAATCTCATCGTTTGAACACATTGGCCAAGAAATACAATGTCAATCTGGAGCAGCATCACCGGGCGGTATTTGATGCGGAGACAACCGGCCATCTGTGCTGGATATTCCTAAAAGAAGCGAAAGACGACCATAATATCACCTATCATGATGAGTTGAACATTGGAGTGGGAAGAGGAGATTCTTATAAACAAGCCCGTCCGTTCCATGCCACCATTTTAGCTAAAAATCAGGCAGGGTTAAAAGAACTCTTTAAGTTAATCAGCGCTTCAAGTGTTCAATACTTCTACCGCACGGCACGTATTCCACGAAGTTTATTGATAGATCATCGGGAAAACTTGTTGGTTGGTTCTGCTTGTAGCAATGGTGAAATTTTCGAAGCCATGATGCAAAAAGGGAAAGACGAAGCACTTGAAAAAGCAAAATTTTATGATTACATCGAAGTGATGCCAAAAGGAGTTTATAAACCGTTAATCGAAAGAGAATTAGTCAAAAATGAATCTGACTTGGAAGAAATTATCAGCGAACTCGTGGCTATTGGTAAAGAATTGAACAAACCGGTTGTTGCAACTGGAAATGTTCATTACTTAAACCGGGAAGATGCCATTTATCGCGAGATTCTTTTAGGTTCCTTGAAAATTAATCAAGGGAAAACCTTGAATTTACCTGAAGCGCATTTCAGAACCACTGATGAAATGTTAAATGATTTCAATTTTCTTGGAGCGGATGTCGCCAAGGAAATAGTTGTGACCAATACCAATAAATTGGCAGATGCAATTGAAGAAGTAACACCTATTAAAAGTGAACTATACACCCCCAATATCGAAGGTGCCAATGATGAGATCAGAAAACTCTCCTACGATGAAGCGAAACGGCTGTATGGCGAAAAACTGCCGGAAATCGTTGAAAAACGACTTGAGAAAGAACTTAAGAGTATTATCGGTAACGGTTTTGCCGTAATTTATCTGATTTCCCAAAAACTCGTTCTCAAGAGTAATCAGGATGGCTACTTGGTAGGATCACGGGGGTCTGTAGGATCGAGTTTCGTCGCTACGATGACCGGAATTACGGAAGTTAATCCACTACCGCCGCACTATCGTTGCCCCAATTGCCATTACAATCATTTTATCCAAGATGGTTCAATTGGTTCTGGGTATGACCTTGAAGAAAAACCCTGTCCTGAATGTGGCACCTATATGGATCGCGATGGCCATGATATTCCGTTTGAAACGTTTTTAGGTTTTTATGGAGACAAGGTTCCTGATATCGATTTAAACTTCTCTGGTGAGTATCAAGCCAAAGCCCATGCTTACACAAAATTACTTTTTGGCGAGGACTATGTGTATCGGGCAGGAACTATCGGAACCGTAGCTGACAAAACTGCATATGGTTATGTTAAAGGCTATGAGCGGGACCATGGTAAGCACTACTCCTCAGCAGAAATCGATCGATTGGCCAAAGGATTTACCGGCGTAAAACGTACGACTGGGCAACATCCTGGCGGGATTATTGTTATACCCGACTATATGGACGTATATGATTTCACACCCATTCAATTTCCAGCAGATGACCAAAAGTCGGAATGGAAAACGACTCACTTTGATTTCCATTCGATTCATGATAACGTATTAAAACTCGATATACTGGGCCATGATGATCCGACCATGATTCGTATGCTTCAAGATTTATCAGGAATAGATCCACAGACCATACCACCAAACGATCCTGAAGTCATGAAAATATTCAGCGGTACGGATGTATTGGGAGTAACCCCAGAACAAATATTCAGTAACACGGGTACGTTGGGAGTTCCGGAATTTGGAACACGTTTCGTTCGAGGGATGTTAGAGCAAACGAAACCATCTACTTTTGCAGAGTTACTCCAAATTTCTGGTTTGTCCCATGGTACGGACGTTTATTTAGGTAATGCGGAAGTACTGATCCGGGAAAATAACATTCCGTTGGCTAATGTTATCGGTTGTCGGGACGACATCATGGTTTACTTGATTTATCACGGATTAGAAGATGGTTTAGCCTTTAAAATCATGGAAAGTGTTCGTAAAGGCAAGGGGATTCCAAACGAATGGCAAGCGGAAATGCGTGCGAAAGAAATACCGGAATGGTATATTGAATCATGTCTGAAGATAAAGTACATGTTTCCTAAAGCCCATGCGGCTGCTTATGTATTGATGGCACTGCGGGTAGCGTATTTCAAGGTGCATGATCCGATTCTCTACTATGCAGCTTATTTCTCAGTCCGGGCTTACGACTTCGACTTGGTAGCAATGTCCCAAGGAAAAGAAACTATCAAAGTTAAAATGAAAGAAATCATGGACAAAGGTTTGGATGCTTCGGTCAAGGAAAAGAGTCTCTTGACAGTTTTGGAAATCGCCAATGAAATGGTTGAACGTGGCTTTACTTTTAAAATGGTTGATATTGAAAAGTCGGACGCAAAGAATTTCTTGATTGAAGGGGACAGTTTGATTGCACCGTTTCGTGCCATTAACGGGTTGGGTGAGAACGTGGCTAAACAAATTGTTCAAGCGCGTGAAGAGCAACCCTTCTTATCGAAAGAAGATTTAGCGACCAGAGGTAAAGTATCCAAAACAATTATTGATTACATGGATGAGAATGGCGTCTTAACCGGTTTACCAGACGAAAACCAATTATCACTGTTTGATTTTTAATTACAAGAGAGCTGAATAGCGGTTTTCTTGCATTTCAAGCATTTCTGGTGTATGATTAGTAAAGAAATAAACTTTGGAGGGAGTGAGCGGAAACGCTCGCTCTTTTTAACGCAATCGACCATTTTTTGGAAAGTTTGTTGATATTAAAGGGAGGGTTTTTGTGAGCCGAGTAATTGATATTGTAAAAGAAGTAGTCTCACCAATCGTTGACAGTCATAATTTTGAACTTGTAGACATTGAATTTTTGAAAGAAGGCAAAAATTGGTTTTTACGTGTATACATTGACAAACCAGGCGGAATTGACATAGAAGAATGTGCTTTGGTGAGTGAACAATTGAGTGAAAAAATGGATAAGATGGATCCAGATCCAATTCCACAAGCCTATTTCTTGGAGGTATCCTCGCCTGGCGCAGAGCGTCCTTTAAAAACAGAAGATGATTTCATAAAAGCAATCGGGGAATACGTTCATCTTTCTTACTATCAAGCAATTGAAGGTGAAAAATTCCATGAAGGCACGCTTCTATCTGTTACTGATGAAACAGTAGAATTAGAAATCATGATAAAAACACGCAAAAAAGTAATCGCAATTCCTCGTGAAAAAATTGCAAAAGCGCGTTTGGCAATCAAATTTTAATGATGGAGTAAGGAGTGAAATAGAGAATGAATAAAGAGATGCTGACTGCTCTTGATATCTTAGAAAAAGAAAAGGGAATCTCTAAAGAGATTGTGACCAGCGCTTTGGAGGCTGCACTTGTATCTGCCTACAAACGTAACTACGGTCAAGCACAAAACGTGGAAGTTCTTTTCAATACTGATTCTGGTGATATCCATGTATATTCCGTTAAAGAAGTAGTTGAAATGGTATTCGATTCAACTCTGGAAGTTGGGCTTGAAGAAGCATTAACTATTAATAAAGCATATGAAATAGGCGATAAAATTCGTTTTGAAGTAACACCTAAGGACTTTGGCCGTATTGCAGCCCAAACAGCGAAACAAGTAATTATGCAACGTATCCGTGAAGCAGAACGCAGTATCGTATATGATGAATTCATCGCATATGAGAATGACATCTTGAATGGTGTTGTAGAACGTCAGGATTCCCGTTATATTTATGTTAACCTTGGGAAAATTGAGGCGGTACTAGCAAAGCAAGAACAAATACCTGGAGAAGTTTACCAAGCTCATGACCGTATTAAGGTCTATATCACTAAGGTAGAAAATACTTCTAAAGGACCTCAAGTATTCGTAAGTAGAAGTCATCCAGACTTGCTAAAGCGTTTGTTTGAACAAGAAATCCCTGAAATTTACGATGGTGTTGTTGAAATTGTTTCTATTGCCCGTGAAGCAGGAGATCGTTCCAAGGTCGCAGTAAGATCTCGTGACGAAAACGTAGATCCAGTCGGTACATGTGTAGGACCACGTGGTCAACGTGTTCAAGCAATTGTTAATGAACTTCGTGGCGAAAATATGGATATCGTTGAATGGAGTGAAGATCCAGCAACCTATATCGGTAATGCTCTGAATCCAGCCCAAGTTATTCAGGTTGATTTCCACCCAGAAAACAATAGCTGTACTGTTGTGGTTCCAGACTATCAATTATCATTAGCTATTGGTAAAAAAGGACAAAACGCACGTTTAGCTGCTAAGCTGACAGGCTTCAAAATCGATATTAAATCTGAGACAGACTACAATCGTATGTTGATTGACTCCGAAATCGCAGTTGCAGCAACCGAAGACTTTGTTGAAGAGTTAGAAGAGCTGACTGAAGCAGAACAAATTCTTGAAAACGATGAAATCGGTGAAAATATTATGGACGCTGATGACGTTGAAGAACAGATTGCAGAAGTAGAATTGGATCCAGAACAAGACTATAATGAATTGTTGGATGAATCCGAACAATAAGAGGTGACGACTCATGAAGAAGAAAAAAATTCCAATGCGCCGTTGCATTGTTTCTAACGAGATGAAGCCAAAGAAAGAAATGCTTCGCATTGTTAAAACACCTGAAGGTGAATTGGCGATTGATCCGTCTGGAAAGAAAAACGGGCGTGGAGCATATGTTTCAATGGAACCGGAGTTAGTTGAAAAAGCCAGAAAAAATCGTCTTTTTGATAAACAGTTCGACATGACAGTCACTGATGAATTCTATCAAGAACTCTATGACTATGTTGAGCATCAAAAGGCTAGGAGCTTACTAAAATGACACCACAAGAAAAACAATTAAACCTTTTAGGTTTAGCTGTTAAAGCAGGAAAATTGATCACTGGTGAGGAATTAACCATCAAATCAATCCAACGAAACGAAGCAAAACTTGTTATTGTTGCTAGTAATGCAAGTGACAATACCAGGGAAAAATTAATAAATAAATGTAAGTATTATAATGTTCCACTAGATATTTCTTTTACCACTGACGAAATCAGTGCAGCAATTGGAAAAAGCCGTTCGATTTGCGCCTTTACTGAAAAGGGTTTTGCGGGCAGTTATCTAAAACTGAAAGGAACGAATAATATGAAATAAGGATGGTGAAGACATGGGTAGTAAGAGGGTCTACGAATTTGCCAAAGAGCACAAAATGTCCAGTAAGGATGTTATGCAAAAAGCAAAAGAAGTTGGAATCAACTTTCAAAGCCATATGTCAATAATAGGAGATGAGGAAATTAATAAGATGAATAAAGCAATGAATAATAAGAGCGAGGGTTCAGGTCAACCCAATAAGAATTCCCAACCAAAACAAGGCCAAGGGAACCAAAAGCCAAGTCGGCCAGCAAGTAGCACGAACAAAACACAAACATCAAGACCAGCTAATAATACGAATAAACCTCAAACGAGTCGTCCAAGTTCTGGAGATGCAAAAACAACAGACACCAACCGTAATAAAAAGCCAGCCGCTAATCGTGCCCCACAAGGCCAAGGTCAAGGTCAAAACCGGAGCCAAGGTGGTGGCGGTTATAAAGGTTCAAAAGGCGGCTATAATAAACGTGGCCGTAATAAAAACCGTAAAGTTAGCAGCACGCCTAAAGCGCCAATGCCACAACGTAAATTCCGTGAGTTGCCAGAAGTGTTTGTCTACACTGAAGGCATGAACATCCAAGATGTCGCAAAAAAACTTCACCGTGAACCGGCTGAAATTATCAAAAAATTGTTCATGATGGGCATTGTGGCAACACAAAACCAACCATTGGATGCTAATACACTAGAATTAATTGCTACAGATTATGGTATTGAAGCGGAAGAGAAAATCGAAGTTGATATTTCTGATTTAGCGGTTCATTTTGAAAGTGAAAATGACGAAGATGAACTAGTAACACGTCCACCAGTTGTCACAATTATGGGACACGTTGACCATGGTAAAACAACTTTGCTGGATTCGTTGCGTAATACCAAAGTGAGTTTAAGTGAAGCTGGCGGTATCACACAACATATCGGAGCTTACCAAGTAGAAATCGATGGTAAACCAATTACATTCCTGGATACACCTGGTCACGCGGCCTTTACGACGATGCGTGCGCGTGGAGCAGATGTTACAGATATCACGATTATTGTTGTGGCAGCCGATGATGGTGTGATGCCTCAAACAATCGAAGCAATCAATCATGCTAAAGCAGCAAATGTTCCAATCATCGTGGCAGTGAACAAAATCGATAAGCCTACAGCTAATCCAGACCGTGTAATGCAAGAATTATCAGAACATGGTTTGATTCCTGAAGCTTGGGGTGGCGACACTATCTTCGTAAATATTTCAGCTAAATTTGGTCAAGGTATCGAGGATTTGCTTGAAATGATTGTGTTGGTTGCTGAAGTGCAAGAATTGAAAGCAAATCCATCTCGGTTAGCTGTTGGTAGTGTAATCGAAGCACGTTTAGATAAATCCAAAGGACCTATTTCAACTGTACTTGTACAACAAGGAACACTGAAGATTGGGGATCCAATCGTTGTCGGAAATACATTCGGACGTGTTCGGGTTATGGTCAACGATCAAGGTCGTCGTGTTAAAATTGCAACACCATCAACCCCCGTTGAAATCACTGGTTTAAACGAAGCGCCCCAAGCAGGTGACTTGTTTGCAGTGTTCGAAGATGAGAAAACAGCTCGTGCGGTTGGGGAAGAAAGAGCAAAACGTGCACAATTAGAATCACGTTCTAAACAAAACCGTGTCACAATTGATAACTTGTTCTCAAGCTTGAGCGAAGGTGAATTGAAAGAAGTTGCTGTTATCATCAAGGCGGACGTACAAGGTTCCGTTGAAGCACTTGCAGGTAGTTTGCAAAAAATTGAGGTAGAAGGTGTACGTGTTCGTATCATTCACTCAGCCGTAGGTGCAATCAACGAGAGCGATGTTACATTAGCAGCCGCAAGTAATGCTATTATCATCGGTTTCAATGTTCGTCCAAC
Source organism: Jeotgalibaca sp. A127 (assembly GCF_052266745.1). Lineage (NCBI taxonomy): Bacteria > Bacillati > Bacillota > Bacilli > Lactobacillales > Carnobacteriaceae > Jeotgalibaca > Jeotgalibaca sp. A127. The sequence continues at coordinate 128,396 of NZ_JBQPRC010000004.1, forward strand.
ACCACAAGCTAAAATTCAAGCAGATCAAGAAAGTGTAGATATTCGCCTACACCGTATTATCTATAATGCTATCGATGAAATCGAAACAGCTATGAAAGGGATGCTTGATCCTGAGTATGAAGAAAAAATTACCGGTCAAGTTCAGATTCGTGAAACATTTACTGTTTCTAAAGTTGGAACAATCGGTGGTGGATTCGTAACTGATGGTGTCATTAAACGGAGCAGTAAAGTGCGTGTCATTCGTGATAACATTGTAATTTATGATGGTGAACTAGCAAGCTTGAAACGCTTCAAGGATGATGTCCGTGAAGTGAAAAATGGTTTCGAGTGTGGTTTGATGGTTGAGAATTACAACGATATTAGAGTTGACGACGTGATTGAAGCGTACGAAATGGTAGAAATCGTAAGAAAATAATCCGTTTTGTCTAGGAGTGAAAAAAATGGCTAATTACAGAGCTGGAAGAATCAAACAAGAAATTCTTCGCGAAGTGAATGACATTTTGAAAAAGAATGTTAAAGATCCGCGTGTTCAGGACGTAACATTAACAGATGCTGAAGTAACAGGAGATTTACAAATTGCTACCTTGTACTACAGCACATTGAGCGATTTGGCAAGTGAGCGTCAAAAAGTCCAAACAGGGCTAGAAAAAGCAACTGGCCTCATTCGTAAAGAATTAGGCTCGCGCTTATCTGTTTATCGGACACCTGAACTCATCTTCAAACGGGATGAATCCGTCGACTACGGTAATCGTATCGAAGAATTAATCCGTAAAATGAAAGATGAAGAACTTGATTAAATAATTGATTAAAGGACTGGAGAAATCCGGTCCTTTTTGTTTTGCCTCTCGCTTCTATGCTAAAATAGAGGTCAAAGAAAGCATTTTTGGAAAGAGGTTGATGATGTGAGCCTGCAATTTATAATCGGTCCTCAAACCGCAAATAAGCGGGAATCTTATATCAAAGAAATAAAAGCGATAATGAACGAAAAGCCGGAAGCGAAATTCTTCATTATCGTACCGGAGCATGCAAAGTTCGAAGGAGAAATGACCATTCTCGAAGACCTATGGAATCTGGATACATCTGCGAATTCTTCTTTTATGGGTTCTATTAATCTTCAGGTTTTTAGTTTTAGTCGGTTAGCTTGGTACTTTTTGAAGGATGAGCAAATCTTTCAAAAGAAACAACTCAGCGATGCTGGGATGGCGATGTTGTTACGAAAAATACTGTTGGAAAATCGGGAGGAATTAGTTTTATTCCGGAAAGAAGTCGATAAAAAAGGCTTTATAGAACAACTGATTAATCTTTTTAAAGAGTTTTTAGCCGGGAATATAACCACGGATGATTTGCAACAATCAATTCATAGCGAAGAGACAACTGTTAAGTTGTTAGATCAAAAAACAAAAATCAGTGAATTGATTATGTTGTATCAAATGTTTGTTTCAGAGATGAATAAGAATGATTATATCCGCTATGAAATAATTCAAGAGGAAATGGTTAAGGAAATTTATCGGAATGATTTGACCGATACCTACATTTATATTGATGGCTACTATTATTTTTCGGCTCGGGAAAAAGATATCATATTGGCTTTCTTGGAAAAAACAACAAAAGTCAGTATCGTTATGGATTTAGATAAACCTTATACTGAAAGTCCCCCGGATATGCATCAGTTGTTTTATGTCGCAGGAAAAACGTATTATCAAATGTACCAATTTGCACGCAACAACAATATCCAAGTTTTACTTGATAAACGCGTTCCTGCCAAGGAAAATGGCTACACTGCAGGTTTCGTGGAACTCGATGCGTATTGGAGAGACACAACTTCGGGAAGCAGACAAAACAATCGTGTTGAAGAACAAAATAAAGAAATAAGAGATATCTTGGAGGTTTGGGCATGTGATTCCAAGCAAGCCGAGATATTTCATGTAGCCAATCGTATTAATCAGTTGGTTAAGGATGAGGGGTATCGTTATCGTGATTTTTTGATTCTTTCCAGGCGGGTAGAAGATTACGAAACGATTTTGAAACCACTCTTTAATCGGGCAGAATTACCCGTCTTTTATGATAAGGCTGAGGAGATGCGACACCATCCCTTTACAGACTTTATCGATACGCTATTCCGGATTCGTGTGAATTATTGGCGCTATCCCGATATGATGCGCCTCCTGCGGACTGAATTACTCGTACCCCATGAAACAACTCCTGAAGTTTTCCGTGACTGGGTAGACAGAACGGAAAATATCCTTCTTGCTTATGGTTTTGAAGGGAATGCGTGGTTTAACAAGAATGATTGGCAAGCGCATATCTTTCAAGAGGAAGAATTACAAGTTGAAGATGAAATGGACTTATTTAAAGAAGCAAACCAAATTAAGAACTTCCTGCAATCAACTCTGTTGCCATTCTATCAAAAGGTAAATAAAATCAAAACCGGTCGTGATGCAGCAACTTTGCTATACATGTTTTTAGTTGAAAATGGTATTGATAAACAGATCCTTCATTGGCGGGATCAAGCCATTGAAAAAAACCATTTGGAAAAAGCCCGTCAACATGAACAGCTATGGCAGACTTTTAATACGATTTTAGATGAGTATGTGGAGACATTGGGAGATTATCCTTTTGATGAAGCAACTTTCCACGATATTTTAATGACTGGTTTTGAAACGGCTACTTACAGTATTGTTCCGCCGACCTTGGATGAAGTGGTCTTCTCAAGCATTGAAGGAGCCAGATTCAAGCCAGAAAAAATTGTTTTCTTGATAGGTGTTACCCAGGAAAATCTGCCTCGCATCTATGAGAATAAGACGTTGTTAACAGAAGAAGAACGGCAGTTGATTCAGTCAAATTTAGGTGAAGAGATAAATAAACACTTGAATTTGTCAGTATCGGAATCGACAGCCAGTGAACCATACGTTGCTTATCAAGCTTTTTTATCCGCAACTGAAAAAATATTCGTCACTTATCCGTTGAGCATTGACGGAAATAATCGCATCTCGAAATTATCTCCCTATGTGGCTCGAATAGCTTCAGATGCTGGAGTTACGGTGCAACATAGAGCTGCTAACGTAACTGAAGCTCACTATCCGATTAATTTTGTAGGCTCGAAAATCCAAAATATCGGTCAATTGGTTCAACTGTTACGTGAACAATTCATTTCCCAGGCAAAAATGCCCCTGCTTTGGCGACATATATTATCCTATTTGTATAAAGATGAAAGCATCCAGGAGAATCTGAAGCGTGTTTTTGCAAGTTTGAAATACAAAAACGTACCTGCCCAATTGACCCCGGAAATAGCTGAAGCCCTATATGGGAAGAATCTTTACTTATCTGTATCGCAATTGGAAAGCTATTATCTGGATTCTTACAGCCATTTCTTAAAATATGGCTTACGCATTAAAGAACGGCAAAAATATGAATTGAACAATGCAGGAACAGGCGAGTTTTACCACGAGGCTTTGGAACATGTTGTGAGCGAAATCCGTGGCCAAAAAGAGTTAAGCCCACAAGAATTAAATAAGTTGACCACGCGAATATTAGAAAATCTGTATGGCACTTATAAGTATGAAATACTGTCCAGTTCTAATCGCATGCAATTTATCCGTGATCAATTATCGGAAACAATTCAAAGGATGGCATATGTCATCAGTAATCAGCGGGCTAAAACGACTTTCGAAAATCTGAGAACAGAGGCTGTTTTTGGAATAGCAAGCGGAAAAGAGATGTTAAAAGGCATCCAGTTCCCGCTCAAAGGCGGGCGTTCCATCAACATCCGCGGAAAAATTGACCGAATCGACCGGGTAAAAACAGAAGATAAGCAGTTCCTGACTGTTTTGGACTATAAATCGAGTAAGCATGCTTTTGATTTTTCAGAAGCTTACTACGGCCTAGCCATGCAGATGATAACCTATTTAGATGTTGCCATGGTAAATGCTTCCCAGCTCGTTGAAGGAGAAGCAACACCGGCCGGAGCATTTTATCTGCATATCCAAAATCCATACCTGAAAGTAACAGATCAACCCACAGAAAGCGAATTAGCAGAATCACTTATGGCTAATAGCAAATTAAAAGGACTTTTGATTGCTGATAAAGAAATGACCGAGCAAATGGATCCGCATGTTAATGAAGGGGAAAGCTCATTAGTTTTGCCTTTTAAATACAAGAAAGACGGTAGTTTTGCAAAAGTGGCGGATTTAGTGGCGGCCGATGAATTGGAGCTTTTAATCTTGAACAACCGCCGACGCATTGTAGAAGCTGGGGAAAATATTTTATCCGGTGAACTGAAAATGAATCCAATCAAGGATAAATTGTTTATTCCAACCGTACAGGGACCTTACCGGGCTATTTCACAGTTCGACAGTACACTGCGCGAAAACAAATACCGTCGAATAGAGAAATTAGATAAAAATACTGTTTTGAATCGTCTTCGTGAAGAGTTAATAAAAGAGGAAGAGGAGGGATCTGATAATGGCAATGATACCGCCAAAAACAGCAAATGATCGTTTTACTGATGAACAATGGCAAGCTATTTATCAAACCGGGGATAATTTATTAGTCGCTGCCTCAGCAGGTTCGGGTAAAACGACAGTTTTGGTTCAAAGAATCATTGAAAAAATAAAAAATGGTGTCAACGTCGATGAACTGTTGGTCGTGACATTTACGGAATCAGCAGCTGTTGAAATGAAAGAGCGTATCAGGATTGCCATTCAAAAAGCCATTAATCAAGCCGTTGATGATGACCAGTATCGGCACCTATTGCGCCAAACAACCTTATTGCCACAAGCGAATATCAGTACCATTCATGCTTTTTGTTTGAAAGTCATCCAAAGGTTTTTTTATCTGATTGATGTGGACCCCGTTTTTCGCATCATGGCAGACACTATTGAAGTTGAGATGTTGAAGGAAGATGTCTGGGAAGAGTTAAAAGAAGAATTATATGCCGATTTCAGTACGGATTTTCGTCACTTGTCCAAGGCTTATTCAAGTGAACGAAATGATGAGGGTCTGAAGGACTTAATCTTCTCATTGTATAATTTTTCCCGGGCGAATCCGGAACCTGCTTTATGGCTGGATCACATGGGACAATTATATGATGTAGAGAATGGCCTGGAGCAAAGCAAACTCTATCAAACGCTTTTAAAACCTCAAATTGAACAGGAATTGTTGGGTATCATTTACGATTGCAACCAAGCGATTCATTTGGGCGGTGAGGCCGATGAGACGGCAGTCCAAAGACAACTACTAGAAAATGAAAAGAATGCCATAGAGGCCGTTTTTGAGGCCATCAGACAAGATGATTACCAATCGGCATATGAGAATATTTCAAACCTATCTTTTAAAACCTGGCGAAGTGCTACCAAGAAAAATGAAACGTACAGAGAAACAATCAATTTTATGAAGAATTTGCGTGACAAATACAAAAAATCCATCCAAAAACTTCAAGAAAATTTCTTTATTCGTTCGCGTGAGAACCACGAAAAATTAATATTTGAAACGAAACCTTTTGTAGATGAGATGGCACGCGTCACTAAATTATTCAATCGGGCTTATTGGGAGAAGAAGCTGTCTGGAAATACGCTTGATTTTAATGACTTGGAACATTTAACCTTGGAAATACTCATGCCCTTAAAAGAGGGTAAAAGACAACCAAGTGAAGCAAGTCTTTATTACCGGAATAAATTCTCTGAGGTTTTAATTGATGAATACCAAGATGTCAATAAGCTTCAAGAAAGTATCCTATATGGGGTAACACGCCACCATCCAGAAACGGAAAACTTATTTATGGTGGGAGATGTGAAGCAATCGATTTATGCCTTCCGTTTGGCAGACCCAAGCTTATTCTTGAAAAAATACGAAGATTTTGCTACATCAAAAAAGGGTGAGCGTATCATCTTGGCCGAAAATTTCCGCTCACGGGATGATGTCATTTCTTTTACTAACTTTATCTTCAAACAGCTTATGGATAAGCAGGTCGGTCAAATGGATTATGACCACCTGGCCGAATTAAAACAAGGGAATCTTTCATTCCCAGAAACAGATAGCTGTCAAACCGAGGTCTTGATTTACCTTAAAGGTGAAGGCTCAGTGGATACAAGTAACGACAATGAAACAACCATTCAAGCCGATCCAGAAAGTATCTATGAAATAGATGACAAAGCAACGGGTGAAATTACGATGGTTGCACAAAAAATAAGGGATTTGATGGAAGCCAAAACAGAGATTTATGATAAAGAAGCTAAAGGAAACCGGGTAATATCTTACAAAGATATCGTATTATTAACGCCAACCAAAAAAAATAATCTGCTTATTTTGGAAACCTTCAAGGAATATGGTATTCCCGTGGTGCTTAATGACTCACAGAGTTTCTTCCAGCGGACAGAAATTTCCACTATCTTATCTGTCCTGAAAGTAATCGATAACCCAAGACAAGATATCCCACTTGTAGCAGTTTTGCGGTCTCCGATTGTTGGCTTAAATGAGAGGCAATTGGCAAGTATCCGTTTAACGGAGCCAAACGGTGATTTTTATGAGGCGGTTGAAACATATCTGGGTGGCTCCAATGAGAAGCAAAACTTTGAGGAAAGGGACACTCATCGTAAATTGAGCCGCTTTATGGAGCAATTGCGTGCTTGGCGAACTTTCACGAAACAAGATAATTTAGTAAACCTCATTTGGCGCATATACGAGGATACACTTTTTTTGGATTACGTAGGCGGTATGGCGGCCGGAAAACAAAGAGTTGCGAACTTGCATGCCCTTTATGAACGCGCCCAAAAGTTTGAAGCTACCAACTTTAAAGGTTTGTTCCAATTCATTCGTTTTATCGAGCGTATTCAAGATCGCGATCAAGATTTAGCGGAACCGACAACGTTCAGTGAGGATGAGGATGCCGTCCGTATTATGACGATCCATGCCAGCAAAGGGTTGGAATTCCCGATTGTATTTGTTTTGGATATGTCAAAGCGGTTCAATAAGAAGGATATCCAGGGGAAATACGTTTTCTCTGAAAAATATGGAATTGGGACCGATTATTTCGATGTTGAAAATCGTCTTCAATATGTCTCACTAGCTCGGATTGCTCTTGCAAATGAAAAAGAGAAGAATATGATTGCCGAAGAAATGCGTAAGCTCTATGTCGCTTTGACGCGGGCCGAACAAAAATTATACTTGGTTGGAACTTATGACACAGAAGAAAAAATGTGGCAAGAATGGTCTGCTGTCGATGAATCCAGAGAAACAGTCATGCCTAACCACTTACGCCTACAAGCGAGTAATATGATGAAGTGGGTAGGTTTAGCTCTTTACCGTCATGGAAGCGTAAATCCTGATGCATTTTCCAAGCAATATAGGGGCGAATTATCTGTTGAGCCGGTTAAATTTAAGGTTTCAACCCAAAGTGAAGGGGATATATTGGGAAATATACTGACTGTTAACCTGGAGGAAGAAAAAGACGTCGATGGAACAATCAAGGATTTGGCCGAAGTACCAACAGGCAAGGAGATACTGAAAGAATACAAACTGGCTAAAAATTTGATGGAAGCCACGTATCCAAACCAAGCTGCGACATACACAACCAGTTACCAATCCGTATCAGAAATCAAACGTTTATTTGAAGACCCAGATCAAAGTCAATTATTACAAGTTGATTTTGAAAGACAAAACAATCCGGGAAGATACGTCGAACCAGACTTTCCACGACCAAGTTTCTTGCAACAAGTAAGGCAGCCAACCAATGCTGAAATCGGAACAGCGGTCCATTATGTCATGCAACACGTGGACTTGGATACGCCCATTTCCGATGCATCTATCTCGCTATTGATTCAACAATTGATGACTGCAGAAGCCATTGATGAAAACGTGGCACGAAGAATCGATGGAACAATCATCAGTGGCTTTTTCCAAACAGAACTAGGGCAGCGCATTTTATCTGATCACGAAAAGGTCCATCGTGAAATTCCCTTTACAATGTTAATGAAAGCGGGCAATCTCTTTGAGGGAATAGACAAGAATGGTGACGATAACCTCTTGATTCATGGGATTATGGATGGTTTCATTGAATATGAAAATCATATTGTCCTGTTTGACTTCAAAACGGATTATGTCGGGAATAATCTTGATCAGCTGATTAATAAATATCGTGGTCAGATGATTGTCTACCGGGAAGCACTAGAAGAAATAAAAAAGAAAAAAGTAACTGAAACTTATCTTTGCTTACTCAACACCCAACAGAATATTTTAGTAGATTAGAAAAACAGCCCCGGAGTCAACGACTTCAGGGCTGTTTTTATGTTAGTAACTAATCTTAGTAACTATAGACATTACCTGCATTCCATAGCAAGAATTCTGTAACGCCGTGGTCTTTCAAAGCTTGAACTTGGGCCATTACTTCAGCGTGCCCATATTCACGGTAATAACCGCTACCTAAATAGCTGGCAGTAAAGTCCTGTAGCCATGGCCGCGTAGTAGGGGTATGATCCAAGGATTCCAAAAGGGGTAATTCAACTTTCATGTACTCATCAACAAGTTCATAAGGATACAAGTCTGGAGCGGAAAGCCCAAAATAGCCAGGCCCCCAATGACTTGGATAAATCATGGATGAAATGACATCGACATTATTGGAAATCTGTGAAAAATCCTGGCCAATACCAGATGCTTCATCAACTGTAGCAGCGTAACCAAAAATATCAACGGAAACCTCTACACCGTAAGGCATTAATTTTTCACGCGCATAAGCAACAAAATCAGTAATTGCCTTCACACGTTTTTCAGTTGGATCCATGTCTAAATCAGCAAATTCACCCATGTCATAATAAAGACCATTTGCATCGTTTGAGAAGATTTCCGGGAAGCGCACATAGTCAAACTGAACTTCTTTAAACCCTGCTTTTGCAGCTTCAATCCCAACATTAACTGCATAATCCCAAGTTTCCTTCAGGAAAGGATTGATGAACAATTCTCCATTTCCATATGCCCAAATAGAGCCATCGGGATTTAAGAAAGACATATGAGGCTCTTCCTCAGCCAGTACACTGTCCTTGAAAGCGACGATACGGGCTATAGGATAAATTTGCTCTTCTTCTAGCCGTTCCATTAATGCATCAATATCAGCAATAACCGGAACTGTGTTTTTCTTGATGTGGGCATCTTCAGAGTTGAAATCAGCTGTAACATGACCATTATCGTTTTTAATGTCGATAACCATGGCATTTAAATCATTGCTATTTAAATAAGCGATCAATTCTTCCACGCGTTCAGGATTGGCTGCCGTGTTTTCAGTCAAGTAAATACCTTTTACACCATCTTCTGGGTAAGCAATATCAATTCCACTGTCGTATAAGAATTTTTTTGGCATTTTTGCCATTTCCGGAGCAGCCAGGAAGGGTTGTTGCCTTAAGATAAGTTCAGTAGGGGCTGATTCTTCTGCCGCTTGGACAGGAGTATAAATTGTACTCAGAAGGATGCTAGCTGCTAAAATACGTTTTCCAAATTTCTTCATGATCCAGTTATTCCTCCTCAGGTGATTCTATCAATTTAGGGTCTACCATTTCGTAACCTTGTGCCCGCAGACCGTCGATGATGTCACCGATGGCAGCCGAAGTCCAAGGACGATCATGCATCAACAGGTTCCCACCACTACCCAGTTCGGGAGCATGAACCATGATATCTGCCAATGACGACTCATCCATATAACCATCAACCCAATCATAGCCATAGGTCCAGTTCATCAAAGTCATATTTTCAGAATCTGCAATGTCTTCAGTATCGCTATTATAAGCTCCATAAGGCGCTCGGAAGAAACGAGGACGTTCACCTGTAATTTCCTCAACTATATCGTTGGTAGCCTGAATTTCTTCAAACTGATCATCGTAGCTCAAAGAGGACATATCAGGGTGCGAATAAGAGTGGTTACCAATCTCAAAACCCATTTCATGAATTTCTTTAACAATGTCTTTCGCTTCTTCAGATTCCAAAAATTGGCCCATGACGAAGAAAATGGCATTTGCACCTTTATCCCGAACAGTGTGGGCAATATCCAAGGTCTTGGAGTCGGGTGGTTGGGGAGCATCATCGAATGTAAGCAGGACGACTTCCGTATCAGCATCCGAAATGGGCTCAACTGTAAATATCACCGGATTAATTTTGTATTCATAAGGTACTTCGATAGATATTTCATCGTTTTCATCGATTGTTTCCGAGAAGCTGCTTTCACTTGCCTGTGATTCCATTGCTTCAACTTCCACGACTTCATTACTTTGGCAAGCGGCAAGAAAGATACTTGCGGCTACAGCTATCATCATTTTTTTCATTATTTAGTACCTCCTATTCATCATCAGGTGTTAAAGCATCAGTCAATAGATTCATTTGTGTTTCAAATACTTCAGATTCTCCTACTAAGGGCTCAAGTTTAGCCAAGTTATCGCTACCATTTTTATTCAGAGTGTTGACACCATCATACAAGGTATTGAAAGTTGCATCCTCTGCTCCGAATGAAGCGAAGATTTCTTCTTCTGCCTGGAGTTGTTCAGTATAAGCCGGTAAATAGGCCTCCACCTGGTTAATGAACGTTTGAGCGGTATCCAGCATTTTCTGCATTTTTTCTGCAGGTACTTCCTCTACTTCCAACTTACTTAAATCCATGACATGACCCTTCATTTTTGAAAGATTTTCTTCTAAATTAGCGACTTCTTCTTGTCTTACCGAAATGTTTTTAAAAACAGGGGCAGAACCATCGCTAAAGGTTGCTAATTCTTCGTCTGCTGTTAATGCCTCATCAAATTGTTTCTGTATTTCCATTTCCTTTTGTTGAATAGTATTCAATGATACAATAATGGCTTCCTTTGAATCTGCCAGTTTATCGACTGACTTTTGCGTTTTTTCAACCCCACTTGAACAACCGGCTAAAACAATTCCGGATGCAAGCAAGAACCAAGCACTTCTTTTAATCACATTACCGACTCCTTTTTTGCAATTATCCTTTTCATTATAGCGAACATGGAAGAGATAATTCAACATTTAAAGGAATTTCGCTTGATTTGCTTTAGGTTTTTCTTTTTATCGTTTACAATGGAAGGAGTATTTCGAGATTAATCGGTGAAAAGGAGTCTGTATGATTTATTATTTAATAGCACTGGTTTTGATTGTCATTGATCAACTAACCAAATGGGGCATTGTCCAAAATTTCGAGCTTTATGAAGAAAAAGTTATTCTTCCCGGTCTATTTTCTTTGTTTTACATTCAAAATAAAGGGGCAGCGTGGGGGATATTCGAAGGGAAAATGATTTTCTTTTATATCATTACAGTAGCTGTCGTCGGCTATTTAATCTATATGTTTCAACAGGAAAAAAACATCAGTAGATTATCGGGAGTCAGTTTTTCTTTGATTCTTGCTGGCGCCATCGGCAATTTCATTGACCGTTTGCTCAATGGTTACGTGGTGGACATGTTCCGCCTGGATTTCATTAATTTTCCCATTTTTAATGTGGCAGATATTTGCTTAACTGTCGGAGTAGTATTAATGATTATTCATGTCATATTTTTTGAAAAAGAGGAAGAATTATAATGGAAATGGATATACAAACACTAAAGATTAACAACGAAAGCGGACGGATCGACAAAGTTTTATCCGAAGCTTTTCCTGAATACACACGTTCACAGTTGCAGGCGTGGATTAAAAGTAACCATATTCTGGTGAATGATCAGCCTATAAAACCAAATTATAAAGTTCAGGCCGGAGATTTCATCGCCATTTCAGAGCCTGAAGTGGAACAGCTGGAAATTGAACCAGAGAATATTCCCTTGGACATCGTTTATGAGGATGACGCTTTATTGGTAGTCAATAAACCAGCAGGCATGGTTGTGCATCCATCAAAAGGCCATTTGCACGGAACATTAGTAAATGGTTTGCTTTACCATGTCAGTACATTGTCTGAAGGAACTAACGTGGTTAGACCGGGAATTGTTCACCGCATCGATAAAGATACATCTGGCTTGTTGGTGATTGCCAAGAATAACCAAGCTCATCAAAGCCTGGCAGATCAATTTTTTACCCACAGTATTGAACGCGAATATGTGGCATTGGTTCACGGTGAGGTACAACACGAAGAGGGCACAATTGATGCTCCAATCGCCCGCATGGCTACCAACCGATTGAAACGGACGGTAAACCGAGATGGCAAGTCAGCAGTGACACATTTTACGCGCCTTGAACAATTCCATGATTTTACCTTACTTGGATTAAAATTGGAGACGGGAAGAACGCATCAAATTCGGGTACATATGGAATATATCAATCATCCAGTAGTCGGTGACCCGATGTATGGACCTGGTGACGATGTAGATAAAAACGGTCAATTCTTACATGCCCGGGTACTTGGGTTTATCCATCCGGTAACAAACGAAAAAGTTCATTTTGAAGCTCCTTTGCCTGATTACTTTGAGAAAAGATTGGCAGAGTTACGAAAGATGGATTGACTTTAAGTCAGAATAGTATTATCATTCTTAGCAATAAACCTTTAACGAAGTCCAGAGAGGCTCGAAGGATCAAGCACAAATATTTATGAACATTGATCCCTTATGCTCTTTTTTGGCATGAGGGTATTTTTTTTGGATAAGGGGAGATTCGATTGGTAAAAGAAGTTATTGGAATTATGGATGCTGCTACCATGCAACGGTCTTTAACGCGTATTACACACGAAATTTTGGAAAAAAATGGTGGAACCGAAAGCCTTCTACTTGTGGGTATTCGCACACGGGGTATCTACTTAGCTGAACGTATTGCGGCAAACATGAAGAAATTTGAAGGCGTTGAAGTACCGGTAGGTGAGCTGGACATTACTTTGTATCGGGACGACCAACACTTCACTAAAGATAATAACCCTGTCTTGAATAACACAAATATACCTTATTCCCTGGAAGGAAAACATGTCGTTTTAGTCGATGACGTCTTATTTACGGCCCGGACGATTCGCGCCGCAATGGATGCGGTTATGGATATCGGACGGCCGAAACGCATTACTGTAGCTGTATTGGTAGATCGTGGGCACCGCGAATTACCAATCAAGGCTGATTATGTGGGTAAAAATATCCCAACTTCAACCAGTGAACAAATTTCTGTCAAGATTACAGAAGTGGATAATGAAGAAAAAGTAACCTTGATCAAAGGGTAATGGGGGATAACAATGACAGATAAACCAATGATTGCCCTTGATTTTTCAACGGCAGCAGAAACGAAATCATTTTTGAAGCAATTCCATGACGAACCACTCTACGTCAAACTGGGTATGGAGCTCTATTACCAAAACGGTCCAGAAATAGTTAAATGGGTAAAATCATTGGGACATGAGATTTTCCTGGATTTGAAATTGCATGATATCCCTAATACGGTTTACCGGGCAATGAAAGGCTTGGCTGCCCTGGATATTGATATGATCAATGTCCATGCCTCTGGTGGTTCTGCCATGATGAAAGCTGCTTTGGAAGGTATTCATGAAGGAACACCAACTGGTTCTGTTGTTCCCAAACTAATTGCCGTCACACAGTTAACTTCGACAACCGAAGAAGCAATGCATCAAGAACAACTCATCCGCGTCCCTTTAATGGAGAGTGTCCTGCATTATGCATCCTTGACGGAGCAATCTGGTCTCTCCGGTGTTGTCTGTTCTGCCTTGGAAGCAAAAAGTATCAAAGAAGTTACAAATCCCCAATTTATTTGTGTAACACCCGGCATTCGGCCAGCTGGATCACAAGTAGGGGATCAAAAAAGGGTTGCAACACCACAATCAGCACGTGAAATGGGATCTTCCTATATCGTTGTCGGTCGCCCGATTACACAAGCCAATGATCCGGTTGCAGCCTACAAAGCTATTAAAGACCAATGGAATGGAGTTGCTGAATAAAATGAGTACAGCTGAAAATGTCGCAAAAGCGTTACTGGAAATCGAAGCAGTCAGTTTGAGTCCAAAGGAACCATTTACTTGGGCGTCGGGAATAAAGAGTCCCATTTATTGTGATAACCGTATCACGATCAGTGTTCCAAAAGTACGTACCTTGATAACGGATGGATTGGTAGCCTTAATCAAGGAAAAATATCCAGAAGCAGAAGTAATTGCTGGAACTGCCACAGCTGGTATTCCCCACGCTGCATTTGTAGCGCAAAAGATGGATTTGCCGATGATTTACATTCGCGGTAAAGCAAAAGACCATGGTAAGGCAAAACGCATTGAGGGACGCATCCAACCCGGGCAAAAGATTGTCTTGATCGAAGATTTAATTTCGACTGGTGGAAGCGTCATTGAAGCGGCAAAAGCTGCTGAGAGTGAAGGAGCCGTGGTGTTGGGTTGTGTCGCTATCTTTACCTATGAATTACAAAAAGGAAAAGAGAATTTTGCTGAAAGTGGCTACAAGATTGATACGCTCTCTAATTACAGTACATTATTGAAAGTAGCACAAGAAATGGATGCAATTACCGCAGAAGAACGCGAAGTATTGAAGAAATTCAGTGCTGATCCTCACAATTGGAACAACTAAAAACACGAAAAAAGGATATGCCCTATTTACGGGGCATATCCTTTTTTCATTATTTGGCACGCAATGCATCCACCCGTTCTTTATCAGGCGTGACATAGAGTGTCTGCTGATCTGTGTAGATAACGAAACCTGGTTTTGCACCATTTGGTTTCTTGACATATTTAACGGGCACATAATCAACCGGAACATTCGCAGATTGTTGGAACTTGGAGTAGTAGGCGGCAATAATGGCAGCTTCCTCCAACGTTTGTTGAGATGGCTCGCTTGATTCAACGATGACATGTGAACCAGGTATGTCTTTGGCATGGAGCCAATAATGATTGTTTCGGGCTTTTTTCATGGTGAGCTCGTCATTTTGTTTATTATTTTTACCGACGCGAATATCTGTGCCATCACTGGAACGGAAGTGGTGCGGTTTACTTGTTGTTTTCTTCTGTTTCTTAGACGTTTTTTTCGCTTTTAGATAACCAGCATCTTTTAATTCATCCCTGATATCTTCCAAATCTTGTGGGTCGGAAAGCGTGATTTGCGTTTCAATTGATTCCAGATAAGCATTTTCGACTTTTGTTTTTTGAATTTGTTCATTGACGAATTTCACGGAATTTACCAATTTGTGATAACGCGTGAAATATTTCTGGGCATTTTGTGGAGCTGTTAGCGCAGGATCCAGTGTAATAGTAGTGGGCTCTTCGTCCGCATAAAAGTTATTTAAGGTTACCTCTGTCGCTGATTTAGGTACTTGGTACAAGTAGGCGGTCAGAAGTTCTCCTTTAATCCGGTATTCATCCGCTTCTTCACTTCTGTGTAAGGTATCTGCCAGTTTTTCTAATTTAAGCTCATTTTTATGGAGTTCATTTTTGATGATTCCTAATAAATCAGAAGCTACTTGTTTAATGCGATCCTTATGGGCTTTATCAATATAGTAAGCATCCAACAATAGACTGGCACTCCCAAAAGATTGGGTTTCACCCGCCATTGTTTGATAAGGATAGGGGGCAAACGTCTCTTTTCCTGACTGGTCTGTAAAGAGCGTCGGAGGACCAACTTGCACTTTATCAAGGTAACCAGTCAGGGCGGAAGGAAAGCCTTCGACCATTAAAGAAGCAATCTCCTTAGCAGTATCACGCCCAATCCCTTGGAAAGAACTTTGAATGTTTTTGCTATTGTTGCCTTCTTCCCATTTCGCACTCACAGTTGCAATCTCACTCGGTGTAGCATCAAAGGGATTTAACTTGTCCTGGTGTGGTGGTAGGACATAAATAGCGCCAGGCATAATGGTCCGATATGAGTTTTGGTAAGCTGGAACGTGTTTTAAACAATCCATGATTTTACCGGTTTCACTATCCACCAAGAAAATATTACTGTGACGTCCCATCATTTCGACAATCAGTAATAAATGCTTTAAATCACCCAGATCATCAAATTTCTTTATTTTAAATGTGACAATCCGGTCATTTCCCAGCTGTTCTATCGCTTCTATTGTCGAACCTTCAATGTTCTTTCTTAAAAACATGCAAAAATTAGGTGCTTGCTCCGGGTTGGATAAAGGTTCCTCTGTTAATTGAATACGGGCATAAGAGGGATGGGCCGATAATAATAGTTTTTGATTTTTTCGATTGGCCCGAATCGTCAAAACGATTTCATGTTGGAACGGTTGATAAATTTTGGAAATACGACCATCCATAATTTTCTCATTCAGTTCCTCAACAATAATATGTGTATAAATACCATCATAAGACATATAAATGCCTCCTCTCTAACTTAATTATTATATCATATTCGATAATTGGCTACAAAAATACCAAAACAACTGAAATTCGTGCCAAATAAATTGTTTATCGGCCGACATTGCTAAGCTATAATAGGAGTATATCAGGTATTGGTATTATGATAGCTTTGAAAACTGAGAACAAGTCAATAGTGATGCAGAGATACTACTGGGGGGATTTGGTGATTGCCAATATCAATGTGTATCTTGTATCTAATTATGGGATGGGGGATGACCTTATCCCTTTTCTCATTTTTTCTTCATTTTTCTGTTGACAAATTTATTTCCCAGGGTTAGTATGAATGTATTAAAATTTTCTAAGAAAAGGAGCAGTTAATATGTCTATATCATTTACAACAAACTTTATGAATTTTTATTGGCAAAGCCACATGGGGTAGGTTGTTCTTTGTGACGTATTAATTGTCCATAGATACAGCCTCAGAGCTATCTGAATGTATCTATGTGGATCACTGAATATATAATTTATTCGCCACGTAGACCAACGAGAAAAGTCTATGTGGCGGTTTGTATTTTAAGCTGCCCTGATGTCATTCAGATGGCAGCTTTCTTTTTATACAAACCAATATTATATTCGGAGGGATTCATTATGAAATTTAATAAAACGAACACTAAATTCGCATTCTTGGCTTCAGCTGCTTTATTGCTAGGTGCATGCGGTTCTGATTCTGAAGAAACAAGTAGTTCTCAAGTTACTGATGCATCAAATTTGCCCTATATAGGGATTATGCAGCTGGCTTCTCATCCCGCTCTAGATGCAATTACCGAAGGGATTATTGATCAACTAGCAGATGAAGGTTACGTAGATGGTGAGACAGCTACCATTGATTTGCAAAACGCCCAAGGTGATCAATCCAATATGCAACAAATCGCAGAACGTTTCATTTCTAACGAAGCGGATATTACTGTTGGAATTGCGACTCCCGCTGCACAAGCTTTGGCAAATGCAACGACGGATATTCCGATCATTCTTGGGGCTATTACGGATCCTTTGGCCGCTAATTTGGTTTCCTCGCTAGAAGAACCCGGTGGGAATATTACGGGGGTGAGTGATAAGATACCGGTAACGGAACAATTTGAATTAATCATGAAACTTGTACCAGAATTACAAACTATTGGTTTCTTGTATTCCTCCAGTGAAGACAATTCCTTGAGTTCCGCTAAAGAAGCTGAAGAAGTTGCTAATGCCTTGGGACTTACAGTTGTGACCAAAACAGTTAATAGTTCCAATGATATTCCTCAAGTATCCGAAGCGTTGGCTCAGGAAGTGGATGCAATCTGGATTCCAACGGATAATGTTATTGCAACAAGCATGTTAGCCTTGATCGAAGTAACAGATGCCTATCAGATACCTGTTTTTCCGTCTGTTGACACCATGGTTCAGGAAGGCGGCATCGCTACAGTGGGACTAAACCAATATGCAATCGGAATTCAAACGGGTGCTGTTACTGCAGAAGTATTAGAAGGCGCTGATCCAAGTAGTTTTGCCATCCAATATCCGGATGAAATTGAATTAATCATCAATACTGAAAAAGCAGAAGAATTGAATATCGAAGTCCCAGCAGATATTCTGGAAACTGCCATCATAATCGAATAGAATTGAAAAGAGGAATCATATATGAACATGATAATTTCTGCAATTGCCCAAGGTCTGATATGGAGCTTGTTGGCATTAGGTCTGTATATTAGTTACCGTATTTTGAATGTGGCTGATATGTCGACAGAAGGCTCATTTACGCTAGGAGCAGCTGTAGCAGTTTCTGCTATTACAATGGGATTGAATCCTTTTGTGGCAGTGGGACTAGCTTTAGTGGCAGGGGCACTTGCAGGAGCAGTTACTGGATTTTTAATCACAAAACTTAATATTTCCAGTTTATTAGCCGGTATTTTGACCATGACAGGACTTTACTCGATTAACCTAAGGGTGATGGGAAAAGCCAATGTAAACTTGCTCGGTCTGGATACGATATTCAGTGGTGTGGCTGCCTTGGAATTGCCCAGACATACGGATACTATTTTGATAGGCTCTTTGTTTGTAGCCGTCATCATCGTACTTTATACGGTATTCTTTAAAACGGAATTTGGTCAAGCATTGATTGCAACCGGTGATAACCAGGCAATGGCACGTTCTTTAGGTATTTCAACCAACATGATGACGACAATAGGTCTGATGATGTCAAATGGTGTTATTGCCTTGTCCGGAGCAGTCATTTCCCAAAGCAACGGCTATGCGGATATCCAAATGGGTATCGGTGCAATCGTTATCGGGCTAGCATCCATTATCATTGGTGAGGTACTCTTCCCACATGTATCTTTGATCATTCGTCTGGCTTGCTTAGTAATTGGGTCCATTATTTATCGTCTTGTAATGGTTCTGGTGTTGGAAGCAAATTTGAACCCCAATGACTTCAAGTTGATTTCAGCTGTCATGCTGGCATTGTTCTTGGCATTACCGAAAATCAAAGATATGTACTATGTAAGTAAATACCGTAAGAAAATGGCAAAAACAGTTGGTAAGCAGGTGAATCGCTAATGTCAAAGAATGATAATATACTGGAATTGAAGAATGTAAATAAAACGTTCTACCCTGGTTCCATCAATGAAGTCGAAGCATTGAAAAATATTAATTTAACCGTTAAGCGTGGTGAGTTTATCACGTTGGTGGGCGGAAACGGAGCAGGTAAATCGACCTTGCTAAATGCAATTTCCGGATACTTCTTCCCTGATGCGGGAAGCATCACCGTAAATGGTAAAGACATTACCTTACTTAAGGAAGAAAAAAGAGCTCCATACATTAGCCGTGTTTTCCAGGACCCGAAAATGGGAACGGCACCCCGGATGACTGTACAGGAAAACTTATCCTTGGCATACCGCCGTGGTGAAAAAAGAACGTTGAAATTTGGATCCACCAAAGAAGAAAAAGAAATCTTCAAAGAACAGCTGACTTCTCTTGGCTTAGGCTTGGAAAATCGCATGACAGCTGATATTGGATTACTATCAGGTGGTCAGCGTCAATCGATTGCCTTGTTGATGGCAACCTTAAAGCGTCCAGATATTTTATTATTGGATGAACATACGGCAGCCCTTGACCCCAAAACGGCACAACTTGTACTGGAACTCACCAATAAAAAGGTTCAAGAAATGGGATTGACGAGTATCATGATTACCCATAACCTACAAGATGCGATTAAATACGGAAATCGTATGCTTGTCTTACACCATGGGCAGATCGTGAAGGACTATAATGCTGAGGAAAAAGCAGCATTAACGACTGAAATGCTCTTCTCCGAAATTCAAGAACTGGCTATCAGCGATCTTTATTAGCACACTTCATATGAAGTGTGTTTTTTTTAACATTAATCTTATCTGTAACTAAATAACAAACTTTGTTTTCATTTGTTTTGATTAATGTTAAGATAATACCAACAAACTTGAAGGAGAATTGCTGTATGAAGTTATTAGAGGATGTCATTCGCGAAAAAGGTACGATACTTGAAGGCGGCGTCTTAAAGGTAGATAGTTTTCTGAATCACCAGATAGACCCTGAACTAATGAAAGCTTTAGGTGATGAATTTGCGCATGCGTTTAAAGATCATGGTATCAACAAAATATTGACTGTTGAAACATCGGGAATTGCCCCGGCTGTATTTGCAGGTTTCGAATTAGGCGTGCCAGTTGTTTTTGGACGTAAAAACAAAAGCCTGACGTTACAAGATAATATGTATACGACAAGCGTTTATTCTTATACCAAACAAATTTCAAATGAAATCTCAATCTCCAAGGATTTTCTGGATTCAAATGACCGCGTTTTGATTATTGATGACTTTTTGGCTAACGGTCAAGCAGTCGCAGGGTTATTATCTATTTGTAAAAATGCTGGTGCCTCTGTAGCAGGGATTGGTATTGTTATCGAGAAATCATTCCAAAAAGGCCGCCGCTTTGTGGAGGAATCTGGTATCCCAATTCTTTCTTTAGCACGTATTGCGAGCCTGGATGAGCATGGCATTACCTTCGTTGATGAATCAACTGATCAAAATAATGACTAAAGATGATGCTCTTTTCCATACAGAAGTCGTAAATGAATATGCTTTGGATGGGGAAGCCTATGTAAAGGACGGTTTAAGAGTTCTCATAAGTGACCCACTTTCTCAAGACCCAGGCTCCAATCCTGAAGAATTGTTTGGTTTGGCATGGTCAACTTGTCTTAATGCGACCATTCAAGCTTTGTTGAAAGCAAGAGGGGTTAACACAAGAAGTCGAGTAGAAGTTGTTGTTGATTATAAGAGAGAATCTGATGGGAGAGGCTATTACTTTGATTTAACAGCCTCAGCCGCCATTGAAGGTTATGACGAAGACCAAACAAAAAAATTATTTACTAACGCTCATAGGAGATGTCCTGTTTCAAAAATAATCGGATCTTATCCTCATGTATTTTTAAATGTAATGCCGTTCCATTCATGACGGCATTTTTTTATGGGTAAAATGATAGCGATTCCAAAAATACCGCATTTAAAAAAGCCAATATAATTACTTGTTTATAATAAAATACAATTTTGTATAGAATAAATGAACTTTGTTAAAAAAGTTCATAATTCATGATAGGGAGTCAAATCATAGCTGGCCTATTATAAATGTATGTTTATTTTTTGTTAATTTTAGTCAATTGAATACGTGTTCAATCAATCTTAACGTTTATTAATGAAAACACTTTAACGTTACCATAAGTTTATATACAATTTCACAAGATTAATAACAACAAAATAATATTATTAAGCTTCCGCTTACATAAAAAGACCTGATATACCTACGTTTTCATTAAAGCGCTTTCTCATTAGAAAGAAGAGAATGGTAAATCACTAACTTGACTCCAAGATAATGGTAGATATAATGATTTATATCGCTTCCATATTTTTATGGAATAGTAGAATATCCAAGGGGGATAAAGAGTGAGTGCAATAACGAAAGCTCAAGAGAATATAAAGATAGATTCAAGTAAAGAAAAATTAGGAGTGGTTGAGAAAGTTTCTTATGGTTTAGGAGATCTTGGGAATGGGTTAATGTTCCAAATGGCTCAACTTTACCTGTTGAAGTTTTATACAGATGTGTTGGGTATTTCCGCTTATTGGGGTGGGATGATTTTCCTTTTAACCAAAATAATTGATGCCGTTACCGATACTTTAATCGGCACGTACGTCGACTCTCGTAAAGTGGGTCCCAAAGGCAAGTTCCGGCCGTTTATTTTATACGGAACAGGTTTCTTGGCAGCCTCCACAGTCTTGGCTTTCTTTGCCCCAGACTTAAATGAAGGAGCAAAAGTAGTCTTTGCCTTTGCTACTTATAACTTAATGTCTGTCGCATACACGGTTGTAAACATTCCTTATGGTTCGTTATCATCCGTAATGACTGTTAATTCAGAGGAACGTACGTCATTAGCTGTATTTCGTAACTTAGGCGGAACCGGCGCTTCTTTATTGGCTGGTATTGTAGTACTGCCGCTTGTAAACCTATTTGACACACCAACGGTTGGATATCCTGCCGCAGTAGCAATTATCGCTCTATTCGGGGTTGCATTCCACCTGGTTTGCTACCGTAATACGAAGGAACGCTATGTTTCGACTAAAGCACGTGAGAAAGGTGATGGAATCAAGGCAGTCAAAAACTTGCTGACTAACAAAGAATTCCTAGTTCTTGCTGCTTATACAATCTTGACTATTGGTGCGATGTTCCTGAAGATGGGTATTCAATTGTACTACTTCCAATATGTTTTAGGGAACCAAAACCTTGTTGCACTTGTAAGTACGTTGAGTATCGTGGCGCTTGTGCCTTCAATTTTCCTTTCGACTACACTTGTTCGGAAATTCGGTAAAAAACAACTTTCTATTTTCGGTATGTTTTTCTTCGGCGTTTTCGAATTGGTAAACTTTTTCTTTGCTGGGGATAACGTGACATTCTTCCTGATTGTTAACGTTCTTTCCTACACATGTCTATCCTTTGCCAATACGGTGTCCTTCGCATTTGCTGCGGATTTGATTGACTACTCACAGTGGAAACATGGCATGCGCACAGAAGGAATCATCTATTCCGGATACAGTTTTGTTCGTAAAATTGCCCAAGCTGTTGCAGGGTTTGTACCTGGTATCGCATTGACAATGATCGGCTATGTAGCGAACCAAGCGCAAACTGCAGATACTATCTCAGGCATGCAATTTACATATTTCTTAATTCCAGCAATTGCCAGCTTTATCGGAGTTATCTTATTCCAATTCGGATATAAATTAACTGACCAGAAACATGCAGAAATCACTGCAGAGTTGCGAGCGCGTAACGAAATTTAATGAAAATAAAAAACGATGTAATCCTAAAATCATATAGGAACATCGTTTTTTTGTGTGAAGATAGCAATCAGGATAAATAAAGTTTTTGATCTCGATATGGTAAAATAAGAAAAAGGATTTCACTAAATGACGGAGGTAGGGTATATGCTGAAAGATTTTGATTTTTCCAGTGTAAAAGTTGAAAAGGTGAAACGTTCCGAATTGGGCGAAGATTTGGCAAAACTTCAACGACAGCTAAAGAAAACAGACTCTAGAATGTTAGTCATCGTGGATGGTTGGGAGTCGTCAGGAAAAGGTTTTGTGTTGAAAGATTTGACCCGTGAATTGGATCCTCGTTACCATGAAGTCAGTGTATTCGAAAATCCAACCGAAGAAGAAGAAAACCGGACATTTTTGTGGCGCTTTTTTAGAGCGCTTCCCAAAAAAGGAAACATTGCCTTTTTTGATCGCAGTTTCTATTTTCAAATATTAAACGAACTGCAGTTATCAGATAAGAAAATGGAACATTATTTAATGGATATCAGTTTGCTTGAACGTTTACTGACGGCAGACGGCACACTCGTCGTTAAGTTATTCCTTCATCACAAAGAAAAAACAATGAGTAAACGAATTAAAGAGTTGGATACTGATCCTTTACGGAATTTTTTAATCTCCACGAACGATAAAAATCAACTGAAACACTACAATAATTATTTGAATCATTTTGATAATGTACTGAAAATGACGAATTTTGAATCTTCACCATGGAAAATCATCCCAACAGAAGATTTGAAAGATGCATCAAGATTAAGTCTTAATTACATTATTGAGGCCTTAAGGAAGCATTTGGAGACTTCAGAACAAATACCTTCATTCAACGATGAGTGGAAACCAGAGCTTATCAAGAGTGAGAAACCACTCTACGAGCTTAATCTGGACAAAAAAATAGCCATCGAGGAGTATGATGCCAAGAAAGAAAAACTGCAAGAAAAAGCAGGAGAACTTTTATACCATTTATGGATAAACAAAGTTCCATGCTTGATAGTTTTTGAAGGAACAGACGCAGCAGGTAAGGGCGGAGCAATCCAACGCCTTTCCCGGCATATGGATCCTCGGGGTTATGATGTCGCAACTACTGCAGCTCCAACAGAATATGAGAATAATTACCATTACCTGTGGCGCTTCTTCGATACTTTTCCAGAAAAAGGGCGACTCACAATCTATGATCGTAGTTGGTATGGCCGCGTACTGGTGGAACGTGTTGAAGGTTTCACCCCTGAAAAACGCTGGAAAGATGCTTATGCTGAAATCAATGAAATGGAACATAATTTAATTCACGAAGGGCATTTGCTATTAAAGTTCCTCGTTGTTATTGATAAGAAAGAACAAAAGCAACGTTTTGAGGCTCGTCAAAATGATCCAGAAAAAAACTATAAATTAACTGATGAAGATTGGCGAAATCATGAAAAATTTAACGAGTATGAAGCCGCCATGAATGATATGATAGAGAAAACAAACACGAGCGAAGCGCCGTGGACAATTGTAGAAGGAAACCAGAAAGAGTATGCCCGTATTAAGGTATTGGAGACATTTATTAAAGAAGCTGAAAAGTTTCTAAAGCAAATATAAAGTCACCAGGGCGAATCGAACCTCCTTGGACTTAGGCATACTCAATAAATAACTGGGGGAGATAAGGTGTTAGAAAAAAAACATGTAACGGTCTTCGTTACAGGAGGTATTGCCGTTTATAAAGCGGCTGATTTAGTGCGGAAATTTATTAAAGCTGGAGCTGAGGTACGGGTTGCAATGACGGAAAGTGCGACGCAGTTTGTCCAACCACTGACATTTCAAATATTATCACGCAATGAGGTATATACGAACACATTCGATGAAAAAGAACCTGAAAATGTATCACATATCCATCTGGCGGATTGGACCGAATTAGCAGTCATCGTACCGGCAACAGCTAATATTATCGGTAAAATGGCGAATGGGATTGCTGATGATATGGTATCTACGACGCTAATGGCAACAACAGCACCGCGTCTAATTGTCCCAGCCATGAACCAAAATATGTTGGAAAATCCCGCGACCCAAGCTAATTTAGTCAAATTAGAGGGTTATGGTTACACAATCATGGAACCTGATACAGGTTTCTTGGCAGAAGGCTACGAAGGAAAAGGGCGCATGCCTGAACCCGAAAAGATAGTTGAAGCAGCTCATCAGTTAGTTTTAAGTAGAGCAGTCGATTTACCGCTTGAAAACAAAAATATCATAATATCAGCTGGTGGGACGATTGAACGGATAGATCCGGTTCGTTATATTACCAACGATTCATCCGGTAAAATGGGACATCGATTGGCAGAGGCAGCAAGGGACTTGGGTGCGAATGTCACTTTAGTTACTGCATCAAAATTAGAACATCCGTTCGGAATGAACGTTGTGCCAGTTCAAAGTGCACGGGAGATGCAAAGCGCCATCATGGACAAATTCGAAACAGCGGATATCGTTATAATGGCAGCCGCTGTATCTGATTATCGACCAAAAACACAGGCTGACAAAAAAATGAAGAAAGCACACCAAGACATTCAAATTCTACTTGAGGAAAACCCAGACATATTAGCAACTATGGGACAGCAAAAAACGCATCAGTTTTTGATTGGATTTGCTGCTGAAACAAATGATGTTGAGATGTATGCAAAAGATAAACTTAAACGTAAGAACGCAGACATGGTTGTTGCAAATGATGTGTCCAAGGAACACGCAGGATTCAACAAGGATACAAACGAAGTAATTATTTATCAACCTGATCAAGAACCAATCCATATTAATACAAACACAAAAGCCGAGATTGCTAAAGAAATATTATATACAGCAATGAATAGTATAAAATTGTAAAATATTTATACAGGAAAACAGCCAATTCGAAAATTACACGAATATGGCTGTTTTTTTACCTGAATACGGTAGTAGAGGGATTACTTATTTTATATAGTTAACTTAGTATAATATATATTATGTAAACTAAAATAAACATAAATAAAAGGCCTTGATTACTACGTACTTTATAGTAACCTATGCTCTTCTGCCCGATATGAAAACACAAAGATTTCTGCTATTATATTTTTCTTTACATCTTAAAGACTTTTGAAGCATCTATGATCTTTTAGATGTTGAATCTTTTGCCGCTCATGTCTTTCTTTAATTGTAGCCATACATGATTCTTTATTAGCTAAATCGACCTGCATATAATTTCTATTGATTACTGAATTTTTATGTGCTCTTAATAGCTTTTAAGTTGAATCATGCGTAAATGTAAATTAAACGAGCATTTAATTTACGGAAGCAGATTCTGCCTAAGATTTAAGCAATAGTAAGAAATAACCAGAAATTAACTGAGTAATAGTTTTGTTTTCGCATTGTGCTATAATCGACTAATGAGATTTTAATTTTGAAAGGAGAATGAAGATGGAATTAGGGACAAATGCTCTTATTCAAGCCCCCTCGTTACTAGGATTATTGCCTTTAGTGGTCTATATTGTGCTAATTTTTCTGAACCAAAGTAATCTTTTTGCTACTATTATTGGAATTACAATTGGCGCTGTTTTAATTGGCCACGATTTAGGGACGCTTGCTGGTGATTTTGCTGCTAGTTTGGGTTCTTTTGTTGCAACAATTGGTTTTATTATCATGCTGGGAGCAGCGCTTGGGCGATTAATGAATGCCAGTGGCATTACTGAAACATTGGTCTATTGGATTGTCAGCGGTTTAAAAGTCGACTCTAAAAATAAAGGTCGATTTGCACTTATGCTTATATCAATCATTATTTGCGGTCTTTTAGGGACACTTGGCGGCGGAAATGCGATTATCGCCCCGATAGTCATCCCTGTATTGGCAAGTATCGGTCTAACGCCTACAACTACAGCATTAATTCTTAAAAATGCCGGTGAAGTCGGTTTGATTTGGGGACCTTTGACAGGTGTTACACTTGCAATGCTGGAGTTAACCGATATGACTTACGGTGAATATATGTTCTTTGCTGGCCTACCTTTTGGTCTTTTATGGTTAGCCGGAACTTGGATTGCATCTATTTATGTACAGAAAAAAACAGAAACCCACGAACAATATGATCTCACGCAAGCTATCGACTTTGACAGTTACGTTGTCAGTTCACGCGAAAGAAACGCCACACTTGCTTTTATTATTTCTTTTTTGGCGCTGGTTATTTTCGGTGTTGTCACCGGGCAAGGTACAAGTTATGCAATTATCGTGATGATTATTTTAATGGTTATTGTCGCCCTCTTCGGTCGTATCCACCCCAAAGTTGCAGAGAAGAAAATCGTTGAAGGTGTTGCCAGCATGGCCGACCTCTTCCTTATCTTCATCACCATTGATGTCTTACTTGAAATGGTGACAGTAGCTGGGGGCTTTGAAGCTTTATCTGAATTGCTTCAGACAACCTTCACAAACATTAGTGCACCCGCGGTTATGCTGATTTCAGCTGTTGTCGGTGGACTGGGAGTAGAGGCTGCCGCTGTAGCCGAGCTACAAATTATTACGGACATGTTTAAGCCGATGATTGAATCTTCTGGTTTACCATTACAGATGTTTGCCCTTTCTCTGCTTTCAGCAACACGCCTAACTGGCAGTATCTACCCTACTTCAAACATGATCGGACAATTAGGTATCGCTCAATCATCCAACACAAAACTCATGCTTCAGGGAAATTGGTTGAGCATCGGTCCTCTGGTTATCTGCATCATCATCTGGGCATTTGTCGGAGTTAACTTTTTCTAGTCGCAAAGGAGGAAATACAATGAAATATATTGATTTACACGCAGATACGATTCTGCCTTTAATGCAACATGGCGACCAAGCTTCGTTGTATGATGATCCTGAAACCCATATTAATATCCAGAAGCTACAAAAAGGCGATGCTTTAGCACAATGCTTTGCTGTATGGTTACCAGACAGTAATTTTGATTTGATGGATGTCGACCCCCTCTTCAGTCCACAAAACCACGAAGAAGATATGGCTTATATCCATCAAGCTGTGAACCGTTTAAATAAGGAAATTAACGCCAATAGCGCGCATATTGCTTGGGCAAAAAACGCTTCGTCTATACGTGAAAACCATGAAAATGGCAAAATATCGGCAATCCTCACCTTGGAAGATGCTCGTGCGGTAAATGACTCACTTGATAATCTCACTTACCTACATCACTTAGGATTTAATATGATGGGTCTTATCTGGAACCATGAGAACTGCTTCGGATTTCCGAACTCCCTTAACCCTGAATTGAATCAGAAAAGTTTAAAAAAATTCGGAATTGAAGCGGTCCAGTACATGAATGATTTAAATATTACGATTGATGTATCGCATCTTAATGATGGTGGAATTACGGATGTTTTAGAGCATAGCCAAAAACCCGTTGTGGCGACACATTCAAATGCCCGCGCGCTAGCACTGCATTCGCGTAATTTGATCGACGAACACATCAAAGGAATTGCAAATACTGGCGGCGTTATTGGTCTGTGTATTTCGCCCCGTTTCTTAAACGGTTCAGGCGATGACTCCACTATCAGCGATATGATTCGTCATCTAGATTATCTGTATAATAAAGGTGGCGAAGATGTTTTGGCAATCGGAACCGACTTTGACGGGACAACCGGTCGCTTTGAAATAGGCTCTCCAGCTGAGGTGCCAAAACTATTTGAACGCTTAGAGCAGCACGGATGGCCTTTAAAACGTATTGAAAAACTTGCTTATCAAAATGCACTGCGTATTTTTGAAAAGTAAGCAATAAAAGAAGTATCTTGATAACGTCAGAATGGCTCCGTTGTCAAGATGCTTCTTTTGCGCTTCCCACATGAATACACTTATCCTCTAGAATATAACTGGATACGTTCGTATTAACTGATTTGGCTCGTTTAAATCAATGACTCGGGCACCTTTAGGTTCAGAGCCGTAAGTGTTATAACCGGTACTTTGTCCATATACAAGATGGATGCCTTTATATATACCGTGAAAAGAGTTGTCGTGATCATGTCCGACAAACATGCCCCAAACTTCCTTATTTAGTAGCATTTCTAAGAAGAATCCGCTATTGACTTCTGGAGAAAACACACCGTTATCAAATGGAAGTGAGTGGCTATTTTTTTCATCAGGATCACTTGTCCAGTTTAAGTTCATGGAGATATCTTCATTGAAGTTACCATCAACGATGTTTTGACTTGATAACCAATATTCCGGAAGTGGGATATGCTGAAAAATCAGGTTGTTCTTTACTGGATTCTGGCGTTTATATAACGCAGCTGTTTTCTGGAACCACGAGATTTGTTCGGGTAATACCCAAGCATAATAGCTATGTTCGGTGTTTGAATAATCTCCCGAATCAATCACATAAAACACATTTTTCACTTCGTCGCTCATGGAATCCAACAGCTCAATCACATAGCTTTCACGATTCTCAACAATATGAGCATTCTTCTTGGCTACAGTGTTGACTCCAAATTGATTGCAAATTGTTCGTAATTCTTCTCGTGACACATGTTCTTCGGTGTCGTGATTTCCAAAAGTAACTGCATAAGGGATATGAAGACTTTCTGCGAAGATGATAAATTGTTTAAAGCTTTCTTTTGGGTTTGGTGCGTTATGATTGCTCATCGAATAGACAATATCCCCGGTAAAAATCAGTAAATCTGGCGTATGTTCTTGAACGACTTTATCTATAGCGGATAAGGTGTTTTTGTCATGGCTGTTAAAGGGGTACTCACCCAAGTGCAGGTCCGTAAATTGTATGATTCTGAAATTTCCGGATTTGTTATATTTTAATTTCATACAGCTATCCCCTTCAATCTGATTTTAACCAATAAAAATTAAATCTTTCTTCAGTAGGTATAAGTCAATTGTCTCACCGTCGGCATGGAAATTTACGCTTCGATTCAGCTTGTCAATGACGAGTTCTTCACCATTAATATCAACAAAAAATCTTAAAACTGAGCCTAGCATTGATGAACGGCGAACGACCCCTTGAATGTGGTAAGCCTCCCCTGCTAACTCCTCTAACTGAACAGTTTCAGGTCTTACTGCTATTAACTGATGTTCTATCCGCTCGCCAAAAATAGTTTCGAATTGATTAGACGTGTATTTATTAAGATTACCGATAAATCCTGCCACGAATTCTGTGTTAGGTGCCCGGTAAATATCTGAGGGTGCCCCCTCTTGCTCTATATTTCCATTGTTCATGACAAATATTTTTTCTGACATTGTCATAGCCTCTTCTTGATCGTGCGTGACCAGAATAACTGTAACACCTAATTTTTTTTGGATATCCTTGATTTGTTGACGTAACTCGACTCTAATTTGTGCATCCAAAGCTGAAAGCGGTTCATCTAGCAGTAATACATCAGGTTCAGTTACTAATGACCGAGCCAAGGCAACACGCTGTTGCTGCCCTCCTGATAACTCACGTGGATAAGCACCCTCTCTCCCCTTCAAACCTACGAGTTCAATCATTTCTAGCGCTCTACGCTCTTTCTCATCTTTTGAAACTTTCTTGATATCGAGTCCAAATTTAACATTTTCGATAACCGACATGTTTGGAAATAAGGCATAATGTTGGAAAACCATCCCTAAATTACGATTTCTTGGCTCCAACTCGGTTACTTCACGTTCACTAATATATACATGACCACTATCAATCTCTTCAAGTCCGGCAATAGAACGGAGCAAGGTACTTTTTCCAGAACCAGAAGGCCCTAGGAGTGTATTCAGTGTGCCCTCTTCCATTGTCAGTGATAAATTATTCAGAACCACATTGTGCCCATAACTTTTCGTCAAGTTCTTAATCTCAATATACGCCAATTTAAATACGTGCTCCTCTCTTTGTTGAGCGGCTTGTTAAATTAAGCCCTATGATAGTCATAACCGTTACAATAACAAAATAACTGATAACGATTGCGGAAGTATAATGGCCGCTTCTCGTCATGTTTTGGCGCAAAAATATTTGAATATTCGGGAAAGAGCCTCCAACTAAAAGATTTAAAATCCCAAACTCGCCAAATAACGTACTGAATCTAAACAAGGCAGAAGCAATTATACCGCTACTTATATTTGGTAAAATGACTTTCTTAAAAGCTTCGAATTTAGAAGTCCCTAATATTTCTGCAGATTCTACTAAAGTACGCGCATCCACTGCTCGTAAGCTATTCCTGGTTCCTAATTGGATAATGGGAAAACCGCCCACGATATATGAACCAACTACAAAGACCAACATCGGGATACCTGTCCTACTGTAAGCACTCATTAATGACATTGCCGAAATGACAGCTGGGACTGAAAATGACGCAATAACTAATGTGTCCAACACCCACATCCACTTGGGATGATAGATATAAATTACAAATACAGTAGGTACCACTAACAAAACCGTACCTATTGTTCCCAGTGCGGACAGTAATAACGTCCGGAACATGGCTCCATAGAAGTTTTCATCACGAAACAGTTGTGCATACCAATCTAACGTTAAGCCTTGTGGGAGTATTGTAGTAGTCCATCCTGTTGCAAACGAATAGGTAAATGTTCCCAACAGCGGGATAATCAAATAAAGAACAATACCAAGTATGATGAGATTAAAAAATAGCTTTCTAATAAATGCATTCTTTTTCATGATTATCAAACTACCCTCCTACTTCTTTTACTTAACCATTGGCCTAACCCCATGTTGATAAATAAGATGATCCCCAATACAACTGAAATCGCTGAGCCCACTTCAGGCAATGCAAAAATATCACCTTGGATGGTATTTGCTATGTTAATGGCAATCATATTGACACTTGTGCCTGTTAAGGCCACTGCAGTATCGTATGTTCCAATGGCATTAGCAAACATCATTGCAAAAACCCCGATTATACTTGGAAATAATACCGGGAAACCAATCTTTAACCAATATTGAAGAGAAGTAGCGCCCAAGATGTACGCTGCCTCTCTCCATTTTTTATCCAGTGCATCATAGATTGGAAGCAATAGCGTAATGCCCATTGGAATTTGAAAGTATACAAAGCCAAGTAATAATCCTCCGACCGAGTAAACACTAAAGTTTTCAAAAATATCCGAGTTTGTTACTTTCGCAATATTTGTCAAAATTCCCGCATTTCCCAATAAGAGGATTAAACCAAACGAAAGCGGAACGCCGACATAGTTTGCTGTTAAATTAGCCAGGGTCAGGAAAAATTGTTTTAATCTGGGCATGTAAGAATAGATGCCGTAAGTAGCCAAAACAGTAATGATTAAACCGATAACACTTGATATGATAGCTAGTGTTATCGAGTTTTTAAAACCGCTGATATACTGATATTCCGAAAAAATACGGATATAGTTATCCAACGTAAAGGCCCCCGTACTTGTATGTTGAAAACTTGATAGGATCATTACAACTGTAGGATAAATTAAGATACCAACGACAATCATGAAAAAGATGGCCATAATGATATAAAAGCTTTTAAGACCAGTCCTTTTTTTCATAAACACTCACCTTCCGTGCATCGACACATTAATTCATTTTACTGATAACATTCTCTTGCCACATGTTTCCTAATTGTGGTAGTAATTCGTCCCAAGCTGCTGAATCTTCAACTGGATAGACTTCAGCGTCTTCATACTCACTATCCGGTAACAACGCTGCAGCTGCATCCTCATCTAATTCAACCTCACGAATAGGGCGGGCATGACCACGTGCCAAGTTATTTTGTCCCTCATCAGAAAGGATATATTCACGTGCGAGAGCAGCAGCATGAGGGTTTTGTGAGTAACGATTTAAGATGGTCGTGTAACCGGACATCGCAGCCCCATCTTGTGGAATTACTACTTGGAAGCGATCTTCTCCTAATTCATCTTGTAAAGCTAATGCGTTAAAGTCCCACATCGGTACAACTTGATGCTCCCCGGCTTCCATAGTAGCCGTATCATGACCTTGAACGTTTAACCGTCCTTCCGATGCCAATGTGCCAAAGAAATCCAATCCCGGTTGTACATCCGACTCAGTCCCGCCAAAAGCTACAGCTGCCGACAACAAAGCAAATTGGGATTGGTTCGCAGAGCTCACGTCCCCCATTGTAAATTTATATTCGCCATCAAGTACTTCTTGCCATGAAGTTGGCACTTTGCCATCTGTAGCTTCAGTATCAATAACAAAAGCCATTGTTCCTGTATAAGACAACATCCAGTACCCTTCACCTTCCGCATCTTTTGCCCAGTCAGGAATCTCATCGTAATAAGAGGTCTTATACGGTAGTAATAATTCACGTTCTACAGCTTCAGGACCAAAAGCAATGCCAACATCCCCAATATCAGCTGAAGCATTATCCTTTTCATTTTCAAAAGTGGCTAGTTCTTCTGCAGATGACATATCTGTATCAACGTGTTCCAATCCATGAATTTCGTTTAAATCAGCCCATGTTTCTTCCCAGTTTGCCCACGTATCTGGCATCCCGACGGAATTGACTTCTCCTTCTGTTTCAGCCGCTGTAATTATTTCTTCAAGTGACATATTATTTAAATCCAGTTCTTCATTAGCTGCTACATTCTGATTCCCACATGCTGCCAGTAATAATGCCGAAGCACCTAAGACAGATAGCGAAGTAAAACGTTTCATTAAGTTATTCATTTTTTTCCTCCCATAATTCCTGAATTATGCTTTTGTTTGTTGCTATAAATAACTTATCAAACGAATGTAAATTCTAAAGGCACATTAAGTAAAGGTTCTGTTAACAAATGTTAAACATTGTAAATCAGTGTTAAGTTTAGGTATACATGGTGTTTTTAAAAAATCTATTTGTTATGATGACTGAAATGTCTATCATATTTAATGGAGGGATATCATTGCTAAAAGAAGAACGCCAAGAGATGATACTGGATTACATTAAGCTTTACGGTTCCGTTAAAACGGCAGAATTAACGAAATCATTTAACACGACACGCCAAACAATCCATAATGATTTGGATATTCTGAGTGAAAAGGGTAAATTAAAAAGGGTCCACGGCGGTGCAGTTCGGATAAGTAAATCAGAAGAACCGTCAATAGAAGCACGCAGGAATTCCAACCTGACGGATAAAATCATAATCGGGCAAGTTGCTGCCAGCTTTGTGAATGAAAGAGACACGATATTTTTGGATGTCAGTACCACGGTTAATGAAATGATTCCCCACCTTCTTGCGTATGAGCATTTAACGATTGTTACCTATTCCTTGGAAGCGGCTTATCTATTAAGCAAACAGACCACGTTTGATATTATTATGATTGGCGGTCGAATGAGGAATCGTGATTTGGCTACCGAAGGAACACAAACGCTTCAATCATTAAGAAATATTTTTGTTGATAAATGTTTTTTAGGAGCCGGCGGTGTCTCAATGGTAGCGGGAATAACCGATTACCATTTTTCCGATTCCGAAATTCGTAAAATTATGATTCAAAACGCTACTGAAGCCTATATCCTCTTTGATTCATCCAAAATAAATACAATAACGATCTCTAAATATGTCGATTTTGATACTGTCCATCAATTGATTTCCTATGATATCCGTGATACGGATTTTCTCAATTTTTTGAATGAGAACCAAATACCTTTTATTGATGCTAAAAATAATTTACGCAGCTAAAATTAAGCGCAAAAAAACAGTTATCATATTAGAACGCATGTCTAATTTGCCAACTGTTTTTTTGCTTCTATTATCAGAACCCCATATCCACGGTTGCGTACACGTTGTTGATACTCTCTTGGGTAATGCCAATATAACGTAACGTTACTGCTTGTGAGGAATGCTGAAAAATGGTTTGGAGTAAACTGATATCAACGCCTTGCTTATATGACAAATAACCAAACGTTTTACGTAATGAATGGGCACTCAAAGGTGTGATGCCGATCATATCACCCGCATGAGATATAATACGATGCGCCTGCATACGCTGGATGGGCTGATCAGGATTTTTTTCCGAGAAGAAGATATAATCATCATTCTTTAATTGTTCTTTTTTTACGTATAGCTTTATGGAGTGACGTAATTTGGGATGCAAATACAACATTTTCTTTTTCTTGGTTTTCTTTTCCTGTACCCAGACAAATTCCTGCTTATGAACATCACCGACTTTTAAATTTAAGATATCGCTGATTCGCAATCCGGTTCGTAAGCCGAATTCAAGGAGGAGGCGATTTTTGGATTCTGGTGGATAAACCTCCATCAAATTTTTTATCTGCTTTTTTTGTTTTATGGGATATGTGAAATTCATGGCTATCTATTCCTTTGAAAATAATATTTTTGTTTGTGATTTAATGAACGAGTGATTGGTACTCTACTAGATACCGGTAAAAAGGGTGGTTTTACCTGTTAAAAGCGCTTTTTGAGCATAGACCTGGCATTCTGCCCTTTTAGTGTACCATTTAACCCCTTGCTATATCAATCTTTTATATGATACACAATTGTAATTGTGTATCATAATTATTTTGGAGCGTTTTAAGCCGATTTCAAATCAGTTTATGGATAAGTACCCATGAAACAGCCGTAAAAGCCCTTATTTTAGAAGTGACTAAAATATGCCAAAAAAAATAAACGAAGAAAAGCAAAATAGCTCTTCTTCGTTTATTTAATCTCATCTTTGTGACTATTTCATGATATATGAATAAATCAGCTTGAAGGTATTTTCAAGCGCATCAATATGTGTGCGTTCCATCCCATGACTGCTCGCAACTCCGGGACCGATCAATGCTGCACGGATGTTTGCCCCACCACGGAGCGCCGCAGAAGCATCACTTCCATACATTGGGTATATATCGACAGCGTAATTTAATTTTTCCTTTTTTGCCATGTCGATCAAGTTTGTGGTCATTTCATAATCGTAGGGCCCTGAAGAGTCTTTGGCGCAAATGGAGACGTCAAACTCCGTACAATCGAGATCCAATCCGATGCACCCCATGTCAACAGCCAGCAACTCACTAATGTCTTCCGGAATCCAAGAAGCACCATGTCCAACTTCTTCGTATGTTGAGAAGATAAAGGTCAGATTAGTTGCGGGTTGGATATTTTCTTTCTTTAACATACGAAGAATACTCACCAAAATTGAGACTGAAGCTTTATCATCTAAAAAACGTGATTTTATATATCCGGATTCAGTAACCACAACTTTAGGGTCATAAGCAATGATATCGCCATTTTGAATACCAAGCTTCTTGACTTCCTCTTTATCTTTCACGCGTTCGTCAATTTTTACGACTAAATTATCAATGTCGCGTTCTTTAGTGGCTGCATCTTTAAAGACATGAACAGAGGGTGTATTAGAAAGGATAGTTCCTGTATACACTTTGCCGTTACGCGTGATGATGTCGCAGTATTCTCCGTCCAGCGTCGGCGTTAAGGGCCCCCCTAATTTTGTTAAAGCCAAAGTTCCGTCACTATTAATTGAGCGCACCATTAATCCTAAAGTATCTATATGCGCACTCAGTCCCCGTGTGACAGTTGTATCTTTCCCACTAACCTTGACGATGACATTTCCTTTTGGGGTTTTATCGGTATTATATCCGAATTCTTCGAGTGTTTTTTGCAGGAAATTCGTCGCATCTTTTGTATAGCCGGATGGACTGTTAATAGAAAGTAATTCTGTTAAAAATGAAAGTGTCTCTTCTTTATTGAACATGTTTTATTTGTATGAACACTAATCAAATGTCCATACACTCCTCTCCTTTTTCTAGAAATCAAGTACATCTATTATATCACTAAAAAAAAGAACCCGTCCTTTTTGGACAGATTCTTTCATGAGGGTTTGTAGTAAATTTTATAACTTGAAAGATTAACCGTTACTACATAAATCATGTTCAATAAAACCAATGGGTGTAGGTCCGGCAATACCTAGCATAACAAAACACTCTTGAGAATTATTGGTCATGCCATGTTTTTCTCCTTTTCTTGCTACGACAATATCACCGGCTTTAATTTTAACCTTTTGACCGCATTCGGGATAGTAATCTGCTTCGCCTTGGATGACAATCCATATATCATCTGCTAGAGCATGAGAATGAATCGGTAGTGTTTGACCTGGGTACATACACCATACAGCCCCAACAGTATTCTCTGTTTCGTAAAATATTTCTTTATTTGCTGTTTGTTTATTAAATTTTTTGATTGATGGCCAATGGAATATCCGATTTGATAACTGTTCACGGGAAACTTCTGTTAGATTCATCGTCCATTCTCCTTAATTTAGAATTTTTTTCTGCAGACACAGCGACATCGTGATAGATCATTTATACTTGTTAATTGACAATATTTATTGGATTTCCGTTTAGATAAGCTATGGTATTATCAAAGGCAATCATTGCGCGTCTTACCATTGCCTCATTGGTTAAAAAACCGACATGTGGCGTTAAAACTGCATTTTTTGCTTGCAGCAATGGATAGTCTTGTGGAATAGGTGGTTCCATATCAAAGACATCAATCCCAGCTCCTGCAATCGTGCCATCATTCAATGCCTGTGCTAAGGCAGCGTTGTCGACAATCGGACCTCGGGCACAGTTAATCAATATTGCGGTCGGTTTCATCATTTCCAATTTTTCTTTTCCTACCAAGCCTTTTGTTGATGGCAATAGTGGAACGTGTAGCGAGACAATGTCTGCTTGTTTAAATACTTCATCTTGAGGAAGATAAGTAATTCCTAATTCTTTTCCTTCTTCGGTTGGCATAAAGTCGTCCGCAATAACAGTCGCGCCGAAAGCTTTGAATAATTGTGCTGTCTCAAGACCGATTTTACCGGCTCCGATAATACCCACTACTTTATCTTTAATTTCAGCACCTTGGAAAGGACCTGAGAAATTTGGCTTACGAAGTTCTTCATTGCCTTTAGTAATACGGCGATAGACATCAAGCACCAGTCCAATTGCAAGCTCTGCGACAGCTGTATTTGCATAACCTGATGCGTTACACATTTTAATGTTATGATTGTCTAGTTGGACATGGTCAAAGCCTGTAAAAGCAACGTTTATTAGTTTTAATTCAGGATTACTTTCAATTACTTCCCTTGGGTATGGGTTGTTTGCTATCATAATGACATCCGCATGCTCACTGCGTTTTTTTAATTCGTCAATATCCGTTGTTTTTGTTGGATAATATACAAATTCATGCCCCATATCTTTCAGAGGCTGAGCAAGTTCGTTAATAAGGTCTTCAGATACATTTAGTGGTTCTAGCAATTTTATAATCATTTGGAATCTCCTTAGTTTTATTGTGATTAAATTCACATTTGATGCTTTAATCATAAATCGAATTGCATTCTAAGTCAATTGTTTTTGTTCGAAATGTCTAATGTTTGTTCATTTTGAACATACAAGTAACGATCATTTATGTATTATAACTTATGGTTCACTTTATCAAAAAAGATAAACACTTCTTAACAAAAGCCCATTTCGGTCGATTTAATGATACTTTTTTTAATTTTAAAAAGTCCATATTAGTTATTCTAGGGGAATTTTTATTTGATTGCATTTTTAGCGAAAAGATTCGTGTAGAAATCAACTTAATTGTGAATAGATAAACTATGTTCGTGGCATAGTATATTTTTACAAGAAAAAAACAGACCTCAATTAGAGATCTGTTTTTTTTATTAGTTCATTCGAATATCTTTAATTCCTTGATAACTATTGCGCTTCGCTAGTTCATTGTCTATCGCATTCAAAACTTCCCATTTTTTCAGACTCCACATTGGACCGATTAATGTTTCACGAGGTGCATCCCCTGTCAATCGGTGAATGATGATATCTTTGGGAATAATCTCGAGTTGGTCACATACCAGGTTCACGTATTCATCTTTTTCAAGAAATTGCAAACGACCATGGTGGTAATCCCGAATCATTTTTGTATTCTTCATCAAATGCAGAAGGTGAAGTTTAACTCCTTGAATGTGGGAATCCAAAATCATTCTTTTGGCACTTTCCATCATCATTTCATGCGTTTCACCCGGTAATCCGTTAATCAAATGCGTACACACAGGGATATTGTGCTTTCTTAGTTTAGCAACTGCATCCAAATACGTTTGATAATCATGCGCTCGATTGATCATCCGGCTGGTTTCTTCATGGATGGTTTGCAGCCCCAATTCAACCCACATATAATAGCGTTGGTTCAATTCCGCCAAGTATTCAATCGTCTCATCAGGCAAACAGTCCGGTCTAGTCGCAATCATGATGCCAACAACACCTTCTTCATTAACGACTTGTTCATAACGGTGACGAAGAACCTCCACGGGCGCATGTGTATTTGTAAAGTTTTGAAAATAAGCAATATATTTTTTTGTGTTTGGCCATTTCTCATGCATCCTATCAATGCCTTTACGCATTTGAACAGGTAGTGGATCTATGCGATTTTGAGCAAAATCTCCTGATCCGGATACCGTACAAAATGTGCAGCCACCATGTGCAACTGTACCATCCCGGTTTGGACAATCAAATCCACCATCCAAGGCAACCTTGAATACTTTTTCTCCAAAATGATTTTTTAAATGTGAATTCCATGTGTGATAACGTTTATTCTCTGCTTCCAAATTTTCCACCTCGTGAAAATTATAACATAGACTTTACCTACACGTAATCACAATTATTCATATTCAATAAAAGCATATTCATCGCCAACTTCACGTTCCAAAGCTTTTTGGTAAACCGCTCCCGCGACCGCCACGTCCATTGCACCTGTCCCGATAGGGATACATAATACAATCTCATCTGAGAAATCTGGCATCGTGCTTTTACCGACGGCTAATTCTCCTAATGTCGTGAAAATATCTTTCTCTGTGACTTTTCCTTCTCCGTGGAGGCGTTTCAAAGCACCACGATTGAGTGCTTGATAAGAATGGTCTACTACAATTTTATCAGCAGAAAGAATTAAGTCATCGTCGATTTCCTGGAATGAGCCCATTGGAAAGACAACCGTCCCTGGTTTAATCCATTCTCTCAATAAAATAGGTTCTTGGGCATTTGTAACAGTAATTAAAATATCAGCCTGGGCTGCTTTTTCCCCTTCTTCAGGGTTGCAAATGATAATATCACCGGAAACATACTCAGCCATGTCTTCAGCAAAGTTTTCAGCAGTCGAGCGACGATGGTTCCATACCCGTAATTCTGTAACCTCAAACATATCCGAAATAGCTTCTAATTGGAAGCGCGCTTGTTCTCCTGCGCCATACAAACCAACCGTTACTTTGTCTTTGAAACCTAAGCATTTCAAGGAAACAGCAGTTTGTGCACCGGTACGGAGGTTACTGATATGCGTGCCTTCCATAACAGCGATAAATTCGCCCATTTTCGGATCCATTAAAACAATAATGGCAGAAATAAATGGCAGTCCTGCTTTTTTACGTTCTCCTGCTGTTCCGCTCACCCATTTTAAACCGGCGATATCCGTATCCCCGATATAGGCAGGCATTGCATTTACAAATCCTTCATGGAATGGGTAGCCACCTGTTTCTCCGAGATCTAAAGTAACCTTTGGAGGGTTTACAACTGTCTCTTTACCAAAACCTTGAAAGGTCTTCTCTACTATTTTGTTGGCTTCAGACATCGTTATTAGGTCTTTGATCGTTCTCTCATTCAATAATTTGGCCATTTCATCCATCCTTTTCGTTTAATATCGTGAACATAAAAATTCCTCACTCCATCATATCATAAAGTGAGGAAACTCTGATTTTTAATTAGGACATTTTTAATGACTTTTTTTACCAGCACTCGCGGACAGCTCCTGTTTCCCCTTGAATCGGATCCAGTTTGGGTAAAGGAGTACGCTCTATATTATTTTTTATATAATCGTAGTTTGGAGCATCTCCATATTGCATATCATGAATTTGATTGTCTGGGTATGCACCCACAATACTAAAGTCATCCGTTTGCTTTAATAATTTGTGTGAAACACCTGCCGGAATTAATACCACATCCCCTTTTGAAAAGGTGACGACATTTCCTTGTGGTCCCCCAAATTCTACTTCAGCTTTTCCAGAGATACAGCCGAGTACCTCATGAGCAGTTGAATGGAAATGATGACGCTTATATATGCCATTTACCCAACCATTGGTATATTTATTGTTTGCAAATAAATCAAGGACTTCGCTGCTATCACTAATGTCTCCCAGCACATCTTTCAAGCCGCCTTGGTAATGCAATAATGGCAGATGGTTATTGGGGAAAGGATAATTTTCTTCAAAGTAGAGGGTATCAACTAACATATATTGGCTCCTTTCCAAAAAATTACAAATCCAAACTATCAAGGAAAGCCATATCTTCCGCTTCAATTTCAAAATCAATATCGGCATTTTCCAAAATGTACTTATCATGAACAGATTTAGGCAAGATAACCATCCCTTTTTGGACAGGATAACGATATGCCACTTGCGCAACAGTCTTGTTGTATTTATCAGCGATTTTTTGAATATCTTCGTTCTTAAGCAAGCTTCCTGTTCCTAATGAAGAATAAGCTTCAACTAAGATGCCATTTTCCTGGCAAAATGCGACAATTTCAGGTTGCGTATGGCCGATACTGAATCTAATTTGGTTAACAGCAGGTTTAACCCCTGTTGCTTCAATTAAATGCTCTAAATCATCTACGTTAAAGTTAGAAACTCCTAACGTACGAATAAGGCCTTGTTCCTTTGCTTCAGACATGGCACGCCATACTTCTATATTTTCTTTATAGAAATGGGGACGTGTCGGTTTATGGTTGAAGAATCGCCAAGGGGTTGGGCAATGAATTAACATCAAGTCAAGGTAATCTGTGTCCAGGTCTTCTAGTTGGTCATGTATGTCCGACATGGCCTCATTATAAGTCTTAGACTCACCCCGAACTTTGGAAGTAATAAAGATATCCTCGCGTTTAACACGGCTTGCCTTGATTCCTTCTCTAATCCCTTTAGCATTCGCATAACCATGTGCCGTATCGATATGGATATACCCGTTCTTTAATGCAAATTCAGTTGGATGAACAGCCTGCGGGGTAGATATTTGCCACGTTCCCAAA
Source organism: Jeotgalibaca sp. A127 (assembly GCF_052266745.1). Taxonomy (NCBI): domain Bacteria; kingdom Bacillati; phylum Bacillota; class Bacilli; order Lactobacillales; family Carnobacteriaceae; genus Jeotgalibaca; species Jeotgalibaca sp. A127. Next base: position 170,058 of record NZ_JBQPRC010000004.1, read on the forward strand.
GCTATTTTAGGAATCAAGACTCCACCTTCTAATTCATATGTTTCATTTAAGATTGACATGTTTTTCCTTCTTTCTATTCATAATGTAAACGCTATATATTAATTATAGACTTTTTTGTTCTTTGCGCAAGAAAGTTCACCTAGAAATCATTTCGCCATGTAGCCTAACTGTAAACTTTAGCGGTTCCCGCAAAATCATAAAAACCATACTGAGATTAATAGGTCAAAAGGCGCCTAGTTCCGAAGTTTTGGACCGAAAAAGCGAGGCTGGGGTTTTGTCCCTGCCTCGCTTTGGATAGCCATCATTTAATTATTATCTTTAGTCGCAATTACTTCTATTTCGACCAGGCCGCCTGCCGGAAGGCCTTTCACTGCAAAAGCGCTTCTTGCAGGGTAAGGTTCATTAAAGTGCTTCGCATACACATGATTTACTTTGGCGAAATCTTCAATTTCAGTAAGTAACACAGTAACCTTGACGACATCTTCCAAGGTCAGGTTTTCTTCTGCCAATACAGCTTTGATATTTTTGAATGCTTGTTCCGTTTGCGCTTCGACGCCTTCTGCTAAAGCACCTTTCTCTTTATTCATGCCCAGTTGTCCCGACAGAAAAACGAGATCTCCAGTCACGATTGCATGGGAATAGGGTCCTAATGCATCGGGTGCATCTTTGGCATCTAGTTTATACATACAATTCACTCCTTTTCGATTAACACTAATACTGCCGACTTTTAACTTCCACCGCTTTGTTAAGCCCACGTGCAACACTTTGAATCATCGGCATGGCACTTAAATCAATGTTACCACCCGAAACGATTAAGCCAATTTTATCAGCTTTTGGCAAAGAGTCGTTATGAGCTAGTAAAGCTGCCAAAGAAGCAGCCCCTGCACCTTCAACTAAGGTCTTGTTTCGTTCCAACATCCAAAGTACCGCATCAGCAATTTCTTCTTCGGTCACCGTTACAATATCATCAACATATTGTTTAACGACCGCATAGGTATTTTTCCCCGGTTCTTTTACAGCGATACCTTCCGCAATCGTATTGGCAGTTTCTAAGCGTTTAATCTCTCCTGTTTTAAAGGCGTGATGCATGGATGCAGCTTGTGCCGCTTCCACGCCAATTATTTTGATACTCGGTTTCATTTTCTTGGCAGTAAGGGCAACGCCACTGATTAAGCCCCCACCCCCGATTGGACAAATAATCATATCTAAATCGGGCTCTTGCTCAAGCATCTCTAAAGCGATTGTACCTTGTCCGGCCATGACATAAAAATCGTCGTATGGATGTACATAAGTAACATTATTTTCTTCATGGTATTTTTGCGCAGCATCGCCTGCCTCTTCATAGGAGTCGCCGACCAAAATAACTTTTGCCCCATATCCCGTGGCAGCGTTTATTTTAGCCTCTGGTGTCGTCTTTGGCATAAAGATTGTTGCACGTTCGCCAAGACGGTAAGCTGCCATAGCAACACCTTGCGCATGGTTGCCTGCACTGGAACTGACGACCCCTCGTTTTAATTCTTCTGTCGTCAAGCTATGAACTTTATAACTAGCTCCCCGTAGTTTGAATGACCCAGTTTTTTGCTGATTTTCCATTTTAAAGTAAACATGTCGGTCAACACGGTCATCTGTCATCGTGGAAGTGACCATGGGGGTTCGATGGGTTACGTATTCTTTTTTCAAATATTTCCAGGCGTCCTGCACCATTTCCAGCGTTAATTTTTCTTCCATACATATTTACCCCTTTTCTTTTTCGTTCCCAAAATAAAGGACCTATTTAGATTTAGTATCAAATCTAAACAGGTCTCATATTGCTGCAAATCTACCCATTTTGATGACACGTAGGCAATTGGGATTTTAAAATGAACGAGCATCTCATCGGATACAAACTTTCATTTTAATACCCTCATTTAAGACTATGATTGACGGTAATCCAGGGACGATTAGCTTCCCAACGAACAGTGATAGGAATATTATATGTTTTACTCAACAATTCATCGGTCAGAATATTTTCTTTTTTTCCTTGTGCAATGACATGTCCATCCTTTACTAGCAAAACATGGGAAATTGCATCGGTAATTTCTTCAATATAATGGGTAACATAGAGAAGGTGACAATGGTTTTTGGTAATCGTATCCATGATAGCCAAAACTCCTTCTCGCGCCAAGATATCCAAACCGGAACAGGGTTCATCCATAATCAATAAGTCTGGCTTGCTCATTAAGGCCCTAGCGATCAAAACCCGTCGTTTTTCTCCTTGGGACAAGTTTCGATACGCTTTACCACGAAGAGAAAGAATGCCTAGGCTGTCCAATAACTCGTCGACTCGTTTGCAATCCGATGAGACGATTTCCTGGTTCCCGTAAAGTCCTACCGTAGAAAATTTACCACTCAAAATAATGTTTTTAGTAGTCTGTTTATTGAAAGTTGAACCAAATTTTTCCAAAGCACTGCTCATATAACCGATTCTTTCCCGCATTTGGGGAATACTTGCCTTGCCAAAGACTGTATCCAATACTTTTACTTTTCCTGAAGTTGGGAAATTATAACCGGTAATGATGTTCAAGATGGATGTTTTCCCGGAGCCATTCAGGCCCAGTATAGCCCATTGTTCACCGGGATTAATCTTCCAATTGATATCTTCCAAAATCGGTTGTCCTTGTCTGGTCCAATATACCTGCTCTAAAGCAATCAAGGGTTCCATAGGCACTGAATTAATCTACTAGAGAGTCGCCGATAAATGGCATCAAGCCACGCAATTCCTTACCTACGGCAGTGATTGGGTGCTCTGTTTCATTACGTTTGATTGCGTTGAATTTCGGACGACCAGCTTGGTTTTCCAAAATCCAATCTTTGGCAAATTCACCAGTTTGAATATCTTTCAATACCGCACGCATATTTTCTTTTGTTTGATCAGTGATAATGCGTGGTGCTGTAACGTAATCGCCCCACTCAGCTGTATCGGAAATAGAATAACGCATGTTTTCCAATCCGCCTTCATAGATTAAGTCAACGATAAGTTTCATTTCATGCAACACTTCGAAATAAGCACTTTCCGGTGCGTAACCCGCCTCAGTCAACACTTCAAAACCTGCTTTGATCAAACCGGTTACACCACCACAAAGAACAGCTTGTTCACCAAAAAGGTCAGTTTCTGTTTCTTCACGGAAAGTAGTTTCCAAAATACCAGCGCGTCCGCCACCAACGCCACCGGCATAAGCCATACCCAACGCTTTTGCGTTTCCAGTACCGTCTTGGTAAACACCTACTAATGCTGGAACACCCGCACCTTCTTCATAGGTACGACGCACAAGATGTCCAGGTCCTTTTGGTGCCACCAAGAACACGTCTACGTCAGCAGGTGGAACAATTTGGCCGTAATGAATGTTGAAGCCATGAGCGAATACCAAAGCATTTCCTGCTTCCAAGTTATCTTTAATTTCAGCTTCGTAAACCGCTTTTTGGTTTTCATCAGGAAGCAAAATCATTACCAAGTCAGCTTCTTTAGTCGCTTCCGCTACAGATTTCACATCAAAGCCATCTTCTTTTGCACGATCAAATGATTTACCTTCACGTAAACCAACTACAACTTTGTGCCCGCTATCGCGTAGGTTTTGCGCATGCGCATGTCCTTGGGAACCATAACCAATAATTGCGATGGTTTTACCTTCCAATAATGTTTGATCTACGTCTTTGTCATAAAATACTTGTGCCATTTTTCAATTCCTCTTTTCTTTTATTTAATGCTTTGTATATGCAAATGCTTATTTATTCCGTCCTCGCGGAAAAGCAGTGATGCCGGTGCGTGATAATTCTTTGATGCCATATGGTGATAAGAGGTCAATGATAGCATCGACTTTATCGGTTTTTCCTGTAGCTTCGATTGTGATTGAATTTTTTGCTACATCAAGCACACGAGCGCGGAAAGGATTGATAATCCCATATATTTCGTGTCTATTCGTCGGGTTTGTCGCTATTTTTATTAAAGCTAATTCCCGAGCCACGATTTGTAAATCCGTGATATCCATTACTTTGATAACATCGATTTGTTTATTCAATTGTTTGATGATCTGTTCTGCCTGTACAGGTGTATTGATATCCACTTCGAATGTCATTTTGGAAATATTTGGCATTTCTGAAGCCCCCACAGTGATGCTGGAGATGTTGAAGCCTCTCTTAGACATCAAGCCTGTTACTCGGTTTAAAACACCACTGGAATCCTTTACTGTTGCTGTAATTATTCTTCGCATGGTGGCTTCACTCCTATCATTTCATCATTCCCTTTGCCAGCAGGTACCATCGGAAAGACTTTTTCTTTGTGCGTAACACGCGCATCAATCAAGATAGGTCCATCAAATGCCAGTGCCTCTTTGATTAGGGATGGAACTTCTGATTCTTTCGAAACGCGATATCCTTTAATACCATAGCTATCAGCCAACTTCACGAAGTCAGGATTCCGGCCATTCGTCAAAAGTGATTCGGAATAGCGCTCTTCATAAATGATTTCTTGCCATTGGCGAACCATTCCCAAAGCCTCATTATTAACGATGATAACTTTAACAGGTAAGTTGTAATCCCTAATAGTTGCCAATTCCTGACTCGTCATCTGAATACCGCCATCACCTAGCAAAGCAATAACCGTCTCGTTAGGGCGTCCGACTTGGGCTCCGATAGCAGCAGGAAGTCCAAATCCCATTGTTCCCAACCCACCAGACGTAACAAAATTATGTGGTTTGTCGTATTTATAAAATTGTCCTGCCCACATTTGGTGTTGTCCAACATCTGTTACTACAATAGCATCACCATTGGTAGCATGATAAATCTCTTCGATTAGCCATTGCGGTGAGATAGTTTCACTGTTTCTTTGGTACCATAACGGGTAATTTGTTTTGTTTGTTTGAGTCATTTCGGCCCAATCACTAATATCTGTTTGCTCAACTTCTCCTTCCAGCAATTTCAACAGCGCCTCTTTTGCATCTGCAACAATTGGGTATTTCGTTGTAATGTTTTTACCGATTTCTGCAGAGTCCACGTCTATATGTGCGACTGTGGCATGGGGTGCAAATTTATCCAAATTGCCAGTTAGGCGATCATCAAAACGTGAACCGATATTAATCAGTAAATCGCATTCCTGAATGGCTATGTTAGCCGCATAGCTACCATGCATACCACCCATTCCCAATGATTGGATATGCGTTTCAGGAAAAGCACCCAGTCCTTGTAATGTTGTTACGACAGGTAAGTTATACTTTTCTGCAAAAGCTTTTAATTCATTGCTGGCATCGGCAAATTTAACGCCAGCTCCCACAAGTAACAAAGGACGCTCTGCATGAGCTAATGCTGCCAATAACCTTTGAATTTGTAATTGATTGGGATAGATGGATGGCTGGTAACCAGGCAAATAAAAATCTGATTCGTATATTTCGCCATTAGAAATGGCTTCTGAAATATTTTTTGGTAAATCCACTACTACAGGACCTTTTCTTCCTGTGGTTGCAATGTGAAATGCCTCTTTTACAATCCGGGGCAAATCTTTCAAATCCTTAACTTGATAATTATGTTTCGTGATCGGTGTCGTTAAACCAATTAAATCCGCTTCCTGGAAAGCATCAGACCCAATAAGTGCAGAGGATACCTGTCCAGTAAAGATGACGATAGGTAATGAATCAATCATCGCATCCGCGATACCAGTTAACAGGTTTGTCCCGCCTGGACCAGAAGTGGCAATGACTACACCTGGTTTTCCCGTAACCCGGGCATACCCTTCCGCGCCGTGTATCAACCCTTGCTCATGACGACACATGATATGTTGGAAATCTGGTTTTTCCCGATGAAGAGCGTCATAAATAGGTAATACCGAACCTCCCGGATAGCCGAAGACTACTTCTACACCTGCATCGACTAACGTTTGGACAAATAAATCTGCGCCATTTTTCTTTCTTTTGTTTGGGCTAACCGCTTCTGTTTGCATGTTTCTGCCTCCTTGTTTTTCCTACTACTCAGTTATTTTCATCCGTAATTTGGGGTTACATTAAATTAAAAAGGACCTGTTGGATTTGTAATAAATCCAACAGGTCCTTTTAAGTCATAAACTTAGGATGATGATGATACCGTTCGCCTGATTAGATTTATATCATCTATTCAGGCATGGAAATTAATCAGCACTCAATAGATACAAACTTTCGTTCAAAGTGTTTGTATCTACTAAAAAAGATACAAACACTATCTAATGACGCTGACTAATAAATTTTGAGTTGAAAAATTGTATCCCATCATGAAAAATCGCTCCTTAAGTCTAATTTATTTTTAATGTTGTTGTAATGATAATCTAATTAAATGACAGAGTCAACGTTTATTTTCAGATTTATTCCAAAAATCGGTTATTGCACCTTCGGAAGCACTTGAAACAAGATGTGCGTATTTACCTAATGCCCCGCGTGTATGCAGTGGTGGAATAACAACTTTTTCGCGACGTTTAGCCAATTCCTCATCACTTACCTTCATAGTCAATTCTTTGGTGTCTTGATCGATAATAACACTATCCCCAGTTTGGAGTAACGCAATCGGTCCACCGTCTTGGGCTTCCGGAGCAATATGACCCACCACAAGTCCGTACGTTCCTCCCGAGAAGCGTCCATCCGTTAACAATGCAACTGTTTCACCTTGGCCTTTACCAACAATGATACTGGATAATGACAGCATTTCAGGCATACCCGGTCCGCCTTTAGGTCCTACAAACCGAACTACAACAACGTCTCCATCCACTACCTCGTCTGCCATTACAGCAGCTACAGCTTCTTCTTCAGTATTGAATACTTTGGCAGGTCCCTCATGGCGACGAACCTTCACCCCGGATACTTTCGCAACAGCTCCTTCTGGTGCTAAGTTTCCATGTAGAACAATCAACGGCCCGTCTTTACGCTTAGGATTTTCCAACGGCATGATTACTTTTTGACCTTCTTTGAGTGAGTCAACCTCTGCTAAATTCTCAGCTATTGTTTTTCCGGTAACAGTCAGGCAATCTCCATGAATATAACCATTCTCATATAAATATTTCATTACCGCTGAGACTCCACCAACTTCATATAAATCTTGGAAGACATATTGTCCACTTGGTTTTAAGTCCGCTAAATGAGGAACTTTTTCCTGGAAATCGTTGAAATCATCCAAAGTCAAGTCAACATTAGCTGCGTGAGCCATTGCCATCAAATGCAAAATGGCATTAGTCGATCCTCCAAGAGCCATTACGACCGTAATGGCATTTTCGAAAGCTTTACGTGTCATAATATCTTTCGGGTAGATTCCTTTCTCCAACAAGTTCAAAACCGCTTTGCCGGCTTCTTCTACATCGCGCAATTTGGCTTCTGTAGTTGCAGGGTTCGAGGATGAGCCTGGAAGACTCATTCCCATCGCTTCAATAGCCGATGCCATCGTATTCGCAGTGTACATACCACCACAGCCACCTGGTCCGGGACAGGCATTACACTCGATTCGGCGAACCTCTTCTGCAGTCATATCGTTATGATTCCATTTTCCGATTGCCTCAAAAACAGAGACTAAATCGATATCTTTTCCATCTAATTTTCCAGGCGCAATCGTACCTCCATAGACAAAAATTGCAGGTATTTCTGTATTTGCAATTGCAATCATACAGCCAGGCATATTTTTATCACATCCGCCAATTGCTACAAATGCATCACAATTTTGTCCTGCAATTGCTGTCTCAACTGAGTCGGCAATAATATCTCGTGACGGTAAGGAATAACGCATTCCAGGCGTCCCCATTGCAATTCCATCTGCAACAGTTATTGTCCCAAATTGTACAGGCCAAGCACCTGAAGAGGTAATCCCTTTTTTAGCCACCCTTCCTAAATCATGCAAATGCATATTGCATGGGGTGTTTTCAGCCCAGGTACTAATTACTCCGACAATAGGTTGTTTAAATTCTTCATCTCCCATGCCCGTTGCGCGTAGCATGGCACGATTTGGTGATTTTACCATACTGTCATAAACTTGACTTCTGATGCGGATATCCTTTTTTGGTTGTTCCGATGTCATTTTTATTTCCCCTTTTCATAACCGGTTATAATAATATTAAAGTTTTGGAATTTAATAATGTTATTCTAACAGAAATAATTAAATCTTCTATAGAAAAATTAAAATATTATTAAAAACAACTTGAAAATATTAGTTTTTCATGGAAAAATAGGGATATTGAGCTGTATGATTGCTGAAAGGAAGTATTTTATGAGAGATGATATAAAGTTAAATGACCGAGCTGCACATTTGGCGGATCAATTAGTGAAAAAACTTGAATCCATTCATGATTCGGAAATTGGTTTAGATATTTATAATCTTGGCCTTATATATGAGATTAACTTGGATGCACAAGAGCATTGCACCGTTGTGCTGACTTTTACTGGCATTGGATGCGAATGTGTTGAAACAGTACCAGGTGAAATTTCCGAAAAACTTATGCAAATTGCCGGTATTACGAATGTGACTGTTGAAATCGTGTGGTCACCAGCATGGAAAATGACTCGAATTAGTCGTTTTGGAAGAATTGCGTTGGGTGTGAATCCAAACTAGAAACTTGAAATAAAGATCAAAAAAAGCCTAACTCCCGTTATGGGGAGGTAGGCTTATAAACGTTCAGTTTAATTATTTTCATTGAATTGTAAAGGAATATCCAGACTATCAGGTTCCTTCGAAGTAGCAAGTACCAGAACAGCCAGCATCACGATGGCTATACCTAGCATTTCAAATATGCCAAATAATTGTTTGAAGACAACAACTGATAATATTGCAGCAAGTAATGGCTCCAGAGCAGTCATAATACTTGCCAAAGATGGAGAAATATACCGTAGACTAGCAAAATAAGCAATGAAACTAAGTGACGTCCCAAAAACGATAATTAATAACAATAAAAAGAGACTATGCAGGGTAACCTGAAAACCTGGTTTCCAAATCGGATGGATGAATTGGAATAATATTCCTCCAAATATCATGCCCCAACCAACGATAACTGTAGATCCAAATTCCTCCAACAAGGAACGTGGCTGAATGGAATAGAACGCAACAGCTAAAGCAGATCCGATACCAATAACCAAACCCAGCGGCGAAATACTCATTTGATTCAAGTCACCATTCGTAACAATTAACAAAACACCAAAGAAAGTGAGAAAAACCAGTATTATTTCTTTTATCGCAGCTTGTTTTTCACCCGTAAAAACCATATAAGCATAAACAAATATCGGCGCAGAAAATTGCAATATTGTCGCAGTAGATGCGTTTGATAACTCTATCCCTTTATAAAACAAATATTGAACTCCAATCATGCCAAATAAAGAAAAGAACAATAACTTTAGAGTCGTTTGCCATTTAGAAAATGGCATCAAAATATTTTCCTTTTGGATAAAATGACTATAGGCTAAAATCATAATTCCGGAAAATAACAGGCGTGTGCCTACCAACCATTCAGAAGACACAGTATATTGGGTAAAGAGAGATTGCGCAAAAATACCTGAAATCCCCCACATGCTTCCGCCAAAAGCGGCCAGTAAAATACCTTTAATTCGATTATTCAATTTTCCACCTCACTAATAAAATTACTGTCCTATGGTATAATTATTTTAGTAATTTGACAAGGGGGATTTCATGAATTCTAAAGAAAAATCTCGTGATATATTGGAACAAATTATTGCCATTTATCCCGATGTAAAAACAATCCTGAATTATTCTAATAATTTCGAGCTTTTAATCGCCGTTATGTTGAGCGCTCAAACGACAGATATCGCTGTGAATAAGGTGACCGGGGCACTGTTTGAACGTTTTCCAACCCCCACTGCTTTCGCCAATTCTTCTCCAGCAGAAATAGAACCTTATATTAAATCCATCGGTTTGTACCGCAATAAGGCCAAACATATCTATACATGCAGCAACCAGTTAATGGCTCATTTTAACGGTGAAGTACCAAATAATCGCAAAGATTTGGAATCCTTGGCCGGGGTGGGCAGAAAAACAGCCAATGTAATACTGAGCGTTGGTTTTGGGATACCCGCCTTTCCTGTGGACACGCATGTTTCGAGGGTTTGCAAGCATCATGATATCGTTCCGCAAAATGCCACACCACTTGAAATCGAAAAAATAGTGACAGATATTTTGCCAAAAGAGTTGTGGAACCAGGCCCATCATTCCATTATCTTTTTTGGGCGCAACATTTGCTCGCCCCGTAACCCAAAATGCCACGAATATTTGCATTAAAAAACTTCCCAGAATGATTTCTGGGAAGTTTTTTAAAATTATCTGTGTTCTGCCAATACCCGACTTAAGAAATTTTTTGTTCGTTCTTCTTTAGGGTTATTGAAAATATCATCTGGTGATCCTTCTTCGGCAATGACACCCTGGTCCATAAAGATGACATGGTCGGCAACTTCACGTGCGAACTGCATCTCGTGGGTCACAACAACCATCGTCAATCCGCTATCAGCCAATTGATTCATGACCCGCAACACTTCCCCGACCGTTTCTGGGTCCAGGGCAGATGTTGGTTCATCAAACAACAGTAAGTCTGGTTCCATTGCCAACGCCCGTGCAATCGCAACCCGCTGTTTTTGACCACCCGATAATTGAGCCGGTCGGGCATGAATATAGGATTCCATACCAACTTCTTCCAAGAAATGAATAGCTCGTTTCTTTGCCTCTTCCTTATCTGTTTTTAAAACGTTGATTTGGCCGGTTGTACAATTTGTTAAAACATCCAGATTGTTGAATAAATTGAATTGCTGGAATACCATGCCGACTTTAGAACGATAATGGAACAGGTTCAGACTTGGATCCAACACGTTTTGATCCCGATAATGAATTTCTCCAGTTGTAGGTTTTTCCAACAGATTTAAACAACGCAGTAACGTTGATTTACCGGAACCAGATGAACCGATCAAGCAGATTACCTTTCCTTCTTGTACGTCAAAACTGATGTCTTTTAAAACTTCTCGGTCACCGAATTTTTTGCTGAGATTCTTGATGCTTAAGACTGTTCCCAATCAGCCCACCCCCTTATTTTGTTTAGGAGACTGGATTTGGTTTGGATTACCACCCACGAGTTGGTAATTCTCTGCCCCATCAAGTTTACGCTCAAAGCGGCGCAAGATACGGGTAATAGTCAGAGTCATAATCAAATACATAATACTTGCCACCGTGTAAGGACCAAAGTAGTCAAAATTGATTCCCGCAACTGTTTTAGTTTGAAAGAATAACTCTGTAACAGAGATAACGTTCAATACAGAAGTGTCCTTAATATTGATTACGAATTCATTGCCTGTTGCCGGCAAGACATTTCGCCATACTTGGGGAATAACCACAACACGCATAGTTTGCCAATGGGACATGCCAATAGCAGCTGCTCCTTCAAATTGACCTTTATCGATTGAGACAATACCTCCACGTACTATTTCAGTCATGTAAGCACCTGTATTGATTGAAACAATGAAAATCGCTGCACTTGTACGATTAAGGTCCCAACCGAATACTAAAGCAGATCCATAATAAATGACCATTGCCTGAACAATCATTGGTGTTCCACGGAAAAGCTCAATATAACACGTTGATATAAAATGTATCAACTTTAAAAAGTAACGTTTAATTCCTTTATCAGGTTGCGGTATTGTACGGACGATACCCAGTACCATTCCAATTACTACTCCAATTACGGTTCCGATCATTGAAATGTAAATCGTCACCCAGGCTCCTCTTAGAAAAAGAGGCGCATTATTTATAAATATGTCCCATAAATGGCCCACTAATTTTTCACTCCCATATCTTACTGCGCAGCCGGTTGATTCAAGATTGCTTCTTCCATCAGGCTTTGTTGCTCTTCTGCAGAAATTGTTTCCAAAATACTATTTATTTCTTCTAATTGGGCTTCGTCTTTTCGAACCCCGATTGCAATTGTTGTATCTTCCGGATTCGTTTCAAAACCATCTTCAAATTCAATATAGGTAAAATCTTCGTTTGCATTGGAAGCACTGATTGCTTCTGGTAGTTCAGATACATAACCATCAATTACACCTGATTGCAATGCCACCCGCATAGCAGAAAAATTCTCCATCGCCGATTGTTTTTCAACACCTTCAATCTGATCAATCATATTATAGTGGAACGTGTTCAACTGGGCTGTTATTTGCGCCCCAGAAAAATCAGCCAATGATGTAGCATCTACATAATCCCCATCGGCTGCAACCACCATTACCAATTGCGATTCCAAATAAGGGATACTAAAGTCGATTGTCTGTTTTCTTTCTTCTGTAGGGGACATTCCGGCAATAATTACATCAATTTTTTTCGATTGAAGTGCTGGCACCAAACCGTCCCATTCCGTTTTTACGATAACGAGTTCCTGACCGAGGCCATCGGCAATTTTTTTGGCAATTTCAACATCATATCCCCCAGCATATTCTTGGGAATCTGATATTTGGACAGCGCCATTAGCGTCGCCTGTCTGGGTCCAGTTATAAGGGGCATACGCAGCTTCCATGCCTACTACAAATTGCTCATTTTCGGTACCTTCGGACGTTGTTTCATTTCCTTCAGAGCCACATGCAGCTAACACCAATGCTGAACCAAATACTAAACTTAATAATCTTAATCCTTTTTTCATTGTTATTCCGCTCCTCTTATAAAAAATACAAACAAAAAAACCGTGAGCAAAAGGCTCACGGTTTACCGTCCTTTTGCCCCAATATGAACAGCGCATCGATGAATATAATTGGGCATTATATTCTGACAGTATCATACTTATTCAGCATGACCCCAGTATCCTATAAGATACTTCGGCGAATTCCCCTTTCGTGACCTACTGATGGTTTTCGCGACCTCTAGTTCATATTGTTCTTTGTTATGCCAGTAACTATAGCGTACTTTATTTTTAATGTCAACAAGACATATCATTTAATTCTAATAATTGGTTAATTAGTCTGCCTTCCATTATAATAAAATCACGAGATGGGGGAATATGCTATGATACCAAAAATTATCCACTACTGTTGGTTTGGAGGCAACAAGATGGGTGAGCAAACCAAAGAAATGATGGCTACATGGAAAAAGTACTGTCCTGATTATGAAATAATGATCTGGAATGAAGATACTTTTGATGTACATAACATGGGGGATTATGTAAAAGAGGCATATTTAGAAAGTAAATGGGCTTTTGTTTCGGATGTGGCACGTCTATATGCACTGAAAGAATACGGGGGCATTTATATGGATACAGATGTCGAAGTTATTAAACCTCTTGACCCACTTCTGAACCATGATGCTTTTATGGGGTTTGAAATTGAGACAACAATTTCTACTGCCTTAATTGCAACCGTTCCCCACCATCCTACTTTTGAGCTTCTTTTTGCGGATTATGAGAATCGGCATTTTAAGAATCCCGATGGAACCCTGGATGAAAAAACAAACGTTAATCGGATCACCGAAATTTTTCAGGAGAACGGTTTGGAATTAAATAACGAATACCAGGAAATTATGAATGTTGCTATCTATCCCCGTGTTTATTTTTCGCCAAAGAGTTATTGGACCCGAGAAATCAACGATACTAAAGATACTTATGCCATTCATCATTATTCTGGTTCCTGGTTATAAAAAAGCTATGTTGTCCCGAGAATGGGGCAGCATAGCTTTTTGTGTTTACATATAATCTTTTCGCTTCAACCAAAGGAAGGTAACAACACTGATTAAAATTGATAGGCCAATCAAAAAAATAAATGCTAATGGATGTTTCTCAATGGGCAAAAATACATTCATTCCCCAGAAAGATCCAATAATGGTTGGTATCGTCAATACAATACTAAATGAAGTCAAAAACTTCATAATATTATTCAGGTTGTTTGAAATAACACTGGAAAAGACTTCACTTAAGTGATCGATCATTTCCGCTGATTCTTTAACCATTATTGAAGCTTGATGTGAGATGACCTTGATATCATGCAATAATGTTTTACCCTTGGCATCCTCTGAATAAATGTCACGATCCATTAAATTTTTTATGATACGATGGTTCTCCAAAATTCCTGTTTCAAAGTAAACCAGGTTCTTGTGTATAGCAATCAACTTGTAAAATGCTTCATTCCTAGTCGTATCAACGATATTTTGTTCCATGTCATCAATCGTTTTATCAATATCGGATATTTTTTCCAAGTAGGAATCAGTCAATTCCCATAATATATCCAAAACAATATGTGAGCCGTACCAATCTTTGTCTAACTGGTTAGTGTAAACCCTCTCCAAGAAAGGAACATCACTTGAACAAACCGTTATGATTTTGTTATGGATAAGAATAATGGCTAACGGTAAAGTCTCGTATGAACGGTAGGTATCAAATGCTTCTTTGGTGTGAGGATACAAAACTAATAATAATAAAATCTTATCACCAAACTTCGTCTCTGCTACTTCTTGGCGAGGTACTTCATAATAATCAAACGCATCTGTTATGAAATCTTGAGGTATACCCAACTCATCAGTTAAAAAATGGATTTCATCCTCAAGGGGGCTTTCAAAATGCAACCATTGAGCATTTTTATAATCTGAAATTTCTTGGTAAAGATTATCTTCTCCAATAATAAAACTCTTCATGATTCCCACCCTATCATTGTTATTTGCTTTGAGTATATCACAAAAAAGTACCCGTCTCATGACAGGTACTTTTAACGGCTTCCGAAAGAAGTCTCCCGCTTCTAAACGTTTGGGTGCGTGGCACCAGTGAAAGCGGGAGCTGAATTTCGGTTCCCCCAATGGGGAACGATAGTTCCTGTTTACGTCAATAAAAATCGATTTAAGACGAAGGCATGTTATATAATATCCTTATAATCAAGGAAGGAGGAAATTTTATGTACCACGGAAAACGATTGTTGATTCGAAATCAAGCGAAGCTGAAACCGGCATTGGATACCTGCAACAAAGCTTCCGCTGAAGTGTGGAACCTGTGCTTGCGGAAGTCCAAGGCACATCATCTTGCCACCGGCAAGTGGATAGGCAAGACGCAACTGCAAAGCGAAACCAAGCAAACGGTCGCATTGCATAGTCAAAGCATCCAAGCCGTCGCCCACAAATACTTGAACGCCCGTCTGGCGGCGAAGGAAGCCAAAACCGCAGGGCGCAAGAATGTCCGTTACCCCTACAAGGAGAAGTTTTTCTTCAACACCAAATGGGTCGGACAGGCTTTTTCCATAGAAGGTAATGTCGTCACCCTCTCATTGGGCATCCGCAACGGAAAAAGACAACCGCCACTGAAGTTGCGGGTATCCGGATTAGACGGCATTCCTGTCGAAACCATCAAGGAAGTGGAGCTATGCCACGACACCCATTATTATTTGTCCGTTAATTACGACGATGGGATAGAAAATCCGCCCTTGGGGCAACAACAGGCGGCTTCTGTTGACTTGGGCGAAATCCACAGTATTGCTTCCTTTGCGGAAGGCGGTTCTTCCGTCCTGATTAGCGGACGCAAGGCACGCAGTATCCACCAATTGCGCAACAAGAAGCTGGCTGAACTGCAACGGCTGCAGTCGAAGTGCAAGAAAGGCTCGCGCCAGTGGAAGAAATACCAAAAAGCCAAAAACTTCGTCCGCACCAAGAGCGCCCGCCAGCTGCAGGATGCCCTGCATAAGACAACCAAAAACTTTGTGGATTGGTGCGTCGCACAGCAGGTTTCGACGGTCTACGTTGGCGATGTAGAAGGCGTGGAACGCAACACCAAAGGGAAGAAACGAAAAAAAGTGACGCAAAAGCTGTCCAATTGGAGCTTCGACAAGCTGATGAGCTACCTGACGTATAAAGCCAGAGCCAACGGCATCGCCATCCAAAAGGTGGACGAAGCCTACAGTACGCAAACATGTCCTGTTTGCCACAACCGCAAGAAACATACCGGTCGCAATGTCCTTTGTGCGTGCGGCTACACCAGCCACCGCGACATTCACGGAGCCAAGAACATCCTCAGCAAGACACTGTACGGGAACTTCCTGCCGTGGGCAGTCGCGGAACAGACAAAGTATCTACGACCATGTTAGGGAGTAGTAGATGGCGCGTCACCGCCCACAAACAGTAAAAACTGTTTGCGTTGCTTTTTGTGGAGAGAAGAAACAGCCACTTCCCAAATGGAAGCATCTCGGCAACTGTCGAGTCCCGCTGCAGCGTCTCTTTAGACAAAAAGAAACCCCGACTTCAAAATCCGTCAGGATTTAAGTGGGGGAGTGTTCATTTAAGCGATAGAAATATGCATTTCAATTCCGCTGTTATCCTTCAAGATAATGACACCATTATCCTCTTTGTATGTGTAGTCTTTTTCTTTCAAACGACTTAACAAAGCATCCATTTCCTCTTGGTTTGGGACCAACCATTCATAGTAGGCCAAACCTAATTGATTCTCGCGTGGTTCAGGTAAATTTTTACCTGCCCAAGTGTTTGAACCAACGTGATGATGATAATCCCCGGATGCGAAAAATTTCGCTTGGCCGAAGTAATCAGACTTCAAGCCCAATGGAACAATGTTCGTATAGAAATCTTCTGTTCCAGGTAAATCATGGACTGTTAAATGGACATGCCCCATAATCGTTCCGGCTGGCATACCTGTAAATTGTTTTTTGACAGTTCCAAGCACGCCTTCCGCATCCATTTGAATCGTGATTCCTTCGATACGACCGTTTTCACGTCTGTCCCATTCTGATTCGGGTTTATCTGCATAAATTTCAATCCCGTTACCTTCAGGGTCGTTAAAATAAAGCGCTTCACTGTAGCCATGGTCACTTGCACCACCCAGTGGATATTTATTCACCAACAAGTAGTATAGGTATTCTCCTAAATCTTGTCTAGATGGCAATAATAGCGCTAAGTGGAATAATCCTGCTGTAAGTGTCTTCGTTGCATCGGGTTGAATCTGCACGAGTTCCACCAATGGTTCCTTAGTAGATTCCAATCCAAGGGTGATGGCTTTCCTTTTTGAATCCAATACCGTCAAACCTACAACCTTTTGATAAAACTCGGACATTTTTTCTAAATCCTTAACCTTTAGCACTACTTTACCTAATTTCCAATCTTTTTCTGTCATTCGAATACCTCTTTCCAATAATGTTATATATTAAATGTTTCAATCGTATATGCCAATTCCGACAAAGGATCATCGGTCCACCAATGACGACCATTGCCTAAACAAGCACAGTAGTAAGTGATAGCATCTTCGCTCAATATTTTACGGTAGTGGACATGTCCCATGATACTTTTTGTAATAGGATATTTATCATATAAAGACATATAGCTTTTACTACCCAGAAAGGCGTTGTAATAATCGTAAACCCGATTAGGCAGCGGAACTGTGAAATGTGGATGCGTCACAATGTGGGTCATCAGAATAATTTCTCTTCCTGAAACCTGGGTAATGTCGTCTTCAATTTGATGCAACATCCCCTCAGCCACCTGTTGATCCGACTGGCCCCAATGGACGTATAGTCGGTCATTCCAGCCGCCAACACGTAATTTTTTCGCTTCGAATTCTTCCAGCGTATATTTGTTGCTCGCAAAACCGTAATCATACCAACCGGGATTAGCTACAATTGCAAATCCATCATTTATAATGAAGGGTCTTCCAACGAGCGATTCATCCCGGTCCATGAAGATTTGATTGATTTTCCCGGTGTCCGTCTCTTTATTACGGATAGACCAATAATCATGATTACCAGGAACAAAAAATATTTTTGAAACCTGGTGTTCTTTCATGCGGTCGAGGAAAGCTAAGGAATCATGGTAATCTGAACTGATGTCTCCCGCCAGGAGTAAAGCGTCTATTTCATGATTATAGAGATAATCTGCTAATAAACGGTCATATGTCTGCCCGGGTGCCAACTTTCGTTCGTTTATATCAATATGGAGGTCTGATAAAACACCGAATCTCAATCGAACCGCCTCCTTCAGCTTACTTAAATATAGTATATCACATTGTCTCGAATTTGGAATACTTTTATTCAAATTTTATCATTTTAATTTATTTTTGCCGTGACTGCCACAAATTTTGCTTCTGTCAGCTCTTTTAGATCCAACGGGTTTAACTCTATTTGCATTCCGCGTTTACCTGCAGATACAATTATCGTTTCCATCCCTTCTGCTTCTTGGGCGATAAAAGTTGGATAAAGTTTCTTCATTCCAATCGGCGAAGTCCCTCCACGGATATAGCCTGTCGTTTTTTCTAAATCTCCCAGCGGTAATAACTCGGTTCGTTTGTTGCCACTTGCACTCGCCAAAGCTTTTAAATCTATTTCTGCCAAAGCAGGAATGCAAACGACGATAGGTCCCGTATTATTCCCTTCAATCAGTAATGTCTTAAATACTTTTTCAATCGGTAGAGAACCATTTTTTGCTGCTGTGCGTGCATCCAAATGATCCTCGTGCCATGCATATTCATGAAGCCGGTAAGGAATTTTGGCTTGTTCTACCATCCGGATAGCATTCGTTTTATTGATTTTCTTTTTAGCCATTTCAATCACCTCAAAAAAAATAGAAGAAAGGTTTCCCTTTCTTCCCATTTTAACACGTTTATTTTTCTAGCTCCTCTATTTCAAGCTGAACTGGAACTTTCGTCCCGCCAAATTCATCCTTTATATAGGCTTGGACTTCTTCACTATGGTAAATTTCTCCAAGTTTTAAAATAGCTTCATCATTAGCTTTTTCAGGCTGGGTCACTAAAATATTTACATTTTGTTTTGTATCTTCTGAGACTTCTTCGTAAAATAAGGAGTCGTCAAGAACATTCAATCCACCTTCCAAAGCAATAGAGTTACTAATAAGGGCAATAGCTACGTCCGGTAATACCCGAGGTCCAGTCGTATCATCAATTTCAGTAAATACCAAATTTTGGGGATTTTCGATAATATCGGAAGGAGTGCCGAATGAATCAAAATCCTCCGTCAATGTAATCAATCCCGCTGCTTGTAAAAGTAATAAGCCTCTTGAGGCATTGGAAGGATTGTCAGCGATGGCAACTTCAGCGCCATTGGGCAATTCATCCAGTGACGTATACTGCGAAGAATAGATTCCCATTGGTTCGAGATAGGTCGTTGCAAAAGCAGTAAGTTGATCACCTGATTCTTCATTGAATGATTGCAAATAAGCCCACGATTGGAAAGCATTCACGTCTACCTCTTCATCAACTGTCGCCATATTTAATTGGGGGCCCCCATCTATTTCTTCAATTTCCAGAGTTATGCCCATTTCTTTCGCTGCCTCCGAATCAGCAATATAACGCCAAATATCAGCATCCGACGATTGTGAGCCAACTGTAATCACTTCATTCTTGATTGCTTCTTTTGATTCAGCATTTCCTGCCGTACAAGCGCCTAGAATCATGCTTGCGCCCGCTAAACTTAATCCCAATAGCCACTGTTTTTTATTCATATATAATCCTCTCCTAGTGCATTGTCATGCCACCCGTCACATTTATAGCTTGCCCCGTCATGTATGAAGCGAGGTGACTAGCCAAAAACAGTACAACATGGGCAACTTCATCTGGATTTGCGGTTCTTCCAAGGGGCACTTGTGAACAATCTTCAGCGTATATTTCATCTGCAGTCATGTTCCTGATTAACCCACCTTCGACCCGTTCTCTCTTTTTCATTGCTGTCTCAACAATTCCTGGACAAACTGCATTCACCAAGATGTCATCAGGGGCCAATTCCTTGGCCATGGTCTTGGTTAAACCAATAACGGCATGTTTGGATGCCACGTATCCTCCCATCCCCACATAGCCGTTTTTTCCGGCCTGGGAAGAGATTTGAATGATTCTGCCACTTGATTTATTATCTTTCATCCACTTCGCAACTTTTTTTGAAAATAGATAAACGCCACGGGAATTAATTGCAAAAACCTTATCCCAGTCTTCTAGCTTACTGTCCACCACCACATCCATGGTTGAAATCCCAGCACAGTTAACCAAAATATCTATTTTGCCAAAATGATCCAGAGTATTTTGGATGCACATATCTATCGAATGCTCATTAGCTACATCAACTTGCGCCTGTATTATCTGTCCCTGCATTATTTGGAACGGTTCAGGATAGGCATAATCAATGGAAACGACAGAAGCTCCAGCTTCAGACAAAACCGAAACAATTGCCTCGCCGATACCATTTTTTCCGCCCGTTACGAGGGCAACCTTGTTGGTTAAATCGATAGTTATCATTTTTCGGACCCATTACCCTTCAGTGAATATTCTTTCAAAAGGATCACGGCTAATTCCTTTTTCCAACACTGATCGGGTGTATTCTTTGGCAGCAAACAAACTATGGTCCCGATAATTTCCGCATTCTTTGGCTGTTACCGATGGAACAGTTTCTGTTTCCAACACTTTTTTCAATGTTTTTTCCAATGCTACAGCAATATCCTCTGCAGTTGCCTCATCCCATTTAATGCAATAGAATCCTGTTCGGCAGCCCATTGGCGAGATATCTATAATTCCCGGTAATTCGTCACGCAAGTAGGTGGCCAGTAAATGTTCCAATGTATGTAAAGCTCCTGTGGGGAAAGCATCTTGATTTGGTTGCAAAAAACGTAAATCTATTTTTTGTATTGTACTACCCTGGTTATGCTCAATTCCCGCTATCCTAACGTAAGGTGCTTTCACCAAATTATGATCCAATGTAAAACTTTCAACTTTTGCCATATTTATCATCCTCCGAATATTATTTATAAACAAAAAAAGTCCTTGAAGAAGCAAATTAATGCTTCTTCAAGGACGGGAAATTTTATCTTCACGTGGTACCACCTTTGTTCGTATTGCCCTCACGGACAATACCTCGTCAAGTGCTCAAGGAATAAACCTTGAATACTTCGATGCTGCAACGGGCATCCCCGTAGCTACCTTATATTAATGAATATTCGGCAACTCCACTCTAAGGCCATTTTCTATTTTACTTCCCTTCCCTCTTCTCACCTACCGAGGGTCTCTGCAAAGTTCTGGTAAAATATACTTTCCTTTTCAATGTGTTTGTTCTCATTATTCTCATTTAACTTTAATCTAGAATAACACTGAAAAAGTGGCTTGTCAAACTTATTTTGTATAAGCTTCAGTTAATTGAGGAACAATTTGTTTTTTGCGGGAAACAACACCCGGCAGGAAGACCGTTTGATTTTCCAGCACAACGTCAAATGCAGCCTCTGCTTTGTCTGCACCATTTCCGACAACAAGTAAAGTAGAGTCGCTGTCCACGATATTTGTGATCATCAGGACGAATAAATCATAATTTTCGGCAGCATTTTGCGCTGCCATCAAGCTAGTTAATTCTTCTTGACGATTTAAAACGTCTTGAATAGCTACCGTGTTTACTTGACCTACACGTACTGATTTGTCACCCATTGGGAAAGTTTTCGCATCCAGGCCTAATAACTCTTCACTCGTTTTGCTGTCCAAGTTTGTTCCAGCCTTCAACAAATCCATACCATAGCTGTCTAAATCAATCCCAGCGATTACCGCTAAATCTTTAGCTGCGTCAATATCTTCCTGGGTACATGTTGGTGATTTGAACAACAAAGTATCAGAAACAATGGCTGAGGCCATTAAACCAGCAATTTTTGCAGGAATTTCGATCCCTTTTTCTTTAAACATTTTGTAGATAACTGTATTTGTACATCCTACAGGTTCACTCCGGTAATACAAAGGATTAGCCGTTTCAAAATTTGAAATACGGTGGTGATCAATAACATATTTAATTTCAACATTTGTAATATCAGATGCACTTTGTTGGAACTCGTTATGATCCACAAGCGCAACGGCTGAAACTTCATTTGATACAGTATTAACCACACGTGGTGCCTCAAAGTTGAAATGATTCAAAGCAAAGGCCGTTTCTTCACTAGGACCTTCAAACGCAACCGCTTCTGCTTCAACTCCGATTTCGTTTAAGTAATAAGCAAATGAGATTGCTGATGTGATTGCATCTGTGTCTGGATTTTGATGTCCGAATACTAATAATTTTTCCATAATTGCCCCTCTTTCATCTATCTATCTGTATTTATGATATTAAAAAAAAAGGAAAAGGGCAACGAAATTTCGCCTTTTTCCTTTTTAATGGCACTGTTAAGCGTGCAAGTATCCTTTATATTCGTCACAACGCAATAATTTGCGGGCATTTTCAACACGTTCCTGTGTTGGCGGCTCAATCCCTTCCAACTTATAAGGAATCCCTAATGCCTCATATTTATAGATACCCATCTTATGGTAAGGAAGAATTTCGACTTTTTGCACGTTTTTCAAAGTTGAAATATAATCTCCCAAACGAACTAAATATTCATCATAATCCGATCTTTCTGGGACTAGTACGTGACGAATCCAGACAGGTTTACCAATCTTTGATAAGTATTCGGTCATTTCCAGAATACTATCATTTGGCCACATCGTTAATTCTTTGTGTTTTTGACGGTCGATATGTTTAATATCCATCAAAATCAAATCTGTTACTTTCATTAATTCTTCAAAGCGACCAAAGAATGGCTCGTCATATGTAAAAGGTTGACCGCATGTATCCAGCGCTGTATTAACACCCATGGCTTTAGCTTTTTGGAATAGTTCGATAATAAAATCTATCTGGAGCAATGGTTCACCACCACTTATTGTGAGACCACCTTTTTCTCCCCAGAACTCTCTATATTGCAGAGCCATGTCAAGAACTTGATCTGTCGTCATTTCTTGTCCACCACCAATATTCCACGTATCTGGGTTATGGCAGAATTCGCAACGCATACGACATCCCTGCATAAAAACGATAAAACGGATTCCAGGTCCGTCCACGGAACCAAAACTCTCAGTTGAGTGTACAAAACCTGTCATTGGGTTTGTCATAAGTCATTTCTCCTCCATAGCTTTATCTATATTTCCGACCAAAAAGAGAGAATTTTCTCTCCCTTTAGTCGAAAACGGAGGCGAAGCCTCCGCATTCAATTTTTATTACATACTTTCGTGCATTGTACGGTTGATAACGTCTAGTTGTTGTTCGCGTGTTAATTTAACGAAGTTAACTGCATATCCAGATACACGGATAGTCAATTGTGGATAGTTTTCTGGGTGATCCATAGCATCCAACAATGTTTCGCGGTTAAATACGTTAACGTTCAAGTGATGACCGCCTTTACGTACGTATCCGTCCAACATGTTTGACATGTTTTCTTCTTGAACTTCTGCTTCGCGGCCCAACGCTTTAGGTACGATAGAGAATGTATTTGAGATTCCATCCAATGAATATTTGTAAGGAATTTTAGCAACGGATGAAAGACTTGCCAAAGCGCCGTGTGTATCGCGTCCGTGCAATGGGTTCGCTCCTGGAGCGAATGGTACACCTGCTTTACGGCCATCCGGTGTTGCACCAGTACTCTTACCATAAACCACGTTAGAAGTGATTGTAAGGATTGAAGTGGTATGTTTTGCATCACGGTAAGTTTTATGTTTCTTAACTTTACTCATGAAGTCTTTCAATAACCAGATACCGATTTCGTCAGCGCGGTCATCATTGTTACCGTATTTTGGATAATCGCCTTCGATTTCGAAATCTACAGTAATGCCATCTTCATCGCGGATTGGTTTAACTTTCGCATATTTAATCGCTGAAAGTGAATCAATGGCAACTGAGAACCCAGCAATACCTGTAGCCATAGTCCGCATTACGTGTGTGTCATGCAATGCCATTTCCAAGTTTTCATAGCTGTATTTGTCGTGCATGTAGTGGATAACATTCAAAGTATTGATGTAGAGTTCAGCTACCCATTCGTTCATCAAGTCATATTTTTCCATTACTTCGTCGAAATCAAGGTATTCAGAAGTGATTGGTTGGTATTTAGGACCAACTTGTTTTCTGGTAACTTCGTCAACCCCACCGTTGATTGCATAAAGCATTGATTTAGCCAAGTTTGCACGAGCACCAAAGAATTGCATTTGTTTACCGATACGCATTGCAGATACACAACATGCGATTCCGTAATCATCGCCCCACTCTGGACGCATGACATCATCGTTTTCGTATTGGATTGAGCTAGTAGCGATTGAAATATGTGCACAGAAGCGTTTGAAGCCTTCAGGCAAACGTGTTGACCAAAGTACAGTCAAGTTTGGCTCTGGAGCTGTCCCCATATTCTTCAATGTTTGCAAGAAACGGAATGAATTTTTCGTTACTAACGTACGGCCATCTTCACCCATACCCCCGATTGATTCGGTAACCCAAGTCGGATCTCCAGAGAACAAATCATTGTAATCCGGCGTACGTGCAAATTTAACCAGACGTAGTTTCATAACAAAGTGGTCAACAATTTCTTGTGCTTCTTTTTCTGTCAATGTACCGTTTGCCATATCGCGTTGGATGTAGATATCCAAGAATGTAGAAACGCGGCCCAAGGACATAGCAGCACCGTTTTGTTGTTTAACAGCAGCAAGATAACCGAAGTATACCCATTGGAATGCTTCTTTAGCAGTTGTTGCTGGTTTGGAAATATCGTAACCGTAAATGTTTCCTAATTCTTTCAACTCTTTCAAGGCACGGTATTGTTCGCTCATTTCTTCGCGTAGACGCATAATGTCTTCTGACATTGTACCGTTACCCACTACTGCATAATCTTTCAATTTTTCTTGCATCAAGAAATCAACACCATAAAGTGCTACACGGCGGTAATCTCCGATGATACGTCCACGTCCGTATGCATCTGGCAATCCAGTGATGATTTTATTTGAACGTGCTGCACGCATATCTGGTGTGTAAACATCGAATACACCTTGGTTATGTGTTTTTCTCCAATCGCGGAAAATATGCGAAATTTCTGGATCGATTTCATAACCATAAGCTTCAGCTGCTAACTCACTCATACGGATTCCGCCGAATGGTTGCAATGAACGTTTAAAAGGTTTTTCTGTTTGGAAACCAACAATTTGTTCTTTGTCTTTATCCAAATAACCTGCACCGTGAGATGCGATTGTAGACACAACTTTTGTATCCATATCCAACACGCCGCCAGCTTCTCTTTCTTGTTTGGTCAAGTCCATTACTTGATCCCATAATTCATTCGTTTCTTCTGTAGGACCTTCCAAGAATTCTGCATCGCCTTCATAGACTGTGTAGTTTTGTTGGATAAAATCGCGAACGTCAACTTCTTCTTTCCAAGTTTTACCTTTGAAACCTTGCCATTGTTCCATAACGTAAATCCTCCTAAATGATAATTTTTATTTTGTGAAATATGTAACACCTTTAACGAATTCATTATAACACGTTTCAGAGCTTGTGCAATACTTTTCATGCAATTTGTTTCTTTTTTTCATTTCTTTTGTAAATGTCCGCTAATACATTGATAATACAACGTTTTCAAAAATCGTTTTCAATGATAGGTCTTATTCATTAATTATCATATCATGAAAAAACAGGACCCATCTGTATTATAATACAGATGGGTCCTGTTTCATGTTGTATGAATACAGTTGGATTATTCCTCTAATTGTGAAATTGGAAACATCTTTTTGATTCCATACACGAGCCCATCTTCGGTCTCTACCAGGATGGCAGAACCGTTTGTATAGCGAGGAGTATACGGAATATTTTTACTCATGAGTTCTTTCGTTTTTCCACGTGTCGTTTTAATAGTGTATGTGGATTGCGTATCCGGGTTTGGATCAAGATACACAATACGATGTGGATTCGCCTTTAATTCTTTGATTAACATTAATCCGCGTTTCGCTCTTCCGAGAGGAGAAATTTCGCCTGTCCGGAAACGTTTAGCGTTACCTCGTTGGGTAACGATTAAAACGGTGTGTTTATCGTCCCCGGCTTCAAATACGGTAGCTCCCACTACATGGTCATCTATTCGAAGGTTGATTGCCTTTACCCCACTGGTTCTTATTCCGGTTGGGGAAACTTCTTCAAGCAAATAGCGCAAGCTGAATCCGGCGTGGGTAACAAATAATACTTCAAAATTATGTTCAGTTTCATCAATCAGATGAATATTCTGAACGGTATCGGCTTCTGTTTTCAACTTGATTGCGACTGCTTTTTTCCGTTTATAACCGCGGAAAGTCTGATATTCAGATAAGAGTGTCCGCTTAATCATTCCTTCTTTAGTAACGAACACCACCGATTGTTTATCGGTTAAAGGTTGATTGTGCTTCACAATCGTTGCGTTAATAATCTCCTCACCAGTAGCGAATGGTATGGATTGGGAAATGTGGTGACCCATTTCTTTCCATTTTAATTCCGGAAGTTCATAAATAGGCATATGCATGTAGCTACCTTTATTAGTGAACATGACTATAGCATCCAGTGTTGACGCCTTTTCAACCAACATCGGTTGATCGCCTTCACGTAGGCCAATATCCCCCACATCAGTTGCTGCAAAGGAACGGAAATTAGTTCGCTTGTAATACCCTTCTTGAGTCAGTACGACATAAACTTCCTCATCAGGTATCAGCACTTGCGTCTCGATCTTGATTTCTTCTATTTCAGCTTCCAATGCGGACATACGTGGTGTTGCATATTTCTTCTTAATGGTTAAAAGTTCATTTTTCATAACCATCATCAAGGTTTTCTCATTTTTCAAAATACTCTGATAAGATGCTACTTGCTCATTTAAATCCAGTTTTTCATTTTGCAAAGCGACAATGTCGGTATTTGTTAAGCGGTATAATTGTAAAGAAACAATCGCTTCAGCCTGGGTATCTGAGAATTTATAGGTCTTAACTAAATTATTTTTAGCATCTTTTTTATCTTTACTGTTACGAATTAACGCAATTACTTCATCCAAAATCGAGATTACTTTAATCAAGGCATCAACGATATGTAAACGCGCTTCGGCTTTTCGTAAATTATAACCGGTACGACGGGTAATAACCTCTTTCTGGAACTTAATATAAGCATCCAGTATTTGCACCAATCCTACTTGTTTAGGTCGTAATTCATCAATAGCCACCATATTGAAATGATAATTTACTTGTAAATCGGTATTTTTAAATAGATAGTTTAATATCCCTTCAGCATTGGCATCTTTCTTTAGTTCTACAACAATTTGAAGGCCTTCACGGTCTGTTTCGTCTCGAACCTCGGCTATACCCTCCAATTTACGATTCAGGCGAATTTCATCCATTCTTTTTACCAATAGCGCTTTGTTTACTTCATAGGGAATCTCGTTAATAACGATTTGCTGCTTTCCGCCACGAAGCGATTCAATTTTCGTTTTAGAACGCACAACCACTTTCCCACGCCCGGTTTTATACGCACTCTCAAGTCCTTCTTTCCCTTGGATGATGCCACCTGTTGGAAAATCTGGTCCTTTTACGTATTTCATCAGCTGTTGTACGCTAGCATTGGGATGATCAATTAAATGAACGGTTGCATCCACTACTTCGCCTAAGTTATGGGGCGGAATATCCGTTGCATAACCAGCTGAGATACCTGTTGTGCCATTGACCAGTAAATTCGGATAACGAGCCGGCAAAACGAGTGGCTCTTCATCCGTATCATCGAAGTTTAAGATAAAATCAACGGTTTCGCTATCGATATCTCCCAGTAATTCACTGGAAATTTTGGCAAGACGCGCTTCCGTATACCGCATTGCAGCAGCCGGATCGCCATCCATACTCCCGTTGTTACCGTGCATCTCAATTAATGGTTCACGCATTTTCCAATCCTGGCTTAAACGCACCATGGCTTCATACACACTTGAATCCCCGTGAGGATGGTAGTTACCAATTACGTTTCCTACCGTTTTAGCTGATTTGCGGAATTGTTTTTCGGACGTATTTCCACTGACGTACATAGCGTATAAAATCCGCCGTTGTACGGGTTTCAACCCATCGCGGATATCCGGCAAGGCGCGGTCCTGGATAATGTATTTGGAGTAACGTCCAAATCGGTCTCCCATCACATCTTCCATCATGAGTTCTTTAATTTCATGCTCCTGTGCCATTAAATCTCCCCACTTTCAAAATCCAAGGTCATTTGAGCGGCTTCGTCCGCTTCTTTTCTCAACTGCTCGGCTGCTTCTTCTTGTTTGTGTTTCTTCATTTGATCAGATCCATTCGCATCCGATTCCTCTAAAATACTCTTATCATCTTCAAGCGAGAACTGAACATTATTCTCAATCCATTTTCGTCTTGGCTCTACCTTATTACCCATCAAGGTGGTTACCCGTCGTTCCAAGGTCGCTTTGTCATCGATGACAACACGGATTAAGGTCCTTGACTCCGGATTCATGGTGGTGTCCCACAATTGATCCGCATTCATTTCACCAAGTCCTTTGTAACGTTGAAGAATATAGTTTTTACCGATTTTTTTGATGGCATCGTCCAATTCTTTTTCAGTCCAGGCGTATTCCATAACTTCTTTTTTTCCAACCTTTTTAGAAACTTTATACAAAGGCGGTTGAGCTAAATATACTTTTCCCGCTTCAAGCAGAGGTTTCATATAGCGATAGAAGAATGTTAATAGCAAGGTCTGGATATGCGCACCGTCCGTATCAGCATCGGTCATGATAATAACTTTATCGTAATTTGTATCTTTAATATCGAAATCGGGACCTACACCCGCTCCAACAGTGTGGATAATGGTGCTGATTTCCTCATTTTTGAGGATGTCCTGCATATTGGCACGTTCCGTATTGATAACTTTACCACGCAAAGGTAAAATCGCCTGGAATTTACGGTCTCGGCCTTGTTTAGCCGACCCCCCTGCGGAATCCCCTTCGACCAAGAATAATTCGTTTTTACTAGCATTTTTCCCTTGTGCTGGTGTCAATTTACCAGACAGGAGTAATTCTCCTTTGCGTTTTTTGCCATTACGTGTTAGTTCTCTAGCTTTACGCGCTGCATCTCGTGCTTCCCGTGCTTTTAGAGATTTGCGCACGAGCATTTGTCCAACTTCCCCGTTCTCGATCAAATAGATACTTAAACGTTCATTGATAAGGTTATCGACAATTGCACGGGCTTGTGGTGTTCCTAGTTTTTCTTTGGTTTGGCCTTCAAATTGCAGAATGCCTTCAGGAACACGCAATGATAATACGGCTGTCAGTCCTTCACGGACATCGCTTCCCTCTAAATTCTTTTCTTTCTCTTTTAGAAGTCCGACTTTACGAGCATATTCATTAAATGCTTTGGTCATCCCAGTTTTAGCACCGACTTCATGTGTACCACCATCTTTAGTACGGACGTTATTAACGAAAGAGAGAATCGTTTCTGAATAACCATCATTATATTGGAAGGCAAAATCGACTTCAATATCTTCAACCATGGCTGTAAAGGCAGCAACAGGATTTAATGTATCTTTTTCCTCGTTTAAGTATGTAACAAACTCTTTTATGCCATCCTGATATTGGAAAGTGTCACTCTTGTCATGACGCTCATCGATGATGGTGATTTTCAAACCTTTTAACAAAAAGGCTGACTCACGCATACGTTCAGCCAGAATATCATAATTCAATTGCGCACTACCGAATATAGCTGGATCGGGTAAAAAGTGAACGGATGAACCGTTGGGTTTGTTCACTTTGAGTTGTTTTTTCATTTTCCCTTTCGGCTTTCCACCATTTGAAAATGACAAAGTATAAAGGGTTTTATCCCGGATTACATTAACATCCAAAAACGCTGAAAGAGCATTTACAACACTGGCCCCAACTCCGTGTAAACCACCGGATGTTTTATAACCACCTTCTTGGCCAAACTTTCCTCCCGCATGAAGCACGGTAAAAATAACCTGGATAGTTGGAATACCACTTTGGTGCATCCCCGTCGGCATCCCCCGACCATTGTCGGTGACGGTAACGCTTTGGTCTTCATGTATTTTTATAACAATTTCATCGGCAAAACCGGATAACGCTTCGTCCACTGCGTTGTCCACAATCTCATATACCATATGGTGTAGACCACGGCTATCTGTTGACCCGATATACATACCGGGTCTCTTTCTGACTGCTTCTAATCCTTCAAGGACTTGGATTGAATCGTCATTGTATTGATTCGTTTTTCTTTCAACCATCATTAAACTCCTTTGTTCTACAGAACTCGAACATCCATTCTACCATAATACTTTAAAATCAACTTGATGTAAAAGATATTTCCTGAATTTTCTGTTCAAAAGGCTTTAGGATCGGGCTTTTAATAAAAATACAATAGGAAATAGCCACTTTTAGTGGTAAACTAGCTACAAAGTATATTCTGATTATTAGGAGTGACATGTTTGAATACCGTATTCGCTATAGTGTTAGCATATTTATTAGGTTCCATTCCCTCGGGTGTCTGGATCGGAAAAGGTTTTTATAAGACGGACATCAGGGAACACGGGAGTGGAAACATGGGAACAACCAATACCTTCCGTGTTTTGGGTACAAAAGCTGGAATCGTTGTTTTGGTAATGGATATATTAAAAGGTTCCCTTGCAACACTTCTCCCCTTGTGGTTGGATGCTCCTATCCATCCGCTGTTTACTGGTGTCCTGGCAGCAGTGGGTCATACTTTACCCATTTTTGCCAACTTTAGAGGTGGGAAGGCTGTTGCAACTAGTGCCGGAATCATTTTAGCATATAATCCGTTATTTTTTATACTTGCGATTACTTGTTTTCTAATTTATTTACTATTGTCCAGCATGGTTAGTTTCGCAAGTATTGCAGCTTGCTTGAGTGCTGTTTTGATTTCTTTATTTATGGGGGATTTTTGGTTGATAGTCGTGACAATGGCATTAACTACCTATATCATCATCCGCCATCGCGAAAATATTCAAAGGATCCGTCAAGGAACAGAAAGTCTTGTGCCATTCGGACTCAACTACAAGAGGAAAAATAAGCAATAAAAAAGATGCCTGCTGGCATCTTTTTTATATTTCTAGTTTTTGTTTCATCTGCTGCAGTAGTACTTCTGAACGTACCTTGATATACGTTCCTTTCATCCCTAACGATCTAGATTCCAGAATACGGGCAGATTCTAATTTACGTAGGGCATTAACAATCACCGAGCGTGTGATTCCCTTGCTTGCTGAAATTTGAGAAGCATTAATACGTGTTTCCAACCCCTCAATTTGGCTAAAAATTTCGGTGATTGCTTCCGTCTCACTGAATGAGAGCGACTGCAAGGCAATTGTAACAGCCGTTTCAGCCCTTGTGGCCATTTCAGTTTTGATATTTTTCAGATGGAGAACCTCCACCCCAATCACAGTTGCACTATGCTCAGCCAAGATTAAATCACCACTGTCAAAAGGACGATTGAAGCGTGCAAATATGAGGCTACCTAAACGAACCCCCGCCGCAAAAATGGGGGTCACGGTCGTAAGACCGGTAACGAAAATGTCTCTCGTTTCTACAGGAAAAACACTTAAGTCAGATTCGATGCCGATATTAGCTGTCGTACGCTTGATTTTGTTTATTTCATCCGTGTACACGAGCGGGAACTTTTTGTCCACCAACATTTGCTTAACACGCGCATTATTAATATCAATCGCTTCGCTAAATCCAAGTAGCGTGCCTTCTTCATCGATCAAATAAGTATTTGCTCCCAGGATTTCCGCCAAACGCTCTATCATGTCCAAAAATGGCAAATCGTTTATCTTTTCGCGGTTGATGAAGCCACCTTCTTTTTGTAGCATGCGATTGATTGTTCTTAATCGTTCCAATATTTCATCCATTTACTTCAACCTCACAGAATATAGCGTCTTAAATCTTGGTCCTCAACAATATATGCTAACTTTTCATCAACATAGTTTGCTGTGATTGTTATTTGTTGCCCTGGCATATCCGGAGATTCAAATAAAAGATCTTCTAATAATTTTTCTAAAATAGTATGAAGACGACGGGCACCAATGTTGTCCGTTTCATCATTCATTTTTGCCGCAATAGCAGCAATACGTTCAATTGATTCTTTGGTAAAGGTAACCACAACATTTTCTGTCTCTAAGAGTGCTCGGTACTGCTTCACTAGCGAATTATCAGGTTCAGTCAGAATGCGGACAAAATCATCTTCCGTTAAATCATCCAGTTCCACCCGAATTGGAAAACGCCCTTGCAGTTCCGGAATTAAATCACTCGGTTTTGCAACATGGAATGCTCCTGAGGCAATAAACAGGATATGATCCGTTTGAATATTACCGTATTTCGTCGAGACTTGTGAGCCTTCCACAATCGGCAGAATATCTCGTTGAACACCTTCTCGGGAAACTTGACCACCTTGATCCGATTTGGAAGTAATTTTGTCAATCTCATCAATGAAAATAATACCGTTTTCCTCCGCCATTCGCAAAGCCTCAGCAGATAAATCGTTTTTATCGATTAGATTGTCTGTTTCTTCATCCGTTAAAACTTTGATGGCGTCTTTGACTTTCATCGTCCGTTTAACTTTTCTTTTAGGAGTCATGGAGTCCAACGCGGATTGTAACATCATCATTTGCTCATTATTCCCCATTGTACCCATGGGATTGCTGGTTTTTTCTACAATTTTAATGGTCACATCGCGGTTGTCCAAAATGCCTTTTCTTAACTGCTCCACGATTTCTCGGCGTTCAGTAGCAATCTCTGCTGTTACTTCTTCCGTTTCTTCCTCTTCAGGCAGCATGGCATCTGTTGGGAGCCCGAATTGCTGGAACATGTTGTACATACTATTTTGATTAGGGGCTTGTTTCTTTTTAATGCCAGGTTTCAAGGCCTGAGCAATGCGCTCCAAAGCTTTAGCGTTCGCTTGGCTATAAACATCACTGCGTTTTTCGTTTTCGACTATTAAAATCGCATTTTCAACCAAATCACGAACCATCGATTCAACGTCTCGACCCACATACCCAACTTCAGTAAACTTTGTCGCTTCCACTTTTACAAATGGGGCATGGACAAGGTTCGCCAAACGTCGTGCAATTTCAGTTTTACCAACACCAGTTGGTCCAATCATCAAAATATTTTTGGGCGTTACTTCTTTCTGCATCTGGTCAGTTAATTGCATGCGACGATATCTATTACGCAATGCAACTGCCACAGATTTTTTGGCATCGCTTTGGCCAATAATATATTTATCAAGTTCAGCAACCACTTGTCGTGGTGTTTGGTTAGCTTTTACAATCATTAATGAACACTCCTTATTAAACGAATTCCTCAACGATAATATGATCATTTGTAAATACACATATTTCTGAAGCAATCTTCAGACTTTGGTAAGCCATATCTCGTGCGGATAGATTGTTAGAATTCCGCTTCAACGCCCGAGCTGCGGCTAATGCAAAATTCCCACCCGAGCCAATTGTTAAAATGCCATCATCTGGCTCAATTACCTCGCCACTTCCTGATACTAAAAACATTTGGTCTTTGTCCATCACGATCAATAAAGCTTCAAGTTTTTGCATAGCACGGTCACCCCGCCATTCTCTGGCAACTTCAATCGAAGCACGCATTAAATTTCCTTTATGCTGGTGCAATTTTGCTTCAAATTTGTCTTCAAGGGTAAAGGCATCGGCAACGCCTCCCGCAAAGCCAACAATAACTTTATCATTATAAATTCGGCGAATTTTCTTTGCGGATCCTTTCATGATGACAGATTCTCCCATCGTCACCTGGCCATCACCAGCCATCGCTGATTTCCCATTATGCTGAATTGCACAAATTGTTGTCATAATAAAACTTCCTTCCATTGTTTCTTTCGCTAATCCTCGGTTCTCCGCTTCGCACGGGGATGAAAAGCTTGATAATTTCTTTGTAAGGCATCTTTCGTCACATGTGTGTAAATTTGCGTGGATGAAAGACTGGCATGTCCGAGCAATTCCTGGACCGTTCTTAAATCAGCACCCTCATTCAACATGTCAGTCGCAAAGGTATGGCGTAACATGTGCGGATGCAAATTACCGGTTTGCCCAGATTTTTTCATGATTTGTTTCAAAATATGCTCAATCCCGCCAGACGTTAAAGGTTCGCCTAATCGATTAACGAATAGATAATCGTGTTCTTGCTTGTATTTTGTCATCAGAACCGAGCGTCCCTTTTCCAAATAGAAAGTAATAGCTTCCAAGGCAAAATGGCCAAAAGGCACATAACGTTCTTTGTTTCCCTTACCATATATCAAAATGACTCCTAGTGTCGTATCAATATCTGCCATTTGGATATTTCTACATTCGCTGACCCGGATACCAGTTGCATACAGAAGCTCTAATAATGCAACATTGCGGTAATCCAAGGGCTCTGTCCCACTAGCTGCGTTGAATAGTTTCTCTAATTCTTCCTGATAAAGATGTTTAGGGAGCCGTAACGTGCGATTTTTGTAAGAAATGGATGCTACTGGATTTTCACTGATTTTGTTCTCCCGAAGCAAAAAGCTATAAAAGCCCCGTAAACTCGAGAGCATTCTGGAGATACTATTCCGGCTTAATTGCTCTTCATCCAGAAAGCTAAGGAATAAGCGGATATCTATTAATTTAACATCCTTAAATGCCGCTTGCCCCGTATTGCTCAGATAAGACTCAAATTTTTTCAGATCCTGAAGGTAAGCTTTGACTGTCTCATCGGAATACCTTCTCTCAATCGATAAGTAATGGATGAAAGCTTCCAACCACATATGATTTTCTTCCATAGTCCGACCTCCCATCCTTATCCTAAAATATCATAAGGTTTACTTTTGTTCAATTCCAGATAGGAACGTTGACAATTCATTTTTGGACAATGGTATTTTGACAACGTTTTCTGATATTGTACCAAAAAAAGAAGCACTTATGCTTCTTTTTTGGAGATATTCTATTTTTGAACTTCTTCTTCATAGTCACAATGGCTACATTTTACTTGTTGTCCACCACGGACCTTCTTTTGCACCAGATAATGATCACATTTAGGGCAATTCCGACCAATTGGTTTATCCCACGAAACGAATTCACAATCAGGGTACCGATCGCACCCGAAGAATATTCTGTTTTTCTTGGATTTACGTTCAATGACTTCCCCTTCTTTACAAAGCGGGCATTTAACATTGATTTTCTTCACGATTGCCTTGGTATTGCGGCAGTCTGGGAAGTTGCTACAAGCATAGAATTTACCGAATTTACCAATTTTGATAACCATGGGGCTACCGCACAGTTCGCAATCGAATCCTGCTGGTTCATCCTTGATTTCGATTTTTTCCATTTCTACTTCTGCTTTTTTGAGGTGTTTCTCAAAAGGTTTATAGAACGCATCGATAACTTTAACCCATTCTAATTTACCTTCTTCAACAGCATCCAAATCCTTTTCCATATCCGCTGTAAATGAGACATCAACGATTTCAGGGAAATAGCTGTCTACTAAGCCATGTACAATTGTACCTAATTCAGTTGGTTCAAATCGTTTGGCCACGAGTTTAACGTAATAGCGACGCTGAATTGTTTCAATCGTTGGGGAGTATGTAGAAGGTCTTCCTACACCGTTTTCTTCCAACGCCTTAATAAGAGAAGCTTCTGAATAACGTGCTGGTGGTTGTGTAAAGTGTTGGTTTGGAATGATGTCTTTTGAATAGACAACATCTCCAACATTTAGCTCTGGCAGCATATTATCCTTTGTTTTATTGTCTTGATAAACTTTTCTAAATCCAGGGAATTTTTCTTTCGAGCCATTAGCCCGGAACACCAAATCTTGATTGGCCAAGTGAACGCGCATGGTGTCAAAAATTGCTGGTTGCATCTGGCTGGCTACAAATCGTGACCAGATAAGTTGATACAATTTAAACTGGTCTTTGCTCAAGTATTGCTCGATATCCGCTGGTTTTCGCATCACACTGGATGGTCTGATTGCTTCATGGGCATCTTGAGATCCTGTTGAGGATTTATCAGCACGTGGTTTATTCCGAGCATACTCCTGTCCATATTCATCAAGTACAAATTGATGTGTTTCAGAAACAGCACTATCCGCAACACGTGTCGAATCCGTACGCATATAGGTAATCAAACCGACAGAACCTTCTTTACCGAGGGAAATCCCTTCATATAATTGTTGGGCAACCATCATCGTTTTTCTAGTTCTGAAGTTCAATTTATTCGCTGCATCTTGTTGTAAACTGGATGTTGTAAAGGGCGGTGCGGGATTTCTTTTTTGTTGTTTCTTTTCTACATCGGAAACCAGGAATTCATTTCCGGATAATTTCGCCAAGGCTGACTTGGCTTCTTCTTCATTTGAAAGTTTGGCTTTTTTACCATCGTTGAAACCATAAAAACTAGCTTCAAAAATACTCTTATCTTTTTGGAAAGTACCATCCAACGTCCAGGATTCTACTGGTTCGAAGTTAGAGATTTCATCTTCACGATTGATGATAAGTTTAAGGGCAACTGACTGAACACGTCCGGCACTCAAACCTTTTTTTACTTTCTTCCATAATATAGGAGAGATTGAATAACCAACTACCCGGTCTAATACCCGCCTAGCCGTTTGAGCGGAAACCAGATCCAGATTGATGGGTCTTGGATTTTTTATTGCTTCTTTAACTGCCGTTTTTGTTACTTCATTATAAATAACACGGATATTATCGGATGGGTCTAGTCCTAGCAAGTAAGCCAAGTGCCAGGCAATAGCCTCACCTTCCCTATCCGGGTCAGATGCGAGAAATATTTTTTCTGCACCTTTTGCATATTTTTTCAGTTCCTTAATTAAAGGACCTTTTCCCCTGATGGAGATATAGTCCGGTTGGTAATTGTTCTCAAAATCTACCGCCATGCGGCTTTTTGGCAAGTCACGTAAATGGCCTTTACTTGCAACCACTTTATAATTGCGACCGAGATATTTTTCGATTGTTTTCGCTTTTGTTGGTGATTCTACGATCACCAAATATTTATAGGCCAAAGGAAAACTCCTTTCATTACTTACTTGTCATTGTCATGACCTGAAATCGTTTATCATCTTATGCTATTAATTAGAGTTTTGTCAAATATTTATTTTTTTTGCCAGAAACCAGTCATTTCGCAAACAATGTCTTCAAAGCTTAAAACAGCTTTGGCTCCCGCTTGTATTAATTGATTGGTTCCTTTATACGCGGCATTTAAAATGTTTCCGGGAACGGCAAAGACTTCCCGATTTTCTTGAAGAGCAACATTTGCCGTAATCAGACTTCCCGATTTTTCTTTGGCCTCCACTACCAATACTCCTTGCGAAAGACCTGCAATGATGCGGTTTCGCATCGGAAAATGATGTCTTTGAGGCCCGACTCCTAATGGGTATTCGCTCAGAACCAACTGCGTTTTCAACATCACTTTTTGTAATTCCCTATTCTCAGCTGGATAAAATTGGTCCAATCCTGTCCCGATAACAGCTATTGTAGCACCCTTATGTTTGATTGTCTGTTCATGGACCTCGCGATCTACTCCTTTTGCTAAGCCACTGACGGTTATGATTCCCGCCCGTGCAACTGCTGGAGTGATGGTGGCTATCACATTTTTTCCATATTCCGTTATCTGACGGCTACCTACAATGCCCAAGCGCTTGCCTTTTGTTAATTCCCAACTCCCTTGGAAATATACGACAACCGGGGGAAGGTAAATTTCCTTTAATTCATCAGGATAATCTTCATCGATGATGGTACAAACTTTCGTACCAGTTTGTTGAAGCTTCTCCATTTTGCGGTTGATATCTTCAATTTCCAATACTTTTTTGACGGCATCTAATTTTTTGCAAGCCGTGTTATAGTTTTGCCAAATGCCTTTTCTCAATATCATGTCTTCCAGTGCTAATTGCGGATCATTGATTAAAGCTATGGTAATTGCTACCATTTCTTCAGCACTAAATACATTCACGAGCGAACAAATGATTAATTTGTTCCGTATTAATTTTCTCATAAAAAAAACTCCTTTCTCTCTATGTATATATAGAGAAAAAAGAGCCAAAAACTTTTTTTTAGTTTAAATTATTTTTCGCCATCGTTTTTATGGGCTCAAAACTCAATCGATGAATCGGGGTGAAACCGTATTGTTCCAGCCCTTCCAAGTGTGCTTTTGTTCCATATCCGGCATTTTTCTCAAATGCATAGTGGGGATATTCTTTGGCGTAATCTTCCATAAGACGGTCCCGGTATACTTTTGCAACAATACTGGCCGCTGCGATGGAATAAGACTTAGCGTCGCCTTTGATAAGGGAGACTTGCTTCACAGGAAGAGCCAACTTCATTGCATCAATCAATAGGGCATCAGGAGATTCGGGCAGATTTGCTACAGCAGCCATCATGGCTATTTTAGTAGCTTCATAAATATTCAAGGAATCAATTTCGGTATTTTCCACTATACCGATACCCACTTGTGCTTTGTCAAGAATGATATCATAGAGCTCGTTACGCACTTTCTTTGATAATTTTTTTGAGTCATTGATGGATAATGCGGGCATATCCTCTGGCAAAATAACAGCTGCTGAAACAACCGGGCCCGCTAATGGTCCTCTGCCCACTTCATCAATACCAGCAATACATTGATAACCATCGGCTCTTAATTGGCTTTCAAAAAGCAACATAGTAGCCTGATGTTCCAATAGATTTTGACGCTTTTCATGCTGGTTGGACCATTTTTTCAGCTCATTAAGGACCCCTTTACGGGTATCCGTACTGAGTTCAGAAAAAAACGGATGGGTCGGCTCAGTAATTTCGGCCAAAATAGTTTTTATTTCACCAATGGAATATTTATTACTCATTGCTTAACTCCCGTGAATCTTGATGAATTAGTGGAACACTGTCGAGAGTATAGGTGCCTAATTTCCCATCACGAATATCAAAAATCAACTTTTCGCTGGCACGCTCATAGTCTTCACCAAAATTTAATTTCTTGGTCAACTCCATCAGTAATTCTGGGTAGGTTTTTTCATCCATTTTTTCTGAAAGATGATAGGTTTCTGCTATTCTTCCTGGGTAATGATTGATGAAAAATTCCAGTGCGTGTAAAGCAATATCATCTTTGTGGAAAAGTGTGTCCTTGATAGCGCCCGTAAGCGCTAGTTTCTTTCCTACTGCTTGATCTTCGAACTTATGCCATAAAATACCTGGCGTATCCAAGAGTTCAAAATCATCGCCAATTTTTAGCCATTGTTGTTGTTGTGTAACACCTGGTTTATTAGCTGTTTTTGCTCTGTTCTTCTTAATCATCTGATTGATGAATGTTGATTTACCAACATTTGGGATGCCTAAAACCATTAATCGAATAGCACGTGGCTTCAAACCCTTAGATTTACGCACCGCCATTTTCTCAGCCATCATCTCTTTAATTATTTTCTTAGTTCGAGTAATATCGGATTGGCTGAAGGTGTTAATAGCAATTGCCTGTTGATTTTTATCAATATGACTGAAATAGTTTAACCATCTATCTGTACTACTTCGATCTGCCAAATCGGATTTATTCATAATAATTAAACGTGGTTTATTCCCAACAATTTCGTCCATTAAAGGGTTACGGCTTGATTCTGGAATACGCGCATCCACCAATTCCAGGACAATATCAACCATATTTCTATTTTCGATCGCTTCTCTCTTAGCTTTGGCCATATGCCCAGGGAACCATTGAATATGCATTTATTAACGCCTCCATTAATCTATAAATGAGGGTGAGACCTTTTGTCTCACCCTCTTTGTGTTCTTGTAACAGTTACTCATTTTTTCCTAAAAAACCTATCTTATCTAATGGCCATATTCTCAAACTGGATGTGCCTTCAATCTCTTCTGCGGGTACAAATCCAAACATCCGACTATCTTTGGATACTTGACGGTTATCACCCATAACAAAAAATGTGTCAGGTGGCACAACGGCAGAAGTACTTCCCGGAATATCAACTAACGAAAAATCGTTTGTGATTTGCCCTTCGTCCACTGTTTCTTTCAACGGTTCAAGATAATGTTCTTCAACTAGTTCGCCATTGATGAATAAGTCATCTTTATAATATGTAATTTCATCACCCGGCAGGCCAATGATACGCTTTACATATTCTTCGCCATCGGTTGGATTATCAGGGGCAGGAAAGACTACCACATCAAATCGATCCACGGTTCCCAAGCGATTCAAAATCAAACGGTCCCCACTCGTTAGTGTTGGTACCATTGAATCACCAACCACTTCAAAAGGAAAGAATAAGAAGGTTCTAATAAGAATAAATAACACATAAGCAACTACAACTGATAGCAATATGTTTACAATCTCTTTTATTAAGTTGTAACCTTTGCTTTTGATTTCCTTTTGGTTATTATCCATATGAACACTCCTTTATTTGATTCGATAGACTTACTTTATCCAGGTAATTTGATCAAATGGATAAATAATTACTCGAGCTTTTCCTACCACGGATTCTCCCGGAACAAACCCAAACATGCGGCTGTCTTTGCTTCTTGGCCTGTTGTCTCCCATGACAAAATAATGACCTTCTGGAACTTTACGTTCATCATCTGATTCAATAATAGAAAAATCAGAAGTAAAAATTTGATTCGATTCCAATTTTTTAGTCAAAAATGGCTCGGAAAGTCGTTTCCCATTTATATACAACTGGTCATTTTTGTAAGCGACCGTTTCTCCAGGCAGGCCAATGACCCTTTTAATATATGCGGCATCCTTATCATCATGGAATAAAATGATATCGAAACGATCAATTGACTTACTCTGATGATATATTAGATAACTATCGGGATTTAAAGCAGGAGCCATTGAATCGCCCTCTACTTGCAACGGTATAAATACAAAGTAACGAACGAAGAGTGCCAAAGCCACAGCTACAGCAAAAGCCTTAAACCATTGCCAAATAGTTTCAGAAAGTGATTTTTTCATTTACTCACTCATATTCCCCAATAATTCCAGTGCTTTATCGAGCTGAGTATCGTTCTCTGCAATAACTTCTCGAAGTTCTTCCACTAGTCCAACTGAAGTTTGATCATCAATTTCACCTGTCTGTGATAAACCATTATCTTGTTGGAATTGCTTGACTGCTTCCTCGGTATCATAATCATAATAGCCGTCCGCGACCAAAGAATAACCAACGGCACTTAGCATTTCTTCTACATTTTTAACTGCTTCAGATACAGATCCAACTTCATAAGTCGCAGTAGAATCAATAATTGTCAAGAAGGCGTAAGAAGGCAACTCAACTTCATGATCAGGCGCAATCCCTTCTCCATGAATCCAGTTCCCTGCTGGTGTTAACCATTTTGCCACTGTTAACTTGAGTTCGCTATCTTCCGTAAGAGGATAAATGGATTGAACAGTACCCTTTCCAAAGGTGGTCATCCCAACTAAAGGAACCTCTGCTTCTTCTTTCATGATACCTGCTACGATTTCTGAGGCACTAGCACTTCCCTCGTCAATCAGCATGACTACGGGTTCATCAATTTGGAATTCGCCATATTCTTGGTCATTTGCCTTGATGGTATAAGGATTACCATTTTTTTCTTCCGTTTGCATCAGAATCGCATCATCCTCTACAAACATATTCCCAATTTTCAAAGCCTGGTCAAGTAAACCACCCGGATTTTGTCTAAAATCGAAAACGAATTTTTTTGCCCCTTGTTCCCTTAATGCCTCTACTCCAGTAACAATTTCATCATAAGTAG
Organism: Jeotgalibaca sp. A127; assembly: GCF_052266745.1. Taxonomy (NCBI): domain Bacteria; kingdom Bacillati; phylum Bacillota; class Bacilli; order Lactobacillales; family Carnobacteriaceae; genus Jeotgalibaca; species Jeotgalibaca sp. A127. The sequence continues at coordinate 211,588 of NZ_JBQPRC010000004.1, forward strand.
GTCTGGCAAAACTGAACACTGAAATCACGCCGATTTCCGGATTTTCTTTTGATAATTCGTAAGCCACGGTTTCAATTGGAATCGTGTCCCTAACAATATCCACAGTGAAAATTTGCGTTCCACGCTGAATTTCCAAACTTACTTTTGTCCCACGTTCACCACGGATGAGGTTGACTGCTTCTGAAGCCGTCATCCCAGACAATGAAGTTCCGTCAGCACTCAGAACAATGTCATTAGGTAATAAGCCTGCTTTATCGGCTGGCGCACCTTTGATGGGTGAAACGATGACTATCTGATCATTAATGCTCATAATTTCAGCACCAATGCCTTCAAAAGAAGAGGAAATTGTTTCGTCCATTGTTTCAGTTTCTTCAATATTCAAATATTGGCTGTAAGGATCCTCGATAGCATTGACCATCCCTGCCAATGCACCTTCAAGTAAATCCTCCTCATTGATATCTTCGATATAATTCGAAAGGATAATTTCATAGACGGCCTGAATATTTTGCGAGCCGGGCACATCATGAATGTCCTTTATGGTTTGCGACGACTCTGACTGTGAATTACTCGTATCGCGACTAGCAAGATTTACTTGATTGCTTTTTGCGAATATAAAAGTCACTCCCGCAGAAATCACAGCAACTAAAACAAGGGATAACAAGTAAACAGGAAGTTTGATGCCCACTTTTCTTCTTTTATTGTTTTTATTCGTATTCATTTGTATGGGGACCTCCTTCAGGATAGTTGGACAGTGTTTATTTCAATACGCTATCCAAAGCAACCAACATCATGTCATCAAATGTACGTTCACGCTCTTCAGAAGTGGTTTCGTCACCCGTCAGGATGTGATCACTAATAGTTAAAATCGCAAGTGCATTTACATGATGTTGCGCTGCCAACATATAGAGGCCTGTCGCTTCCATTTCGATTGCCAAGACACCATAGTCAGCTAGTTTCTTTGTGTTTAATTCTTGATTATAAAAACGGTCTGAGGAAAGAACATTACCAACATGAATGTTTAAGCCACGTTCTTTAGCTGTATTGTAAGCATCATATAGCAAGTTGAAACTCGCAAGCGGAGCAAAGTTTACTTGATTATTGAAAATATTAGAGACAACACTTGAATCCGAAGTTGCGCCTTGTGCTAAAACAATGTCACGGATATGAACATCTTCTTGGATACTTCCCGCCGAACCTACACGAATTAAGTTTTTAACACCATACTCGGTAATGAGTTCATTCGCATAAATCATAATGGATGGAAGCCCCATTCCTGTACCTTGAACCGATACGCGTTTACCTTTGTAGGTACCAGTGTATCCAAACATGTTGCGGACAGAATTGTACTGAACTACGTCTTCCAAGTATGTTTCAGCGATATATTTAGCCCGTAGTGGATCCCCTGGTAATAAAACTGTTTCTGCTATTTCTCCTGGTTTTGCTGCAATATGTGTACTCATAAATTAATCCCCACTTTTTCTTAATATTTTATTTGCTTGCTCTTTTCTTTCTTTGAACTGGCTATACATCTCATCAAAATCATCCATGTGATTAGAATATTCACCACTCAACTCCAGATAATCCGCTAATATGTAGTAATCAGAATGATTTCTGGGAAATCCAGTATCTTTGTCTAACTTGTTTGCAAACTGGACCATGGAATCTTTTTTGTTGCGATCCCTGAAAGTCATTGCAAATTGATAAAATTGCTGGTCCATTTTTCCCCTCCAGTCTATTCATTATTCTTATTGTAGCAAATTTTCTTTTGTTATGGTTATGATAAAGGTGTATTCTGCAACATCTTTATCGATTTTCTCAAGTTTTATTCTCTGTATGGCATCGGTTTGAATTTCAGAAAGCAAAATTATAATCATCTGTGCTTTCGAATCAATCAAAATGGGTATTTCAGCATCCAGTTGGGTCGCAAGTAATTGCAATACTTGTGCGATAGGTAACGTCAGTTTACCTAGTTTAACATCATTAACTTTTAATTGGAGATTTCCGTCCTCCATTGCGAACGGATCCGCCTCAATTTGATAGCTAGTCTCAAACCCAAACACAGATAACTCACCTAAAACTAGTAGCGCTTGGTCTGAAATTTTAATTTGGGGGACACGCTCAGTTGCGCTATTTTCACTTATTGCGAATTGTAATAACTCTTCTAAATCTTTATTTTCCAAGGTTATTGTCGCTGCAATCGTATCTTTATCGTTTTCTGATACTGTGCTCTTATTCTCAAGTGCTATTTCGTTCACATCATTGTCTATGGGTTTCAATAAATTTAAGGCATAGAAAATGGCTCCAATATTTATTGAAAGCAAAAGTATAAAAGCCCATTTCCACCCGGCATTTGAACGTTTTCCCCGTTGCTTAAACACGCAATCACCCTCAATCTAAGACTACTTGTTTTTTCTAATTCTAGCACTAAATGTGTTATACTTCTATTAGATATGTTCGAAATAAACATGAGCGACGAAATATGGAGGTTAACCTATGTCAAATCAAACACTTGAAATCAAAAAAAGCGACCTTGTCATGGAAGTTCTAAACGCAATTACCCATGGAATTGGCACCCTACTCAGTATTGTCGCGTTAGTATTTTTGGTTGCTAAAGGGATACAATCGGGTGATGGCATCCATTTGACTGCCTACCTCGTTTATGGCATATCCATGATCCTGTTATTTCTTGCATCCACACTCTATCATAGCTTTAGTTTTACCCGATTCAAAAACATTTTTCACTATATCGATCATGCTGCTATCTATCTGTTGATTGCTGGGAGCTACACCCCCTTTTGTTTAATAGCACTGGAAGGAACCCAGGCGAAAGTATTATTTATTTCAGTTTGGGGGATTGCCTTGGTTGGGGTAGTCCTTAAAGTGTTTTTCGTGGGAAAATATAACAAGCTTTCGACTATTTTGTATTTAATGATGGGTTGGCTCGCAATATTCTTAATTAAACCAATTAGTGCATATTTAGGAACAAGTGGATTAACCTTGATGATATTAGGTGGTTTAGCCTATAGTTTGGGTACTATATTCTATAGTATTAAACGATTCAAATTCATGCATGTCATTTGGCATCTTTTTGTTCTTGCAGGGGCTGCCTTCCACTATTTCACAGTATTACTTTACGTCTAAAAAAACCGGAAAATCTGTAAAAGATTTTCCGGTTTTTTTATTTTCTTTTGAATGTTTGAAAACGATGTGCGTATTTATTCTTTTCGTCAACGGTTCCTTCAGTTTCTTCAACTAATTCCCATTCGTCCCAATTTACTTCAGGAAAAAAAGTATCACCATCGAAAGTACCACTTATTTTTGTTCGTATAAGAACATCGGCTTCCGGAAGGAACTTTTTGTATATCTCGCTTCCACCAATTACATAAATATCCTCATCGGGTAAAGCATTCAAACTGTTTATCACAACCGCACCAGGTGCTTCGTAATCATTTTGGCGTGTCAACACATAATTTTTGCGATTTGGTAACGGACGGCTCCCCATACTTTCAAAAGTTTTGCGACCCATGACAATGGTTTGTCCATTTGTTGTGGTTTTAAAAAATTTTAAATCATTTGGAAGGTGCCATGGCAGTTTGCCGTCTTTTCCAATCGCCCCTGCATCATCTTCAGCCCAAACCAGAACGTACATTTATACCCCTACTTTCCTATACCGCAATCGGTGCTTTAATCCTAGGATGACTCTTATACCCCTTGACGACAATATCATCTTTCTCCATGTCAAAGATGGATTTTTCCGGGTTTTTAATAACCAGTTCAGGTAATTCATACACTTCGCGGGATAGTTGCTCTTTAATTTGATCCATATGGTTTAAGTAAAGATGTGCATCCCCAAAAGTATGGATGAATTCTCCCACTTTTAAGCCTGTCTCATTCGCAATAAGATGCGTTAACAAAGCATAACTAGCAATATTAAAAGGAACACCTAAAAATACATCCGCACTCCGTTGATACAGCTGACAACTCAATTTTCCATCAGCAACAAAAAATTGGAATAAAGTATGGCAAGGTGGTAAAGCCATATTTGGCACGTCTTCTGGATTCCAAGCTGACACAATTAAGCGCCTGGAATCCGGATTTGTTTTAATCATTTGAATAACGTCCTTGATTTGATCAATGGTCTCCCCTTGCGTTGTTTTCCAATGACGCCATTGCGAACCGTATATATTCCCCAGCTCGCCATATTTTTCAGAAAAGATATCATCAGTTAAAACTTTCTCCCTGAACGCGGATAGCTGTTCTTGATAGACTTCATTAAACGCTTCATCCTGTACTGCTCGCCTACCAAAATCCGTCATATCAGGCCCTTGGTAATCAGTTGATTTACTATAACGTTCAAAAGCCCATTCATCCCAAATGTGATTATTATTTTCCAGTAAGTAACGGATATTGGTGTCCCCTTTTAAAAACCACAGTAATTCGCTTTTAATCAGCCCAAACGCGGTTTTTTTAGTTGTCAGAAGCGGGAATCCCTTTTGCAAATCAAAACGCATCTGATAGCCAAAAATGCTCTTTGTGCCGGTTCCGGTTCGATCTGATTTCTCGACCCCTTCATCCAGTATTTTTTGTGCTAGCTCAAGATATTGTTTTGTCATCTTCGATCCTCCTTACTTTCATATTTATTCGGCAACAAATTGGCTCAAATACTCATATCGTTCCCACTTGGCAGCTAATAATGCTTCTTGTTTTTCTACTTCGCTTTGTAGCTCACCGAGTTTGATAAAGTCTGATGCATTTTCCAGCATTTTTTCTTTCATGTCCGTAATATCTTCTTCCAAGAGCATTAATTCTTCTTCGATTCCTGCCCATTCTAACTGTTCACTGTAAGTTAACTTAACTTTTTCTTTTGATTCAGTTATTTTTGGTTTTACCGATTCCAATTTAGATTGAGAAGGTTGATTGAGTTCAGATTCAACTTCTAAATAGTCAGTCATGTTTCCAAAATACAAGAAAGGACCATTCATGCCATCTACGATGAGTAGATTGTCGACTACTTTATCCAGGAAATAACGGTCATGGGATACGACTAAAGCTGCGCCTTGGAAACTTGTCAAATAGTCTTCCAAAACGGTCAGTGTTTCTATATCCAAATCATTTGTCGGTTCATCGAAAAGCAAGACATTGGGTTGATTCATCAGTAATTTCAGCAAATACAAACGACGTCTTTCCCCACCCGACAAAGTGCGAATCAAACTTCCATGCATTTCACGTGGGAATAAGAAGGTTTCAAGCAATTCCGTTACACTCACCCGCGTACCATCGGCTATTTTCGCTTCTTCTGCAACTTCCTGTAAGTAATTAATGACACGTTTGTCTTCAGGGAATGGTTCCATAATTTGACGGTAATATCCGATTTTAACGGTCTCACCTATTGTGAGTATGCCCGATTCAGGTTCAACTTCACCAGCCAGCATTTTCAGGAATGTCGTTTTCCCTGAGCCGTTTTTACCTACAATACCGATGCGATCACTAGCCTGGAAAATATGATTGAAATGCTCAAGCACAATTTTTTCTCCAGCTTTTAACGTGATATCTTCCAATTGGAAAACACGCTTGCCCAGACGGGAGCTGTCAAAATTGATTTCCAACTGTTGATCATCAACGTTTGATCCTTTAACATCTTTTTCCAAATCTTCAAAACGATGAATACGTGCTTGTTGTTTTGTCGTCCGAGCTTTGGCGCCTTTACGCATCCAGGCAAGTTCACTCTTATATAATTTAGCTTGTTTTTCAGTCATTTTTTGCTGAATGGCTTCACGTTCGGCCTTTTGCTCTAAATAAGTAGCATAGTTCCCTGAATAGCTCTCAATTTCGCCATTCTTTAATTCCAACATCTGATTTGTAACACGCTCAAGGAAATAACGGTCATGGGTTACTAATAATAAAGAACCCTTATACTGAGCCAAATATTTTTCCAACCATACAATAGCATCCACATCTAAGTGGTTGGTAGGCTCATCCAAGAGAAGTAAGTCAGGTGCCTGCATCAGAACCTGTGCTAAACCGACACGTTTACGTTGCCCACCAGAAAGCTCACCAATTTTTTGTTCGAGATTCTCAAGTCCCAATTTATTCAGTATCGTTTTGAATTGGACTTCTGCCTGCCAGGCGTCATTCGTATTCATCTCTTGTTCAGCACGTGAATAGGCTTCTTGATTGCTGACATTATCGCTGTCAGCGGTTAGACGTGCCAGTGCTTCTTCATAGTGGCGAACAGTCTTTATCAATGGGGAATCGCTGGAAAAGACCGTTTGAAAAATGGTTTTTGATTCATCGAAATCTGGTTCTTGTGGTAAATAGTTAATACGATAGTCATTTGCTTTTTCAATTTTTCCTTCATCAGGAGTGTCTAATTCGGCAATAATACGCATTAAAGAACTTTTTCCACTACCATTCTGACCAATCAGTCCTACATACTCTCCCTCACGGATTGTGAAGGAGATATTTTCAAATAGTTGCTTTATACCATGGGATTTAGATAATCCAATTGCTTTCAAATCTTTCATATTTAGGTCAACCCTCAATTTCTATCAATTACTGTATTTCCATCCTACAGTATATCGCACCTTGGACTTTAGAACAATCCAACTACGGTTCCATCCTCCAGGACATTCATATTTAAAGCTGCCGGTTTCTTAGGCAAGCCTGGCATCGTTAATATGTCACCGGTCAGAGCGACAATGAAGCCAGCACCAATTTTTGGTACAAATTCCCTAATCGTGATCGCAAAATTTTCGGGACGAGCTAATTTTTTAGGGTTATCTGATAAAGAATATTGTGTTTTCGCCATACAGATTGGTAAATGGCTCCAACCATGTGTATTGAATTGCTTCATTTGTTGACGTGCTTTTGGACTAAAGATGGCTTCGTTTCCACCGTAAATCTCTTTAACAACCTGATTAATTTTTTCTTCAATGGTTGTGTTTGGTGCATCATATAAAGGCGTGAATTGGCTTGCATTATCAGTCGCCTCTATCACGGCCTGTGCTAATTCCAAGCCTCCTTCAGGACCTTTACCCCATACATCTGCAATTTTACAAATTACACCAAGACGTTTACATCCTTCTTGTACCACAGCAATTTCCTCGCCAGTATCCTGGGTAAAGGCATTAACGGCAACAATGACAGGCAAGCCATATTTCTTCATGTTACTGATATGCTTTTCTAAATTAGAGAAGCCTTTTTCCACTGCAGATGGATCTACCGTATCTTTCAAATCAGCAACTTTAATGCCACCATGCATTTTTAGGGAGCGAATCGTCGCGACGATGACAACGGCATCCGGGGCTTTTCCTAAAACGGGCACCTTGATATCAAGGAATTTTTCTGCCCCCAAGTCAGCTCCAAAACCGGCCTCGGTTACCACATAGTCAGCTAGTTTCAAGGCCGTTTTCGTTGCAATGACACTGTTGCAGCCATGGGCAATATTGGCGAAAGGTCCACCATGCACGAATGCTGGAGTATGGTAAAGTGTTTGAACCAAATTAGGTTCCAAGGCGTCTTTTAAGATGAGTGTCAGTGCACCTTCCATTTTCAAATCACGAACAGTTAGTGGTTCTCTCGTACGATTATATCCAAAAACGATATTCCCTAAACGATTCTTCAAATCCTCCATTGAAGTCGCAAGACACAAAATAGCCATGATTTCACTGGCTACAGTGATATCGAAACCATCTTCACGTGGCACACCATTTGTAGGACCACCCAATCCTACAACGATATTCCTCAAAGCTCGGTCATTCACATCCATAACACGTTTCCAAGTAATCCTTCTCGTATCGATATCAAGTTCGTTTCCTTGTTGGATGTGATTATCAATGAAGGCTGACAATGCATTGTTGGTGGCGGTAATAGCGTGCATATCCCCAGTAAAATGTAAATTTATTTCTTCCATAGGCTGAACTTGGGCAAAACCACCTCCAGCAGCCCCACCCTTCATACCCATCGTTGGGCCCATTGAAGGTTCGCGTAAAGCAATCATACTTTTTTTGCCCGCTAAAGCTAGTGCGTCACCCAAGCCCACCGTCACAGTCGATTTACCTTCGCCTGCAGGCGTAGGATTGATTGCTGTTACCAGAATTAATTTACCATCCTGTTCATCATTTAATTTTTCGATGGCGCCCCAGTCAATCTTCGCTTTATGTTTACCATATAATTTTAAATCATCAGGATCTAGATTAATTTTTTCAGCAACTTCCACAATCGGTACCATTACATTTTCTTGTGCGATTTGAATGTCTGTTTTCATCATTGCATCCTCCAAATGAGTATTTTCCTATATCTTAACAAAAAAACCTCAAACTGGGTATATCCAGTTTGAGGCAAAATACGACTATTCGACAAACAAACCTGTGGTGTTTCCTATAGGAAACACGAACAATACACCGGTTCCTGGATCATCCAATCGGAATTCTTCGTTTATACTCTTACTGATGGAATAGGATTTTTCTCTTTTTGCTATCATCATAACGAGTTCTTTTTCTGGTTCAATGTCATTAATAAACAGACTGTGTTCCACAACATGGGATCCTCTGGCATGGAAGATAGTACCTCCGGTAGAGCCACCTTTTTCAGCCGAGGCAATCACAGCCGCATCTTTCCCAGAAGGAACGATCGCCCAGATTGCATCATATTGATCACCGGAATTCTCATAAGTTGTGCCTGACTCCACTAATCTATTTTTAAATAAACCATGGATTTCATTAACATCGAAAGTAAATAAGATTCCCGAATTAGCTTTTTGAAGGTTTAGGTTTTTAGACAGTTTTTGCTTTAATTCTGAAACTTTACTCGCCGGAACGAGCATTAAAACAGTTTCTTTTTCATCTTGGGTAGCCAAATTAAATATTTTGCGGGAATAATCAGCTGAGCCATGTGCAGGCAGAATGGTTCCCCCAAAATAAGCATCATCATTTGTGAGCTCAACGATATCTTCACCAGTTCCTTTATTGACTACAATACAGACACCCACTACACCGGATGTTAGTTTCGCATCTTCAAGTTGGACTTCCGGTGCTTTATGCGTGATGCCAAGACAATGTGACAAGGCAACAGAGAATATGATGCCACTATTACGCTTGTCGAAATTGAACTTTTCATTAAAAGATCGGATGTGTTCTTTTTCTTTTATAGTCGGAACAATAAACAAAAGAATTTCCTTGCTAACTTCCCCCAATTCCAACATCTGAAGGATTGCACTTGGAATCGTACCCCGACCGTGTAAACTCGTATATCTTTTGATTCCAAGTGATTTTGCAAATTGAATAATACGTTGTGCTTTCGTTCGGTTCACAATGACCGCTAACAAGCTATAATTGCCATCTAAGTGACTAGTCATATATATCTTCCTTTCCTAAGCGAGCATCGTTCTTAGTGCGGAGACGGTATAATAATCCTAACGCCTGGACCGTTACCAATGGTGTCATAGCCACAAGTGCAATAACACCAAAACCATCTGTTAAAACATTGGCAGAAGGGTTAGATTCCGCAACGCCCTGGGCAAATGGCAGAATAAATGTCGCAGTCATCGTTCCCGCTGCTACACCACCCGAATCAAATGCTATCCCTACAAAAATATCTGGAACCATGAATGACAATACAATTGCAATAATGAGACCTGGCAAAAGGATGTGCCATAACTGTAGAGAAGGAATAATGATTCTTAAAATGGATAACCCAACCGCTAACCCAACACCAAGTGCCAAGCTTAACATTACTGTTCGGGCTTTGATAGCACCCGCTGTTTCTTCTTCAATTTGGTTCGTCAAAACATGGACGGATGGTTCTGCAGGTATAGTAAGAACACCAAAGATAATTCCAACCACAATGACCCATAAATTACCTTTTGTTTCAGATAACAGAAAACCAACGCTTCGGCTGGCATCCATGAAACCAGCATTTACACCAGTCAAGAATAAAATCAAACCGATGATGGTGTAGACTAATCCGATATTAATACGAATCATTTGCCGTTTACTTTTCTTTAAGCTAACGGCATTCAAAATGTAAAAGAGAATCAGGACAGGAATTAACGATAGCAAGGAGTCCCGAGTTGTTATCGGTAGTTGCTCGATAAAAGCACCCCACACTCCTGTGGCCTGAATGGTATCAACAGGGATTTCTCCTGATAAATTGCTGTCCGGACTTACAATTCCCATTACTAATATTCCCAATATGGCTCCGGTTGAGGCAATCCCCAACAAACCAAAACTGTCCGTGTCTTCTTCAAGGCCACTCCGTGTAATAGCAGATGCCCCACCTGCTAGTGCCAACATGAACGGAACAGTAATCGATCCGGTAGTAGATCCTGATGCATCAAAAGAGATGGCTAAAAAATCACCGGAATTAAAAAGAGCCAAAATAAAAATAATGCCATAGACAACAGCTATAAATCTATTTAAGGGGACGCTCTTTAAAATACGGTACATCCCTAAAGCTATCATTAATCCAATTCCCAGCGAAACGACGATCACTAATGTCATTTGAGGAATGGCATTATTAGTAACAGCACTTACTTGTTGCGCTAATATATGTAAATCTGGTTCGGCTACAGAAATGATAAAGCCAAATAGAAAACTTCCGATCATAACAATTTTCATCTTATTCGTTTGAATAAGCGCCTGACTCATGTCTTCTCCTATTTTTTCGATACTTATATCGACACCTCTAAGAAATAAAGGCATACCAATCATTATAAGAACAGATCCAATAATAAACCGATAAATTATTTCAGATTCAATCGACACTACAAAGAAATGTAACAACAAAATCGAAACGATGATTGGAATAATTGAAAGTGATACCTCTCTAAACTTTTCTGTTAACGCGTTCAATTTAACCTACTCCCTTCGAAAATTTCACCCTAGAAGTATAACATATTTTCAACTTTTCGTCTAAAGATTGACATTCAATATTGTTATTTTATAGCGGTGATGGTCTTAAGGAGAATAGCGCCATCCAAATTCATCATGATAAATCATTTGGGTTTTCATCCCACCATCAACGATAAATTCTTGCCCTGTTATAAAGCCTGATTTCTGATCATCCAACAAGAATTCTACCATGGACACTATATCAGTCGGTTTTCCTACCCGTCCTACGGGATGCTGTAAATGGTCACTTTGAGAAAGTGGAAATGATTCACTTTGGTACTGTAAAGAAGAGACGTCAATCCAGCCGGGACTTATAGCATTAACCCGAGCTCTCGTCTTTAAACTATTTGCCAAAGCGTGTGCCAATGACAGAATCGCTCCTTTAGATGTTGCATACGTTTCATTATTTTCCATACTTTGAGAATGACGCGTAGAAGAGAGGAGGATAATACTCATGTCATCCGAAAAATAATCTTGCAGGTGTTTTACTAAATAGTAGGCTGAACCAACATTGACTTGAAATGTTTCCATAAAATCCGCGTAGCTCGCATCACTCTTCAGACCACCTTTGTCAATAGCAGCATTATGGATGATTCCATGAATAATTTCAGTCTCACTTTTTATTAATGAGATAAATCGCTTTAAGTCTGCTTCCTTGGCTAAATCGCCATACATAAAATGAAGATGCGGATCGGAAAGTTTTCCTTCTAAAGCTTTACCAGCTGCTTCATCTCTATCTATTACAAATAAATCGACATTCGTGTGCAGACATTCTACGATTGCACGACCAATGCCGTTTGCGCCACCTGTTAATACAACTGCTTTTTTCATCTGTTTACCTCCTAAAAAAAAGATTAAAGCACCTCGTTGAGATGCTTTAATCTTAGTTATAAAAGTTTAGATATTCAAGTTTGAGCTGCCTGGATTTACTTATCTTCGTCCAACTTAAGAACAGCCATAAACGCTTCTTGTGGCACTTCAACGGATCCAACTTGTTTCATCCGTTTCTTACCTGCTTTTTGCTTCTCCAACAATTTACGTTTACGTGAAACGTCACCACCATAACATTTTGCCAAAACGTTTTTACGTAAGGCTTTGATGGTTGTACGAGCCAGAATTTTATGCCCGATTGCTGCTTGAATAGGCACCTCAAATTGTTGACGCGGGATTAATTCACGTAATTTCTCTGTAATGGCACGGCCACGACTAAAAGCAAAGTCACGGTGAATAATCGAGCTCAAGGCGTCAACCTGTTCGCCATTTAAAAGAATATCCATCTTCACTAATCTACTTGGCTTATAGCCAATCAGTTCATAGTCCAAAGACGCATAACCTTTTGTACTTGATTTTAACGTATCAAAGAAATCAAAGATTATTTCTGCCAATGGAATTTCATAAACAACATTAACTCGAGTATCATCCAAGTAATCCATCGTCATAAAATTCCCACGTTTTTTTTGTGCAATTTCCATTACCGCACCAACATAATCATTAGGTACCATAATTGTTGCCTTCACATACGGCTCTTCAATTGTTTCTACTTCCGTTGCATCTGGTAATTCAGATGGGTTATCGATAGAAAGAGTCGTCCCATCGGTTTTTTGGATGTGATAGATAACTGATGGTGCAGTTGTAATGATATCCAATCCGAATTCACGCTCAATCCGTTCCTGAATTACATCCATATGCAACATTCCCAAAAATCCTGTCCGGAAACCGAATCCAAGTGCTTGCGAGGATTCTGGTTCGAATTGCAAGGATGCGTCATTTAATTGTAGTTTTTCCAACGCTTCTCTTAAGTCGTTGAAGTCAGAAGAATCAACAGGATAAATACCACAATAAACCATCGGATTTAATTTGCGGTAACCTTCCAAAGCTTCTTTAGTTGGATTGTTGGCCAACGTTACGGTATCCCCAACCCGAGCATCCTGGATGTTCTTGATGCTGGCCGTTACATACCCTACATCTCCAACCATTAGATAGTCACGTTTGATAGGTTTTGGAGAAAAGATTCCGACTTCAGTAACATCATATTCTTTGCCACTTGCCATCATGCGAATCTTATCACCAGGACGTAAAATACCATTCTCAACTCGGATATTCAATACTACCCCACGATACGAATCATAGGCTGAGTCAAAAATAAGTGCTTGTAGTGGTTCTTCCAAATCCCCTTTAGGAGCTGGGATTTTATGGACGATTTCTTCTAGTAATTCAGAAATACCGATACCTGCTTTTGCACTAGCAAGGACTGCTTCACTCGCATCAATACCGACAACATCTTCAATTTCCGTTCTGACGCGTTCAGGGTCTGCAGCAGGTAAATCAATTTTGTTGATAACCGGCACAATCTCTAAATCATTGTCGATAGCTAAATAAACATTTGCCAACGTTTGTGCTTCAACACCTTGGGCCGCATCCACAACAAGGACTGCCCCTTCACACGCCGCCAAACTACGGGAAACTTCATATGTAAAGTCGACGTGCCCAGGCGTATCAATCAAGTGGAAAATATATTCCTCACCATCTTTGGCCTTGTATGTAAGTTCTACGGCATTCAATTTAATTGTAATTCCGCGCTCACGTTCCAAATCCATGGAGTCCAATAATTGTGCCTGCATTTCCCGTTCTGCTACTGTGTGGGTTTGTTGCAGAATCCGGTCTGCCAATGTGGACTTCCCATGGTCGATATGAGCGATAATGGAAAAGTTCCTTATCTTCTTTTGTCTTTCTTTCATCTGCTCTAAATTCATATATTTGCTCACTTTCTGGAAACCTATTATTCTAAAATTATACCAAGACTACGAGAAAGTAACAAGCTAACAAAGAGCTACTACCAAAAATATAGGGTAGTAGCTCCTTGAAAAAATTAGTTAGCAACGATATTTACAAGTTTACCGGGAACAGCGATAACTTTCCGGACTTGTTTTCCATCAATTGCTTCTTTCACTTTCTCGTCAGCCAATGCAATACCTGTCAGCTCTTCTTTTGAGGCAGCTGCTGGAACGTTGCGGCGTGCTTTCACTTTACCATTTACCTGAAATACAACTTCAACCTCATCTTCAACCAAGTACTTTTCGTCATAAGTCGGCCAATCAGCTTTTGTTACACTCGTTGTGTGCCCCAATTTCTTCCAGATTTCTTCCGTCATATGTGGTGCAATTGGTGCCAGAACTTGAACAAACCCTTCGATATATTCAATCGGTAAAGCATCTACTTTGTTTGCTTCGTTAACAAAAATCATCATTTGTGAAATGGCAGTATTAAAGTGCAATTGTTCATAGTCTTCCGTTACTTTTTTAATGGTTTGGTGGTAAACCTTATCCAGTTCGCCACGGTTCACTTTAGTAATGCGGTCACGAACATTGCCTTCTTCATCGATGATTAAACGCCATGCCCGATCCAGGAAACGACGGCTTGCTTCAATCCCTTTTTCGCTCCAAGCTGTACTTGCATCCAGTGGTCCCATAAACATTTCATATAGACGTAACGTATCTGCACCATATGCTTCCACGATATCATCAGGATTTACTACGTTCCCTTTAGATTTAGACATTTTTTCGTTGTTTTCACCCAGAATCATCCCTTGGTTGAACAATTTTTGGAAGGGTTCTTTTGTTTTTACGATGCCTAGGTCATAAAGGAATTTATGCCAGAAACGCGCGTACAACAAGTGAAGTACCGCGTGCTCTGCTCCACCAATATACAAATCAACATTTTGCCAGTATTCCATCGCATCTTCTCCAACCAACGCCTCTTCGTTGTGTGGGTCCATGAAACGCAAGAAGTACCATGAGCTACCTGCCCATTGAGGCATCGTATTTGTATCACGACGACCTTTCAAACCTGTTTCTGGATCGGTGACATTAACCCAATCAGAAATGTTTGCCAACGGAGATTCCCCCGTACCACTTGGCTTGATTTTATCCGTTTTTGGAAGTAGCAATGGCAATTCTTCTTCAGGAACAGTTGTCGTTGTTCCATCTTCCCAGTGAATAACAGGAATTGGCTCACCCCAATAACGTTGACGGGCAAATAGCCAGTCACGCAGACGGTAAGAAACTACGGATTCCCCTACGCCTTCTTTTACTAACCATTCATTCATTTGGCTAATTGCCGTTTCTTTATCCAATCCATTCAAAAATTCAGAGTTGATATGTGGACCATCACCTACAAATGCTTGTTCAGAAACATTGCCACCTTCCAAAACCGCAATGATTTCCAATCCGAATTTTGTTGCAAATTCATAGTCACGTTGGTCATGTGCGGGAACAGCCATAATCGCTCCAGTACCATAAGTAGATAGAACATAATCAGAAATCCAGATAGGCATTTCTTTTCCGTTTACAGGATTGATTGCGTAAGCTCCGGTAAATACTCCTGTTTTTTCTTTTGCCAAGTCTGTACGATCCAAATCACTTTTTGTTGCAATGGAATCAACATAGGCTTTCACTTCCGCCGCTTGTTCTGGGCTCATAATTTCTTGAACCAGTGGTAGTTCTGGTGCCATGACCGCATAAGTTGCTCCAAACAATGTATCCGGACGTGTTGTGAAAACAGTGAATTCCTTGTCAGTGTCCTTAATTTTGAATGTGACATTCGAACCTTCAGAACGTCCAATCCAGTTACGTTGCATATCTTTAATGCTATCTGGCCAGTCTACAAGTTCCAAATCTTCCAGCAAACGCTCTGCGTAGGCAGTAATTTTAAGCATCCATTGACGCATTGGTTTACGATATACTGGGTGGCCCCCACGTTCGCTCACGCCATCAACAACTTCTTCATTCGCCAAAACGGTTCCCAATGCTGGACACCAGTTAACGGAAACTTCTGCTTCATAAGCCAAACCTTTTTCATAAAGTTTAGTAAAAATCCATTGGGTCCATTTATAGTAATCTGGATCTGTCGTATTAATTTCACGATTCCAATCATAACTGAAACCTAGTGATTGAATTTGACGTTTGAACGTTTTGATATTATGCGCTGTAAACTCGGCAGGATCATTTCCTGTATCCAATGCATATTGTTCCGCTGGCAAACCAAATGCATCCCATCCCATTGGATGAAGAACATTAAAACCTTGCGCACGTTTCATCCGAGCGACAATATCTGTGGCAGTGTAGCCTTCAGGATGCCCTACATGCAAACCCTGTCCAGAAGGATAAGGAAACATATCCAAAATATAGTATTTTGGTTTTTCTGAGGGCTGTTCCGTTTTGAATGTTTCATTAGCCTCCCAATATTTTTGCCATTTTTTTTCAATCGTATTGTGATTATAAGACATGACTATTCTCCTTTAGTGATCATTTTCTCAATAAAAAAACCTATAGACTTCCCCCTTTGGAAAGTCTATAGGACGAATTTTCGTGGTACCACCTATAATTAGTTCTCTTCATGCCAATAACGCGACGAGACGGTAATGCTTACTCAAAAAATTCAGCATTACAACTTATAGGTGAGTTCAAAAATGTCATCCATGCATTTTCACCGTCCATGCACTCTCTACAGGAATCAATCTCCTACTAATCCTATTCACAGTTTTTTTATTATTTGCCTTATTTTAGCAGATGAAGCAGGTATTTTCAAGAACCCTTACTTGACCCGTAGATTTTGGCCTGGATAGATTGTATTGCTCGTAATATCGTTCCATTCCATCAGTTGTGTTACAGAGATACCGTTGATGCGAGCGATAGTATAAAGTGTATCTCCAGATTTAACTGCATAACTGGTTGTCGAAACTGCCTTCTCAGCTTTTTCTATTACTGGGGTATTAGCCTTCAACACCAAGCCTTGTCCTACAAAAATAATATCGGAAGATAGATTGTTCCACTCTTTTATTTGTGCAACACTGACGCCGGCATTTGTGGCTACTTTATATAAAGTATCTCCCTGTTTAACCGTATAGTTTTGTCCACTTACTGCAGTTTCCACGGGTTGCTGCTCCACAACGGTAGCTTTATTAGAAAACAGTACTTGACCTGGATAAATGATGTCTGAACTTAACTGATTGACACTTTTTAACTGTGAGACAGTCAATTCCAGTTGAGAAGCAATTTTATAAAGGGTATCTCCATTTTTAACCGTGTAACTGGAAGTCGTTGTTTCTTTTTGAACAGGCGGCGTCACGGGCGTTACAGTCTTATTATCCGTTTCAGTAACTGTAGTGGTCGTTTTACCGGTAACTAAAGTTTGTCCTGGATAGATAATATCCGTTGATAAATTGTTTGTCTTCTTCAATTCTGCCACGGTCACTCCAAACTGAGAAGCAATCTTGAATAAAGAGTCACCCTTTTGAACTGTATAGGATTGTTTGCTTTTTTCTTCTTTAGGGGCAGGCACATTATCCTGCGTTGCTGGAATAGTATTTATTTTCGTAGCTTTCAATTGTTGGCCAGGATAAATCACATCTGATTGTAAGTTGTTCACTGATTTTAGTTCAGCGACAGTTACCCCCAAGTTACTTGCAATTTGGAAAAGTGTGTCACCTTTTTTCACGGTATAATCTGACCCACTAACTATAGGTTTGACTGTTTCTTGCCCAGTCGCCGGTTTAGTCGACGTTGCTTGATTGGAAACTTTAAGTCCTTGTCCCGGATGGATAAAATCACTCTTCAATCCATTCCAATTTTTCAGCTGCGCTACAGTCACATTATATGCCTGACTTATTTTCCATAAAGAATCCCCTGATTTAACTGTATATGTTCCACCGTTAGTTGGTGCAGGCGTTGTTGGTGTTTGCGTTTCAGTTTTAGTATCGGTAACTGGAGTTGGAGCTGGGACTGTGCTTACTTTCAAAGACATACCCGGAAAAATAGTGGCGCTGTTTAATTGGTTCCATTCCATCAATTGAACAACTGAAATTCCATGATTACGAGCAATTCCGTACAATGTATCACCTGATTGAACAACATAACTACCAGTCGGCGCTGGTGTAACTGGTTGGACAGGTGCGGTTTCAACTGCCGTGGATGGCGTGTCATATGTTGCCAGCCCATTGGACTCAATAATGCGATTTAATTTACTTGCATATGCAGTATCTGTCGCATAACGCCCAGTCAAATACTGAGTCGCATCCTGATAAGTTGCAGCATTACTTTTCCAGGCTCCGCTATAATACATGGGGTCCCAATTTGTTCCGTTTCGTAATAATTGCGCATAATCTTCCAATGATTCTGCATATGAAGGATATTTACGAAATTCTGCCTGTATTTGGTAATAGTTTTGATTCCCACTATCTTCCAACGTATTCATGGAGACAGTTTCGCCTTTATAGTCGCCTTTAATGCCAAAAAGGTTATGATTAGGAGATTTAGCTAATGTACTTTGACCCCAAGCACTTTCCAGAATGGCTTGAGCCATCATTACGGAAGCATAGAGATCATTTTTATCTGCAATTTTAGTTGCAGAAGGAATAATTGAATTCAGGAAAGGATTACTGGATTGAACGGTTTGTCCTTTTTCTACCGCATCTACTGCTTTTGTTTGCACAAATGGGGCAGCTAACGTAGAAACAAGAGCAGATGCTCCTACCAAAACCATGCTTTTACGCATTGATGCAGAAGCTTTTCTGATTTTTTTGTTTAAATCAGTTGTATGTTTTTTATAAAAAAATTGTTTTCTAGAACTTTCCAATATGGACCACTCCGTTCATATCTTAAATTTAATTTAATTTTTTCTATAATTATCATTATATAGAGTTTAGCTACCAAATTGGTACATATCTTTTAAATGTTACATTTGTAATGTATTTGTAACAAACATGTGGTTATAATGAATATAAAAAAAGGAAGTGATTTCATGTTGGAAAAAGCTGTTGACTATAGCCACAGCCTACTTAAAAGCACGGTGAGTCCGGGAGATACCGTTATAGATGCTACCGTGGGAAAAGGAAATGATACTATTTTATTGGCTTCTCTGGTTGGAAAGTCAGGGCGCGTCATTGGGTTCGATGTGCAAGAAAAAGCTATTAGGCTGACCCGAGAAAAATGTCTTTTAACTGGTTTATCAGATCAAGTGACTTTGCACCATATTGGTCATGAAAAAGCAGATGAATTCGTACCGGCTAACACCGAACTTGGTGGAATCATCTATAATTTAGGTTATTTACCAGGTAGCGATAAAAGTATTACCACATTGCTTGAATCAACACTAGCAAGCATCCAAAAATTATTACCGCTGCTACGGGTAGGTAGTTTAATGATTTTGGTTGTATATAGTGGACATCCTGAAGGTGAAACAGAAAAAAATGGCGTATTGCACTTCGTAAAAAATTTAGATCAGAACGAATTCTCTGTTTTACAATACGGATTCATTAATCAACAAAATAATCCACCTTTTGTCTTAGCCATTGAAAAAAGAAAAAACGCGTCTTCATCTTAATTTGATGAAAACGCGTTTTCTTATAGTGAAAGAGCTTCTTTCAATGCATCGACTTTATCAGTTTGTTCCCATGTAAAGTCGCTGTCGTTACGGCCGAAATGTCCGTAAGCAGCCGTCTTTTGGTAAATAGGACGACGTAAATCCAACATTTTAATTATACCAGCTGGTGTTAGTTCAAAAGTTTGACGGATTGCAGCGATTAATCTTTCCTCAGAAACTTCACTTGTTCCAAATGTGTCTACTGAAATTGATACTGGTTCAGCTACCCCGATAGCGTAAGCTAATTGAATCTCACATTTCGTAGCAATTTCTGCAGCAACAATATTTTTTGCAATATACCGAGCCGCATAACTTGCGGAACGATCTACCTTAGTCGCGTCTTTTCCTGAGAAAGCACCACCACCATGACGTGCATAACCACCATATGTATCAACGATGATTTTCCGTCCTGTAAGACCCGAGTCACCCTTTGGCCCACCTGTTACGAAACGTCCTGTAGGGTTGATGTAGAATTTTGTATCATTATCAAGTAATTCTGCTGGAATCACTGATGCGATGATTTTCTCCATAACATCATCTTTCAAAGTCTCGTAAGTAACTAATTCATCATGTTGTGTACTCAAAACCACTGTATCGACACGTAGCGGCTTGTCGTTTTCATCATACTCAACAGTAACTTGTGCTTTGCCGTCAGGACGCAAATACTCCATTGTACCGTCTTTTCTGACTTCAGCTAGTCTCTTGGTCAATTTGTGACTCAAACTGATTGGTAGTGGCATTAACTCTTCAGTTTCGTTAATTGCAAAACCAAACATCAAACCTTGATCTCCAGCTCCGATAAGCTTAGTATCTTCTTCAGAAACAACTTCATCCTCACGAATTTCCAAAGCTTTATCAACGCCTAAAGCGATATCGTCTGATTGTTCATCTAACGCTACCATCACCGCTAGGTTATCCGCATCAAAACCGAATTTACCACGTGTATAACCAATCTCTGTAACGGTATCGCGCACAACTTGTTGAATGTTCACATAAGCAGAAGTTGTTACTTCTCCAAATACAAATACCAATCCCGTTGTCACCACTGTCTCACAAGCCACACGTGCTTGCGGGTCCATTGATAGCAGTTTATCCAAAATTGCATCACTAATTTGATCCGCAATTTTGTCCGGATGACCTTCTGTTACAGATTCTGATGTAAATAATTTTCTTTCTTCCATATGTAATTCCCCCATTTTTTTGGTTACAAGGCTTCTCCAACTTAATGGATCCTATCGGGATATTGCTCTCTGCCTTTTAAACAGCAACGGCTATACTATACACTTTTCGCACCCTAATTGCAAGCTATTTTTTTGCCGTCTTGACATCGTGTTCATAATTTGATTAGATGGAGTTTAACAAATTAGCATGCAAGGATGTGTAATATGGACCAGCCAATTACCTTTATTACAAAAACGCTTAATCACCCTTTTTTATCTTGGGTAACACTTCCTATCTCTATAATCATTTTTGGGACTGTAACTGGCGCTAAACAAACGGGTTTTCAACTCCTACCTCTCCTCCTTTTATTTATTTTTCTCTTATTAACAGTTCTCCTGGAACGGCTCCTTATAAAAAAAACGAAGCAACAGCTGCATTCACCTCGACTGCTTAATCATATTTTTTGGATTGCAGTTGCTATCCTTCTGATTTTAATCTGGGCAATAACAAATTGGTTATGTGCCAGTATTTTAATTCTGTATATACTGTTTATCTATTCAGCTTATCATCCTATACTCAAAATGGAACAAACCGTTTTTTATGTCATATTACAGGTGTTCTTTAAAGTGTATATGATGAGCTACATTTCATTTTATATTCAAACAGGTTATTTAGAAGTACCCTTTTTATTATATTTAGTGCCGATTATGTTTTTTCTCCTGGCTATTATCGTTTACCGGCAACGCGGTATGATTAAATATGAAAACAATCGTTACCAGTCTTTTATCGGAATATATTATTTGCCACTGATTATTGGTAGTTATTTAATTGGTGTGGGAGCTATATTGCTCCTTTTGAATATTCAAGGGGCAAATTTGACTCAATTTTTGATTTTTACTGCACCACTCCTGTTATTTTTTATCTTGCTGTTGCTGAAAAAATTTCGTGTTCACATGCGAATGGATAATTACATGAATTTTGTCATAATGGTTACCATTATTCTTTATGCATTTATGGTGAAGTATACATCATAAAAAAACGACGATCAGCTGTTTAGAAAATTGCTGATCGTCGTTTTTTGGCGATTCTGCGCCTATTAGATAGGCGCAAATATTCCATTTGTCGTCTTTTTGGAAAATCACGACGATTAGACCAAACAACAAAACTTAATCGTCGTCTCTACTTAATGGTTCTTGGTTATCTGGTATTGGTGAAGGAAATGCCCTTCGGCCTGCGTGTTTGCTTGTGTACTGCCGTGGGATCGCCCTGAGCCTGTAGTCTCCGGGCTTGCAAGCCTCAAAGGGACCGTAGACGCTGAAGCATCAACGGTCCCTACTTTCGCATTGCATCCTTGACACGGCCACAAGCAACCCCACCGTCCTTCGGGATTTCCGAGAAGAATACCTACCAACACCATAAATAATAGAACCAAAAAAGCTCGGTTAGTCAAAGGACTAGCCGAGCTTTTTTCTTGAAATTAAGCGGGTGAGGAGAATCGAACTCCCATCATCAGCTTGGAAGGCTGAGGTTTTACCACTAAACTACACCCGCGTGGCGGTTCCGACGGGATTTGAACCCGCGATCTCCTGCGTGACAGGCAGGCATGTTAACCCCTACACCACGGAACCGGCTCTTAAAAAAGGAACACTGTGAGCTGGCGCTCAAGTGTTCCATGTTCGTAATGCCGCTAAAGCGTCAACGACCATGGCAATTGCGGGGACAGGACTCGAACCTGTGACCTCCGGGTTATGAGCCCGACGAGCTGCCAACTGCTCTACCCCGCGATAATAAATAATGAAATGGCGATACCAACAAATGGGTATCA
>NZ_JBQPRC010000005.1:0-147496 GCF_052266745.1 Jeotgalibaca sp. A127
CTAATCGGTCGAGGACTTAACCACGATTGAAGATTCAAAAAAGCAAGCGCGGAATGGCTTTGGTCGGCCGTTACGACGTGTTATGGATTCAGTTTTGAGGGAACGCGGTTCCCCCAATTAAATAGATGTGCGGTGGCGATGGCGAGAAGGCCACACCTGTTCCCATCCCGAACACAGAAGTTAAGCTTCTTAGCGCCGATTGTAGTGAAGGGTTTCCCTTTGTGAGAGTAGGACGCTGCCGCGCAAAAATAAAACACCTTGGATTATTTATTATTCTGAGGTGTTTTTTTGTGTTGCGACACTATCATCTATAACCCTCTAAAATTTTTCAACAAAAAAATTGTTTTTGCGATTTTTTGCTTATATATATATGAGCACACAAAATGGGAGGGTTACGATATGAATAAAATACAAAAATCCTTGATCAGGGAATCACTGTACCACCGAATAGATTTGACGAAGGAAAATTTGGTCTATTTCCAAATGTCACGCCCAGACATGGTAAAAGAAATGAGTTTTCCGACTTATGATTTCAATGAACTCAAGCCAGGTGTTATTTGCCAGGAGTGTCATTCTTTCAGTACGTATGTGCAGGCACAAACCACCTTTTGTCGGTGTTGTGGGGAAATCGAAGATGCGGAAGAAACAATCAAGAGACACAGCGAAGAGTTTCAAATGCTCTTTCCAGACATACCTGTTACGACTTCACGAATCCATAATTGGTGCGATGGACTTTATTCAAAACAAAGAATTTATCGGGTATTGCGGAAAAATTATCATACCATCGGAAGGACGAAAGCAGCGCAATACGAATGAGTTGTTGTATAATGAACGAAAAGGGAGGACGAGAAAATGAATGGAGAATTAATTTTGATTCGCCACGGAAAAGCAGGCAGTGCTGAACCGGGCAAAGACGACTTTTATCGCCCTTTGACACAAAAAGGGAAAGATGAATTTACGACATTTATGAAAACGGTTAAACCGGAGTTGGGTACAAACGAAATTGAAGTGTGGACGAGTCCGTTGCTACGTGCGAAACAAACGGCTGACATTTTTATCGCTAAAATGGGAATCTCAACTTATGAGGAAAAGGAATTCCTGGCAAATGGCGATTTAAAAACATGCCTCAAAGAGTTGGAAGCAAAACAGAATTTTTGTGTTGCCTGTGTGGGACACGAGCCATACATGAGTATGTGGGTACGGGAGCTAACCGGGATGGAAACACCATTTCCTAAAGGTGCAGTGATGGTCATTAAATTCGATGGCGAAAAAATTGCGATGGACATGAAATTGTCGCCAAAAGGGTGAGTGCGATGAAAGAAATATTGTTGGCGCGTTTAGAGAAGATTCGGCGGGCTTACGGGGATTTCAAGCAAAACCCAACTGATCCGGAGACTACGCATCAATTGCGGGTGAACATCCGAAAATTACGTGGCTTATTGAATTTCATGAAGCCAGTACTGGCAGAAAATGAGTATACTGCAGTTAATCAGGTGTTGCGTGAGACAGGACAGATTTATGGTGACTTGCGGGAACTGGACGTATTGATGGCCCTGTGCCTTGAGATTGTGGCGGAACAACCGGAATTAAAAGCGGCTTCGCAAGAACTCTTTGCGTTTCTCCAAAAGGAACGACGGAAAGAAATGGCCCAAATCTTGAAACAAGACATCCGTTTGAACCTCAAGGCAGTCGAAAATACACTCAATCGCCTGCAGTTGCCCGATAAAAATTGGGATAAATTCGTTACGAAGCGCATCCAAAAGTTGGCTGAAGAACTTAAAGAGGATTACAAAGCTTTGGATAAATCAGACTACAAGAAAAGTCATAAAGTACGCATCAAGGCAAAGAAAGTGCGTTATGCCGCAGATGACTTCAATGTGATAGCTTCCAAGGATTTATCGGACCACATTGCTTACGCTGAGAAAGTCCAGGATAAACTAGGTAAAATAACGGATCAATACATCAATAAGCAAATGCTGAAGGATTATGGACATGAAGTGCGAAATGCGGATTTGAAAGAGTTGTTTGAAAAAATGCAGGAATATGTATAAAAAACGGGTCTGGGAAATAACTCCCGGACCCTTATCTATTTACGAATACTTCAACACAAACGTGCTCAAAAAGGCAGCCCCGACGCCACTGGAACGAATAATGCTCAGATGGTCTGCGACCATCCTGTGCTTATTCGTTCCAGTGGTTCGGGGCTAAACGCCTTTTTTCCCACTCTCATTTTTCGTATTTTAAGGTTTTTCGATGATTTCCATAAACTCATGACCTGTAATGGTCTCTTCAACCAATAAGTAGTGTGACAATTCGTGTAACTTCTCAAGGTTCTCACTAAGAATCATACCGGCTTTCTCGTGGGCCGAATTTATCAATTCAATTACTTCACGGTCAACGCGTTCCGCCGTTCCGGCCGAAACATTCATCGAGGTGTCACCACCCAAATATTGATTCGTTTGTGTTTCAATTTGCATCATGCCAAACGTATCGCTCATACCGTAACGTGTAATCATCGCGCGCGCAATTTTCGTCATCTGCTCAATATCATTGGAAGCACCGGTTGTTTGCCGACCGAAAATGATTTCCTCGGCAGCCCGACCACCAGCCAATGTCACCAATTTATTGTATAATTCTTCCTTGCTCATCAACGTCTTTTCGCCTTCTTCAATCTGCATGGTATAACCTAATGCACCCGAAGTCCGTGGAATAATCGTAATCTTATGCACCGGCGCGGAATCTGTTTGTTTAGCCGCCACCAGCGCGTGACCGATTTCGTGGTAAGAAACGATTTCTTTTTCTTTCGGGGAAATAACAGCATTTTTGCGTTGGTAGCCAGCGATGACGGTCTCTACGGACTCTTCTAAGTCACGCTGCGAAACGCGGTCACGTCCTTCACGAACGGCCCTTAACGCCCCTTCGTTGACGATGTTCGCCAACTCCGCTCCGGATGCCCCGCTGGTTGCGCGGGCAATCGTATTATAGTCGATATCAGGTTCCATCATGTAATTATCAGCGTGAACTTTCAAAATATCTTCACGGCCTCTTAAATCAGGTAATTCAACTGGTACGCGGCGGTCAAAACGCCCCGGACGTAAGAGGGCCGGGTTCAATGATTCCGGACGGTTCGTTGCTGCTAAAATAACGACGCCTTTATTGGCTTCAAACCCATCCATTTCCGCCAGCAATTGGTTCAATGTTTGTTCCCGTTCATCATTTCCGCCCATACCGCCCGCACCGTCACGTTTCTTGCCAATCGTATCAATCTCATCGATAAAGACAATGCAGGGGGCTTTCTCATTGGCTTGCTGGAACAAGTCGCGGACTTTAGCCGCTCCCCGTCCGACAAACATCTCTACAAATTCGGAACCGGATATACTGAAGAAGGGAACATCCGCTTCACCGGCAACAGCTTTAGCCAGCAATGTTTTACCTGTACCGGGAGGCCCGACCAAGAGGACACCTTGAGGATTTTTTGCTCCGATTTTTTTGTACTTTTCCGGTTGATGGAGATAATCGACGACTTCGGACAAGGCTTCTTTGGCTTCATCTTGACCCGCAACATCATCGAATGTTTTCGAGTCACCCGCTTTAACATAGACTTTAGCGTTGGACTTGCCAAAAGACATGGCGCCACCCGCGCCACCACCCATACGTTTTGCCATTTGACGCGAAAGCATGGAACCAATGCCCCAGAATATCAACAACGGAATACCGTAAGAAAGTAACAAGGAAACGATAGGAGAAGCTTCAGTAGGGATGTCGGTCGCGAAGACGACATCTTGCGCTTCCAAACGGTTGACCAAATCTGGATCGTTGACGATACCGGTAATATATACCTGGCGCTCATTTTTTTCATCTGCAGCAACATAAGTGATTTGATTATTTTCAATCTTTACTTCAGAAACGCTACCATCCTCCACTTGAGAAATAAAGGAGCTGTAAGGTACTTCCACGACGCTGCGGTTTGCGATGGAAGGGAATAAAAAGGCATTCCAGAATAATAAACCAACAATGACTAATAAAATATAGTAGATCAGTGGTTTACGATTATCCGTGTTGAAATTAAATTTATTTTTTTCGGGCATAATGTGCATCTTCCTTTCTGTTCGTTTGTGCTATTATTTTTTGTAAAGCGTGTAGGCCAGTGGTCAAATCTTGAATGGTTTCTTCACCGACTGCTTCAAATTGGTGCGCGAGCCTTTGTTGAAAGCGGGAGATTACAGCGGAACCATGTTCTGTTAATATTAGACTGATGTAGCGTTCGTCATCCTTGCGACGTTTGCGGATGATAAATCCTCTTACTTCCAACTTTTTACATAGTGTAGAAGCATTCCCGTCGTTCATATCCATCAACTCAGCTAATGCACGGAGTGAGAGGCCGTTCGCTTGAGAAATGTAAACGAGTGTCTGGAATTGGCGTGAAGTCATATTGAATTCCCGCGCAATGGGTTCAGTAAGCCATTTTTTTGAATTTTGGATAGATGCCAGCAGTTGCCACATCTCGCTTAAAATGTCATTTCCTGTCATGTCACCACTTCTTTATCATTAAATTAGTTGTAAACTACAATCATTGTAAAAGACATATTTGAAGAAATAATGAATTTTGCTTGAATTAATCCCAGGAGGAAGATAATGAATCACATCTTAATTAAATCACCTATTGGTCTCTATGTTATTAGTGCGAGCGAGAAAGGTATTACCCGGCTCGATCGATTAGCGGCAGATGAACCCATTCCCAAAACCAAAGAAACACCTTTATTGCTTGAGGCAAAAAAACAGCTTGAGGAATATTTTAACGGTGTACGGAAAGACTTTGACCTACCACTCGATACAAAAGGAACACCTTTCCAGGAAGCGGTCTGGCAAGCGTTGCGGACGATACCTTACGGAAAAACAGCCTCCTATAAAGACATCGCAGTTGCCATAGGAAACCCCAAAGCGGTTCGGGCAGTGGGTGGGGCAAACAATCGTAATCCCATATCCATCATTACACCATGCCACCGCGTCATTGGTATTACCGGTAAACTGGTCGGATATGGTGGGGGGATGGATGCCAAAGAGTATTTATTGAGAATGGAATTAGAAAATAGCTAAAGGATAAAAAAAGGGCCGCCGTCTTTAGACAGCAGCCCTTTTTGTGTGAGGTAACAAAAATCAACGATTTTTATTACGTTATCTATTATAACGAAAATATCAGTAAGAACCAAATTGTTTTTCAAGTTTTCTTTGCAGAACTTCATAACCGGAACAAATCCCCCAATAAATGAGCGCCACCATAATATACATGGTCATATAATCATTTTCCCGTCCACCAACTATTTTGGCATTTTGGAAAATATCCGGAACCGTGATCATAGCTGCCAATGAGGAACTTTTCACTAAATCAAGGATTACGTTAGAAAGAGGCGGAACCGCAATACGTAAAGCTTGGGGAACAATTATCCGCCACAATACTTTTTGGCGCGGCAAACCAAGTGACATGCCCGCTTCCCATTGCCCATGGTTGATGGCATTCAAGGCTGAACGGATGATTTCCGCGATATAGGCTGCAGAACTCAAAGTGAATCCCAGAATCGCAGCCGGCACCGCATCGAAATAAACCCCGATGAAAGGAAAACCAAAATAAAGCAAGAACAGCAATACCAATGTCGGTGTTCCTCTCATGAAGGAAATGTAAATGGCTGCAAATTTATTCAGAAGTGTGACTTGCGAAATGCGCATCAAGGACAGAATAAACCCCCAAATTAAACCAAGCGCGAACCCTACTGCGGAAATCAATAACGTATAGCCAATCCCAGACAAAACGTAACCAAAATTTTCAATCGCTAACTCAATATTGAAAATATATTCCCATTTTATATCTGAAACATTCATTTATTAGTCCTCAGGTTCAAATACTGGTAATTCATCCACGTTCTCTAAAGGAACCGTTACGTCTTCGCCGCCGAAGAATTCTTCAGATAATTCACGCAATACGCCTTCTTCGCGCAATTCAGCCAAAGCTTCATCGATTTTAACTTTTACAGAATCATCTTCATTGTTCAAGACGATGGCTTGTTCAGATGGATTGTATTTCAAATCATGCATTTTAACACCTAAGTCCGCAAAAAATTGAACCGCGGTATTAGAGATATAGTAATCGTTTGGAATAAAGTCTGTACGGCCGCTGGCAACATCACGGAAAAATACGTCGTTAGTAGCATTGTCATATGTAACAGGTTCAGCGCCTAAAGAACGTGCGATTCCCATGTAAGTTGTCGTGGCACCACCAGCAGCTTTTTTACCATCCCAATCTTCGAAAGATTCAATACCTGAGTTGTCGCTTGCCCGAACAACCAAACCGCCAAATGAATATTTATAAGGTTCAGAGAATAGATAGTCTTCTTTACGAGCATCAGTAATATCAAAACCGTTTGCTGCCAAGTCCGCTTGTCCGCTTTGAACGGCTGTCAAGATACCATCGACACCCATCTCCATAAATTCAACTTCTAATTCTAGTTTATCAGCAATTGCCTTCACGATTTCTACTTCATACCCTGTTAATTCATTATCATCACCGTGGAAAGAACTTGGGAAAAGGGTTCCAGAAGTTGCAACAGTTAATTTTCCTTTTTCTTCAATCGCGTCCCACGCTGTTTCTTCGCTACTTTCGCCTGTGTTACCTCCGCAAGCTGTTAGTACTAATGCAGATAAAGCCGTTACCAAACCAAATTTCATTTTCAATCCTGTTCGCTCCCTTATGCTGTATTTACTTATTAAAGTATCATTGATTCAAATAAAATGCAACAGTTTGGAAAGCTGTTTCATTTGTGAAAATAGTAATTTAACACAGTGTTGTGAAACAGAAAACCCCTGTGTACGAAACACAGAGGGTTTGGATTATCCTTCGTAAACACCACGGACATTTTGCGCATCAACACTGAATAAAATACCGGTATCTTTATCGTTGAAATTAATTTTTTTGGTTAATTCACTTTCAATGGTGTTAGCGAGATGTTTGCCAACCAAGTTGATGACGATCTCTTTTTCGGAATTAATTTCAATTCCGAAAACTTGCGTCACCGTTTCTGCAAAGGCGCCATACGCAGGAATAACCGTTCCACCTGCGCCACCAGCTTCACGAACGGCCTCGATTACTTTATCCCCATCACCCTCAGGCACAATCGAAACGAACATTTCATGGGTTGCACTAGGTGCGGGATCCGTTTCATGTAAATCGCTGCTTTGGGCGTGCGTGCCAACAACCGTTGAAAGGGGAGTTGAAAAGATTATTCCCCGGTTGGGTTCCTCCAAATGGAAGGTTTCTTTAATGTGATTAATGGTTAATACGGTATGTTCACGTCTGCTGACCATTAACAGAACTTCCTTACGGATTTCGGAAAGCCCCAGTTTTCGTAATAAACCACTGTTCACTGTACCGTGGGCAATGGAAATCGTTCCACCGGTAATACCGATTTTTTTGGCTTCCGCCAAGACACGGCTCGCTTTTCCGATATTAACGATAACAAATATTAAGTCGTAGTATGATGTGTTTGTCATGTTAGACACCTTCTTTTCTGGAACGTTGTTGGTAAATCGCTCCTAGTAATTGTAACGAAAGAATAGGCATCATGGCAACCATTGCTATCATTCCGAAACCATCTAAAAGAACGTTGGAGTGAGGAGTGATTTCCGCAACTCCTTGAATAAAGGCCAGAATAAACGTTGCAGTCATCGGACCGGATGCAACCCCACCAGCATCGAATGCCATTCCGACAAATAAGTTCGGGACGCGGAATGCCAAGGCGATTGCGATAATGTAACCAGGAACCAAATAGTGCCAAAGTAAAATACTTGGGATTAGCACCCTGACGACGGACAGGAGAACGGCCAATCCCACTCCGACAGAAAGGAAGACAAGTACAATCCCACGTCTGACTGAACCGTTCGTCACGTTCTCGATTTGGTGCGTTAAGACATAAACGGCTGGCTCTGCTAGAATAACCACAAGGCCCAACAATAAACCAATAAATAAAACCGGCAATTTACTGTCCATACCGGCAATCATCATACCTAGCTGGCGACCCACATTCAAGAAACCAGCATTCACACCAGTCAAAAACAAAACCAAGCCTGCATATAAATATACTAAACCGAGCATAGATTTTTTTAATTCACTGACTGCCATCTTGCGTTTGGCGATAAAAAAATTATAAATGATAAAAATTAGAAAAATAGGGGCGATAGATAAAATGGTTTCGAAGGCCATATGAGGCAAGGAATCGACGAAAGGTGTCAACCAAGAAGAGTAAGCATCCGCATCAACGGATAATGTTCCCGTAATCCCACTGTCTCCTGTAAATAAACCCAGGATCAAGACCCCTAAAATCGCACCACTGGAAGCAACCCCAACAAGTCCAAAACTGTCGATTTCCGCCGATTTGGAATCGTGATTGAGAGAGGCAACCCCCATGGCTAACGCCAACATGAAGGGGACGGTTAAAGCGCCTGTTGTGGAACCGGAGGCATCAAAAGCAATGGCGAACAAATCATTAGAGCTGAAAATCGAAATACTGAAAATCAATGCATAGATAATAGCAAACACGTTCCGCAAAGGATACCGGTAGACAATTCTGAATAATCCCGCCGTCATCATCACGGCAATCCCGATTGAAACGACTACCAGCAAAACAGTGCTCGGGATGGCGCCTCCCGTGACTTCGCTTACTTGATTTGCTAAAATGATTAAATCAGGTTCGGCAATAGAGATAAAAAACCCAAGAATCAATCCCATCACCATAACAAATTTCAAACTGTTGCTTCGGGCGATTTCTTTTCCCAAGTAATTTCCAATCGGGGTAATCCCGATGTCAACGCCAAACAAGAAGATGGCTAACCCCACAATAATCAAACTGGCACCAAATAAAAAACGGGGAAACTCTATCCCCGGCAACGGGGCGATGGTAAAATGAAGAATAACAACGAGAATCGTAATCGGTAAAACCGATTGCAAAACTTCTTTCAGTTTATCGGTAAATACTTCCATATCATAGCTCCTCTCATAAAATGTTATGATATTAAACGAAATTTTTAGATAGTGAAATTATACCATAATTTCGTACCATCACGAAGGAGGAATAACATTATGAAGACCAAAAATAAATTATTGAATCCAGCCTTGATTATGGCAAGCGCTGCAGCTTATTTATATGTCCAAAATACACAATTTCAATTAACTCGTTACAGTGTAGCGGTCAGAAATCTGGCTCCTGAGAATGAAGGGTTGAAAATTGCTCACTTATCCGATTTGCATTTTCCTTATACCAAAATTAATTTGGATAAATTAATCAAAACCTTGACCAAAGAACAACCCGATTTGATTTTCCTGAGTGGGGATCAAATGGATGCGGCTGAACCGGAGCGGACCAAAGAAGCGCATGAATTCTTGAAAAGGTTGCCTGCGATTGCGCCCACTTATGCCATCGAAGGAAACCATGACAAACAAGTGCCCAATCATGCAGCTATTTATGAAGGAACCGGCGTCGCTTATTTAGAAAACACGGCTTACTCAGTGATGCTTGAAGGGCGCAAACCTGTTGTTGTGATGGGCGTTTCGGAACCTTCCAAAATCGCAAAAGTCCAAAAGGGTTTGTTGGGGAAAATAAATGTTCGTCCTGATTGGAGCGGGCAAACCCGTTTGTTATTAGCTCACCGCCCCGAATTATTTGAAAAGTATCATGTTGATTTGAGTAAAGCGCCAGATGTCGTCTTTTCCGGACATGCTCATGGTGGGCAAGTAAGAATTCCGGGAGTAGGCGGTCTTTACGCACCTGGGCAAGGTCGATTGCCGAAACATACCGCAGGAGTCTGGTCATTAGCTACCGATATTGATAAAAAATTGGTCATCAGCCGTGGATTGGGCCCATCGCATTTCCCATTCCGTATCAACAATCGACCGGAATTGGTGATGGTAACCTTGCAGAATAATTTATAGAGTAGTTCTTTTTCCAAAATGCGACGTTCATAAAAAAATATTTCCTGAACGCCGCATTTTTCGTAAAAGTGCGGCGTTCAGCGTTCCAAATAAATTTAATCGCCGCATTTTAGCCAAAAAAGCGGCGATGAGTGCGAACCGATCCGCTAAACGCCGCACCACTGCGAGGCAAACGCTTTCTTTATTTTTGAAACAAGGTTAAAATGGAGAAAACGATTGAAAGGGTGAAGCAAATGGTCCAGCTACATACAATGGAGCGTCTACCTTTGAATGATGGGTATACAATTCCGATTATTGGCTTTGGCACTTCAGGCATTTCTGATCGCGACGCAGAGGAAACCATCTTTAAAGCAATTATGAGGGGATACCGGCTTATTGATACGGCAAAAGCTTACAACAATGAGGAAGGCGTTGGCCGCGGCATCCAAAAAGCAATTAATGCCGGCATCCCACGTGGTGAAATATTCGTAGTCTCCAAAGTCTGGAAAACCGACATGGGATTTGATAAGACGATTCAGGCTTTCGAGGGCACCTATGAACGGTTGGGACTTGATTACATTGACCTTTATATCATTCACTGGCCAAGCCCAGAAGACGGACTCAACCTGGAAACTTGGCGTGCGCTGGAAGAAATCCAGGCGTCCGGTCGTGTGAACAGCATTGGTGTATCCAATTTTAACCGCGGGGAACTAGCGGAAATTATCAAAGAAGGAAAAGTGCGTCCGGCCATCAATCAAATCCCGGTCAATCCCGATAACATGAATGCCGACCTCGACGAATTTAATGATAAAAATAATATTGTCACCATGGGCTACAGCCCGCTCGGAGCAGGAAAAGTCAATTCGGATAAAAAACTATCGGCTATCGGAAATAAATACGAAAAAACCCCGGCTCAAGTTGCGCTCAGATGGTGCATCGAACGCGGTGTGGTGCCCATTCCGAAAACGAGTCATGATGAGCGCATGGTGGAAAATCTGGATATTTTCGACTTCGCTTTAACCGACGAGGATATCGATACCATCAACAATATCGACAGGAAAACGAATGCCCGTAAATCGAATGACAATAATCAAAATAAACGCCACGGTTCACGTCGCTAATCAAATTAAATAAACGGCCACCGCACTTTCACTGAAAGTGCGGTTTTTCATAAAACGCTATGGTATCGAAAGCGCCTAAAGTATAGTAAAATAGAATCACTACCAGTTTGAATGGAGGAGTTCGATGTTAGCAGTAGGTTTTATTGGAACAAGTATGATTGCCCATGAATTCGCCAAGGCACTATCAATGTTGAACGCGTATAAGGTAAAAGCTGTGTATAGTCGCACATTGTTCAAAGCGGAAAGCTTCGGAAAAGCGTATGGTGCGGATTTATTTTTTGATGATCTGGAACAGATGATGGCGAGTCCTGAGTTGGACGTGATTTATATCGCATCGCCGAACAGTTTGCATTTTGAACAGGCGATGTTGGCAATAGCCAACAAGAAGCATGTGATCGTAGAAAAACCAGCGTTTTCAAATGTGAAAGAATGGGATGCAGCCCACGCAGCAGCGGACGAGCACGGAGTGAAATTGTTCGAGGCGGCGCGTCACTTACATGATCCGAATTTCCAAATCATCAAAGATGAAATTGCCAAATTAGACAGTATCGACAATGCGATTCTATATTATGGGAAATATTCCAGCCGCTACGACCAGGTGCTGGCCGGTGAGGAACCAAATATTTTCTCGACGAAATTTTCCGGTGGTGCACTGATGGACCTGGGGGTATATACCCTCTATGCTGCCTTAGCATGGTTCGGTGAACCTGATTCCGCAGAGTACGTGGCTCGGAAAATTCAAACCGGCGTCGATGGCTCCGGAACGATTCTGTTCCACTATCCGTATTTCGACGTTACCATGCATATTTCCAAAAACTACAACCTACATGCACCATCCGAAATTCATAGCGGCAAAAAGACCTTGATTCTGGATGAACTGACTGGTACGACCTCCATCGAACGCGAGGATTCCGGCACCCGGATGACCGTTGATTTGGCAGTTGAACCGGCCGAGCATTTGATGCTGGACGAAGCACGTGCATTCCAGCAAGAAATTGAGAATCCTTCTGACAAATACGAAGAATGGCGTCGTCTCAGTCGCCAAGTTGCTTACTGGTCAGAAAAAATACGTAAACAAGCGGGCATTCACTTTGCCGCAGACGAATGAAAGAGGAAATAAATTATGATGATTGAAAAAATGAACCCCAGCTTCCAACGATACTGGCGGTCCATGCGCTTCCAGCTACCAACGCCGATCCAAGAGCGTTCTTTTGAACCCCTTTTGGCTGGTGAGGACATTATCGGTCTCTCACCGACCGGCACTGGTAAAACGTTAGCGTACGCCTTACCGCTTTTGGAAAAAGTAAAACAAAACAATGAACTGCAATTGGTGGTTCTGACGCCATCACAGGAACTTGGTGTCCAAGTAGGACGCGTTCTTGAAGAGTGGGGCTCATTACGTGATATTAACGTGCAAACGTTAATTGGGGGAGCCAGCGTTAAACGCCAAATCGAAAATTTGAAGCTGAAACCAGAAGTAGTTGTGGGAACACCCGGGCGAATGCTGGAATTAGCGAACCAACGTAAACTAAAATTACATTCGGTCAAGACGGTTGTTTTGGATGAGGCTGACTATTTGCTGCAATCAGAACATATGGATAACTTACGCGAGTTTATCAAAAAAATGCCAGGTCAAAGACAAATGGCCTTCTACTCGGCAACAGATAGCGAAAATTTGCGGGAAGTGTCCCGTTGGTTCAATACGCAACCAACCATCATTGACACCGCTGAAGCGAGCATGGATCAGACGGAGCATGGCTATGTCTTGACCGACAACCGTAGACGTGCTGAAATGTTACGCCGTTTGGGGAACATAAAAGGTATGCAAGCTCTTGTTTTTGTTAACTCCGTGCAAGAATTGGATTATCTAGCTGAGAAAATGAAATACGAAAATGTTGATGTGCGCATGCTCCATAGTGAATATGGCACAAGTCAGCGCAAGAGTGCATTGGAAGCTTTCCGCAAAGGGGAGACGGTCTTCTTGTTGACGACGGATGTTTCCGCGCGAGGAATTGACATTATCGATTTGCCATATGTCATTAACTACGATTTACCACTTTCCCAAGAAGTGTACCAACACCGTTCCGGTCGTACGGGGCGAATGGGTAAAGAAGGTCATGTCTTGTCACTTGTCAACGAACGTGGTATTCGCGATTTGAAGAAAATCGCACCACGTATGGATACGTTACAAGAATGGTTTATCTTTAAAGGGAATTTGGTGAATGAACGGCCAGAAACTGTTCCGGATCCAGTAAAACCGACACCCAAAAAAGAGCGTGCTGCACGAGCGGAAGTGAAACGTGCAGCTACTCCTGCAGCTCCAGCGCTTAAAAAGGCGAAAAGGAAAAATCGTACCCGTGCGCAGAAAAATAAAGGCGCACGCCGTTCGAAATCAGAAGAATAATATTTACTTGCGACTCCTATTCGGGGTCGCTTTTTTTCGATTAAAGCCGTATACTAAAATTATTAGTAAACACTTTACCGAAATGAGGGATGAAAGTGGCGACCTTAAAAGATATAGCCGAACTGGCCAAAGTTTCAACGGCAACTGTCTCCCGGGTTTTAAATGGAGATGAAACATTGTCAGTAGGGGATGACACCCGCCAAAAAATTTGGGAAATAGCTGAAACGCTGCAATACAAGAAAGCAGCCCGAAAACTTCCCCACCGTAAAATTTTAGTGATTCAATGGTACAGCCAGCAAGAAGAGCTTGACGACATTTATTACCAATCCATCCGCCTATCCATGGAAGAACATGCCAAGGAAAAGAATTTGGCAATTGCGACTGCCTTTCAGGAAATTCCTGATGAGTTGGAAGAGGACATTGTGGGAATTTGTGCAATCGGAAAATTCAGTGACCGGCAAGTCAGCCGATTAAAAGCCTTCGAAAAGGCACTGGTTTTTATTGATTCCGACCAAATGGCGAATGAAGCTGACAGTGTAACGGTCGATTTCAGATATGCGATTCAGTTGGTATTGAACGAAATTGAGCAGCATGAAAGCATTGGATTCTTGGGCGGAAAAGAACACACGCAGGACCATACGCAAGAACTCGATGACCCACGTGACACTTTATTCCGGATTGCTTTAATGAGAGCAGGCAAGTTTAACGATGCTTATTTCTATAGCGGTAGTTTTTCCACAGATTCCGGTCAAACTATGATGAACCAAGCGATTGCCGATCACGGGGACGATTTGCCCACAGTATTTTTCTGTGCAAATGATTCCATTGCGATAGGAGCGATGCGTAGTTTGCTAGACGCCAACATTGCGGTACCGGATCGGGTGAGTCTGATCGGATTCAACGACAGTAATGTTGCCCGCTATGTTTATCCAGCCTTATCCACCATCCAGGTTGATACCGACGCACTTGGCAGCATTGGTTTGAACTTATTGGTGGACCGGATGGAAGGAAATAACGGCGTCGTCCAGAAAATTTCGATTGCGACTAAGTATATCGAAAGACAGTCTACCAGGAAATAATAAAATAGAACTTCCAACTATCTGGAAGTTCTATTTCATCGTGTAATCCTTGTTAATTAAACAAAATATTTATACTACACCTTCTTCATATCTATATTTTTTAGAATCCAACAAATAATAAAACCATTTGGCCAAATTTCAACAGGCGAAATGGTTTAATTAATGTTTTTTGAACCATTTGATGTTCATTAAGAACCCAAAATGGTTTAATTATCCACAAAACTTATCAACAACAGCCGCCATTGCTTTCGCGGAGAGTAACAAGCTATCTTCGTTGATATCGAATTTTGGATGGTGGTGTGGGAACCATTCACCATTTGCCGGCATTGCACCCACATAAAAGAATGTACCAGGTACTTCTTTCAAGTAGTAGGCAAAGTCTTCAGATGGTGGTTGTGGAGCTGTCTCTTCAACGTCTGCAATCTCAGCCGCTTCCAAAGCTTCTTGCACCCAACCCGTTACTTCAGGATCATTGTACAACACGGGATAATCGTTCTTGTATTCCAACTCAGTTGTTACCTTGAATGAAGCTTCCAAGCCATCCGCGAACTGGCGCACTTGTTCTTCGACAATCGCGCGACTTTCATCCGACATGGATCGTACGTCACCTTCCAGAACCACTGAATCCTTGATAATATTGAACGTTCCTTTACCGTCAAATGAACCAATCGTCACAACAGCCGTATCGAACGGGTTAATATGACGACTCACGATTGTTTGCACGTTCATGACAAACGAGCTTGCTGCCACAATCGCATCATTAGCTGTATGAGGTGAGGAGCCGTGGCCACCTTTACCTTGAACCTTCAATTTGAAATAAGAACGACCGGTTTGCGTATTGCCGGCACGGTAATAGATTTTGCCTGTTTCAATATTTGACATCACATGAATGCCAAATACATAATCCACGCCATCAAGGACGCCAGCCTTGATCATACCCAAAGCACCACCTGGCGGTACTTCCTCAGCAGGTTGATGAATCACGCGAATCGTACCTTTCAACTGATCCTTCACTTCCGCCAAAGATTCCGCCAAAATCAGCATATATGCCGTATGCCCGTCATGACCGCACGCATGCATCACACCAGGGTTTTGCGAAACAAAAGGAACATCCGTTTCTTCGGTAATAGGCAGGGCATCAAAATCCGCACGAATCGCGATCGTTTTACCGGGCTGAGCACCTTTGATCGTTACGACAACGCCATTTTGACCCCCGAAATTTGTTTCCACCTTATCAACCGGCACATCCTTATAAAAATCAGCAATGTACTTCGCCGTCTCTTCTTCCTCAAACGACAATTCCGGATGCGCATGCAAATAACGACGCATCTCGATGATCCGTTCTTCCTTCTCATCAAGCTTTTGTTTTAAAATATCCAACAAACTCATACACTCAACTCCTTAATTTTTATAAACTTTTCGGACCGGGTGTCGAAACCAACATTTCAAAGTTTCCATTCACCGTTACGTCCGCAATGCCATTCGGTAAAATGAAATGCATCCCCTTCATTATAGCATACGATTCACCAGCCACTTCCAGCACGCCGTCACCTTCCAACACACTTACCAATGTATAAGGAGCAACCTGTTTATACGTGAATGACTCTGTCACATTCCACTTATAAACATTGAAATATTCGCTCTCGATAAATGTTGTTACCGTATCGCCAATCACAAAATCATTTTTCGCATCCACATGTGGGAAAGTCGTCACATCCAAAGATTTTTGAATATGCAATTCACGCGTTTGCCCATTTTTTTCAACCCGATCGAAATCATAGACCCGATAAGTCGTGTTGCTACTTTGCTGTGTTTCCAATATCGTGATTCCCGCGCCAATCGCGTGGATCGTTCCACTTGGTACAAAGAAAAAGTCCCCGCGTTTAACCGGTACATAACGCAACAATTCATTCCATGCGCCAGCCTGCACCTTTTCCGCAAATTCTTCTTGGGAAAGGGCGTTGTGTCCATAGATAATTTCAGCGCCTTCATCTGCATCGATGATGTACCAACACTCGGTTTTACCGAGTTCACCTTCATGTTCCATACCGTAAACATCATCCGGGTGCACTTGGACGGACAAAGCATCCGCTGCATCAATGATTTTCGTTAACAAAGGAAAAACAGGGGAGCTTGGGTTTCCGAATAATTCTGGCTGTGTTTTATAAAGTTCATCCAAACCAACTCCGGTGTATGCACCATTTACGATCGTACCAACCCCGTCTGGATGGGCACTGATAGCCCAACATTCACCTGTGTGTTCACTCGGGATATTGTAGCCGTAGATATCGCGGAGTTTCGTTCCACCCCACATTTTCTCTTGAAGCACCGGTTGGATAAATAAAGGTTGTCTCATGAATGTCCTCCTCAAACTAAATTGCTATCCTTACTTTACCAGATTTCCGACAGCATTGAAATAACGAGAAAAACGCTTGCAATAAACTATTAAAAGGACTATAATGTCCCTAATAAAACCAGCCTGTCAAGCACAGGCAAAAACCTATTTACACCCGACTGGATATGGGAAGTAAATAGGTTTTTTGTATGGGTACGTATTCATTTTGCATATCCTGTTTATTCGTGATACGGTTGAATTATCAACTGGAAAAGGGGATTACTATGCAATATTATGACCAACATATGCACACCTATTTTTCGCCCGATTCACAAGAACGGTTTGAAAATTACCTTGCTCTTTCCGATAAGCCACTTATCACCACCGAGCACATGGATTATTTTTCACCCGACCAGGCCAAAGATGATGTTATTCCAGATTATGAAGGCTATTGCAAAACAATCGACCAGTTAAACGCAACGTATCAAAACCGTCTATTAAAAGGTATCGAAATCGGCTACACGAAAGACGATGTCGATAAAATTAACGCATTTATGAAAGATAAGGACTATGACCTCGTCTTATTGAGCATCCACCACAATGGGCACTATAATTTCATGAAAGTCAGCAATCGCGATGTTCCGCTGGCACGGACGCTTGATCATTATTATGACTTGATGCTGGAAGGTGTTCGGGCTCTGCCTTTTGCGAATGTTTTGGCTCATTTTGACTACGGTCTACGTAGCTATGACGTTTCCGTAGCGGATTTGAAAACAGTCGAGAATCAATTGTTAACAGTGTTTGAGGCGGCAGCTCAAAATGAGTTGGCTTTTGAACTCAATACGAAGTCCATGTACCAGCACGGTAACTTCAAACTTTATGATTACGCAATTGATCTATACAAAGAAGCAGGTGGAAGGCTATTTACGATAGGTTCCGATGCGCATAAGGTTGCGGACTATGAAGGCAATTTTGAAGACGCCTTTAATATGTTGAAAAATCACGATGTTAGCGAGTTGGTCGTTTACCAAAAACGGCAAGCAATCCCTGTCGAAATACCCAAATTGTTGTTCCCGGCCTCCCGTTGATTTGGGAGGTTTTAAATTCTGCTTATTCAGTGGTATAATCTATAAATGAAGATTGTAAATGATGGAGGAAAATACGAATGATTACACTTAAATCCCAACGAGAAATCGAAGCAATGGAAGAGTCCGGTAAAATCTTGGCGAACATCCACGTTGCTTTGCGTGATTTCATCAAACCGGGAATTACAACGATGCAAATCAACGATTTCGTTGAAAAAGGAATCCGCGATGCGGGTGCCATTCCAGAACAAATTGGCTTTGAAGGCTACGAATTTGCGACCTGTACAAGCGTGAATGACGAAATCTGTCATGGCTTCCCAAGCAAAAAAGTCGTATTGAAAGACGGCGATTTGGTTAAAGTTGATACAGTTGTCAATTACAACGGAGCAATGTCAGACTCTTGCTGGAGCTACATTGTCGGCGAATCCACACCGGCTTTGGATCGCTTGAAAGAAGTGACCGAAAAAGCGATGTATATCGGAATCGAGCAAGCCCAAGTAGGGAACCGCATTGGTGATATCGGCCACGCCATCCAAACGTATGTAGAAGGTGAAGGCTTATCTGTTGTCCGCGAATTTATCGGACATGGTATCGGGCCTACCATGCATGAAAGCCCAGCTGTTCCACATTACGGGGAAGCAGGAAAAGGGTTGCGTTTGAAAGAGGGCATGACGATTACAATCGAGCCGATGGTTAACACCGGTGGTTGGAAATCAAAAATGGATAAAAACGGTTGGACAGCCCGTACACAAGACGGCGGAATCAGCTGCCAATTCGAGCACACCATTGCAATCACGAGCGAAGGTCCAAAAATCCTGACAAAACAAGACTAAAAAAGAACTTGGCCACGGGCCAAGTTCTTTTTGTTAGTAGTTATTTGTCGTGAGGCGACGATTAAGATAGTTAGTTTGAGCTAAT
Source organism: Jeotgalibaca sp. A127 (assembly GCF_052266745.1). Taxonomy (NCBI): domain Bacteria; kingdom Bacillati; phylum Bacillota; class Bacilli; order Lactobacillales; family Carnobacteriaceae; genus Jeotgalibaca; species Jeotgalibaca sp. A127. The sequence continues at coordinate 18,898 of NZ_JBQPRC010000005.1, forward strand.
CGTCGTGATTTTCCTAAATTGCGACGATTAGCATTTTTCTTAACAGCTAACCGTCGCTCTTTTACAATTTAAACTTTCAAGCTTGCATCTTCTTCGGCCACTGGCTTGCGCAGGATACCAAGCAGAACTGCTGATACAGCCGCACCAATCGCTAACGCCACTAAGAAAAGCAACGCATTGTCCGCCAACCCGATAACGAAAATCCCACCATGAGGAGCCGGAATGGATGTATTCCAGTATTGCGTCAAACCACCTGCAATCGCCGAACCGACAATCGAAGAACCGATTACGCGCAGTGGATCCGCTGCCGCAAAGGGAATGGCACCTTCTGTGATAAACGATAATCCCATGATTAAGTTCGACAAGCCAGACTGACGTTCAACTTCATTGAATTTATTCTGGAACAAGAAAGTTGCCAATGCGATGGCAATCGGAGGAATCATGCCACCGGCCATAACTGCCGCCATCCAACGACCGTCACCTGTATCCGTGAAAATTCCAATCGAAAACGCATATGCCGCTTTATTAAAGGGACCGCCCATGTCAATGGCCATCATCCCACCCAATACCGCACCTAACAGAACTGCGTTTCCTGTTCCCAGTCCTGCCAAGAAATCTAGCATCGCATTATTGATAGTCGCAAACACGGGACCAACGAAGTAATACATCACCAATCCCGTTACCAACAACCCAAATACCGGGAAAAGTAAAATCGTCTTCAGCCCAGCCAAGGCTTTTGGCAAAGTACTAAAAGAACGTTTAACCCAGTTCATCACGTAACCCGCCAAGAACCCGGCAATTAAACCACCCAGAAACCCGGCATTACTTTGAACGGCCATGAATCCACCAGCCATACCAGGCAACAATCCGGGACGATCCGCAATACTATACGCGATGTACCCAGCCAGAATCGGAATCAAGAATTGGAACGCCGCCGCACCTGTTTGGTTAAACGACAAGAACAAGGCACTTTCATTTCCGAACCAGTTCTCGAACAAGAATGAAATCGCCAAGAGTATCCCGCCGCCCACAACAAACGGTAACATATGCGAAATCCCATTCATTAAATCCTTATACAAGGATGAAAATTCGGAAGTTTTTTCATATTCCTCTTCCACCGCAGTGTCATTACTGTCCCCATGGAAAATAGGCGCTTCCTGATTCACAGCTTTGGTAATCAATTCCTCCGCTTTGTTGATCCCATCCGCAACCGGACGTTCCAACACACGTTTACCTTTAAAGCGATTCATCTCAACTTTTTTACCAACTGCCGCAATAACCGCCGAAGCACGTTCAATGTCCGCAGCTGTCAAACGATTTTTCGTACCATCTGAACCGTTCGTTTCAACCTTGATGTCCACGCCCATTTCGGCCGCTTTCTTTTTAAGGGCATCCTCGGCCATATACGTATGTGCTATTCCCGTTGGACAGGCTGTGACTGCTACAACAAAAGGCCGTTCGGAGTTCGCCACAACTTCAACCGTGTCTGCCGATTCCTCAGCATCTTTTGCACGTTCGGCTGCTTCAAACAAAGCCTCAACTTCTTCCGCTGTCGTGGCTTGTTTCAAAGCCGCAATTAAATCCGGATTCAAAAGCAACCGTGACAAACTCGCCAACACTTGCAAATGAACATCATTGGCATTGTCCGGTGCCGCAATCATGAAGAATAAATAGGCCGGTTGTCCATCCAACGAGTCATAATCCACACCTGTTTCACTTTTGGCAAACACAACCGCTGGACGTTTTACCGCTGTATTTTTCGCATGGGGCATCGCAATTCCTTCACCAATTCCAGTCGACGCTTGCGACTCGCGATTAAGAATGCCTTCCCGGAATAATTCCAAATCATCAATGATGCCTTGTTCATACAAACGCGCTGTCATTTCATTGATGGTCTCGGCTTTTGACCCTGATTCTAACGGTAGGATCATCAATTCCTTCAACATAATATCCTTGATTTTCATTATAATTCCTCCAATTCATTAATTGTAATCTTCGGTAATAAGGCCTCAATATCGGCCGTTTTCGCTAAGTCGTCCGAAAATGCCGTTGCACTCCCACACGCCAAACTCATCCGGAAAGCCGCCAATGCGTCCCCGCTTGCCAAATACGTTCCTACAAATCCAGCAATCATCGAATCTCCCGAACCGACCGAATTTTTGACCGTTCCTTTCGGCGACCAACCATGAAAAACCGCTTCGCCTGTGAAAAATAGGGCACCTTCGCCGGCCATCGACACAATTGCGAACTGCGCGCCATCAGCCACCAGCTTCTTACCATACGGAATGAGATCCGCCATTCCAGTTGTTGAAAAAACATACATATCCGCCAATTCATGATGATTCGGTTTAACCACCAACGGTTGAGACGGAAGTGAGGCCAATAGTTCCGTGCCTGTCGTATCAATCACAAATTGTGCTCCCCGTGCTTTGACCAAACTGATTAAATGTTGATAATAATCACCAGGTAAAGAAGGGGGTTTGCTGCCGGATAGAATCACAACATCATCCGCTGTTAGATGTGAAAATTTTTCTTCCAAGTCTTCCAAAGCTTCCTCAGAAACGGTGGGACCGGCACCATTCAATTCTGTTTCATGATCCGCTTTGATTTTCACGTTAATCCGGGTTGGTTCTGCCACTTCCGTAAAGGCAGTGGTTATTCCTTCCTCGGTCATCCAATTAGCGATGTAATCACCAGTGAAACCACCGGTATAGCCCCAGGCCGTAGAAGGAATTCCCAGTTGTTTCAAAATCCGGGAAACATTAATTCCTTTACCACCCGGTAGCTTTAAATCTTCTTGGATGCGATTAACCGCATCCAATTCCAGTTTCTCCAATCGCACCACGTAATCAATGGATGGATTCAAGGTAACAGTGTAAATCATACTTTCGCCTCCCAATACGTTGTTTCTTGTTCCAGTCTCTTGCGTTTGCGTTCGTCCAGACCGACACTAATCACGTCACAATCCGCCAAGTCAGCCACTTTGGCAAAACTGACGACGCCAAATTTTGAGGAGTCCGCCAATACATATTTCCGGGCACCATGCTCAACGGCTTTGGCTTTGATTGCCGCTTCTTCGATATCCGGTGTCGTGAAACCAAACTCACTATCAATGCCATTCATTCCTAAAAAGACCTTGTTGAAACGATAACCTTCCAACTGACCTAAACAAGTCGATCCAATAATGGCTTTTGTTTCCAACTTGATTTTTCCACCCAGTAAAATAGTAGGAATCCGTAAATCAGCCAACAAGCTCGCATGGGGCACACCATTTGTCACGACCGTGATTTTTTTTCCTTGTAAAAAAGGAATCATTTCATAGGTTGTGGAACCTGCATCCAAAAACAATACATCATCATTTTCAATAAAATCCGCTGCACGTTTGGCGATTAAGCGTTTTTCATCCATATTCAAATTGGACTTTATTTCCATCTCTGGTTCGGTTTGGAGTTTATAACCGCGCTTAGCACCGCCATGGACCCGGATTAAAACTCCTTTTTCTTCAAGGGCTGATAAATCCCGGCGAATGGTGGATTCTGAGCTCCCGGTCACTTGGACAATATCCTGCATTTTGACGATATTTTGTTCCTGCAGTAAATCCTTGATTAGTTGATAACGTTCTTCTGTAAACACTTACATCACCTCGCGCCTAAACTATACCACCGTATTCAACCGAAATCAATCAATTTCATTCAAAAACATTCAAAAACAATCGGAATTGTCTTTGGAGATGATAGTGGAACGTCTCCTACTCATGTAATGAAAGCCATAATCGATTGAAGTGCGGCGTTCCGGTATGTGATGAGCTGTTATCACCGCATTTTTTAAAAAAATGCGGCGTTCATGGGCCGCGAAAATTTTAAACGCCGCATTTGAGGCGAAAATGCGACGTTTAGGCAATCAGAATTTCAGGAACGCCGCACTTCGCCCCCTAAGTGCGGCGTTAAACGTAGTTGATGAAACTAAACGCCGCACCAAAGCAAATCACTCACCCCACAAATAAAGAAGTATAGTAAAATGAGAGAAAAGGGAGAGGTGCACATGATTGCTTTACTTTTTTTAATGCTATTAAGGTCGGGCCTGATTATCCTATTGGCTTATTTGCTGATGAATAGCACGAAGGTGCGGAACCTATTGGCTCACCGTAAATCTGTCAGGACACAAGCCATCCTTATTTTTATATTCGGCGTTTTCGCAGTCATTTCCAATTTTACCGGTGTTGAAATTGATGAAAACCGCGTCATCGTTGAACAATTATTTTCCCAATTGGGACCGGGCTCATCTCTCGCGAACACGCGCGTTTTGACCATTGGGGTTTCGGGACTTATCGGTGGGCCGCTCGTTGGAACAGCAGTTGGTGTCCTGTCGGCCATTATCCGTTATTTCCAGGGAGGAGTGGATGTCCACATTTATGTCATTTCTTCCATTTTAATCGGATTACTATCCGGAGTATACGGCGCTCGTTCCAGTAAAAAGAATCGATTTCCATCCAGTAAAGAAGGTTTTCTGGTGGGGATCGCCATGGAAATCGTCCAAATGCTGACGATTTTGATCTTCAGTAGCGATTTCGCTTCGGCCCGCGAACTCGTCATGTTCATTGCCATTCCGATGATCGGTGCCAACAGCATCGGAACAGCTATCTTTCTATCTATCATCGAGACAACCTTGAAGCAGGAAGAAATGGCCAAAGCAGTGCAGACCCACGATGTTCTGCAACTCACGAACGAAACGTTGCCGTATTTCAGCTCCGGCTTGAATCAGCAGTCGGCTACTGCTGTCGCTGAAATCATTAAACGCTTCATTAAAGTATCCGCCGTCAGCCTGACGGATAAAAATCAAATTTTGGCCCACGTTGGAGCTGGGAGCGACCATCACAAACCGACTCGTGAAATTGTCACCGGGCTGTCGAAACAAGTCCTGGCGGAAGGCGAAATCAAGGAAGCCCGTTCCAAACGCGAAATAGACTGTGACAATCCCAACTGTCCCTTGGCAGCGGCGATTGTTATTCCTTTGAAATCAAAAAATCAAGTCATAGGTACATTAAAACTCTATTTCACCGATGAAAACGAGTTGACTTATGTCGAGCGTCAATTGGCAGAAGGTTTGGGGAGTATTTTCTCCACCCAAATCGAACTCGGTGAGCGTGAGAACGAAACCAAACTTTTAAAGCAGGCAGAAATTGATTCCTTGCAAGCGCAAGTAAATCCACATTTTCTCTTTAACGCCATGAATACAATCTCATCCTTGATCCGCATCGATAGTGAGAAAGCACGGAAACTTGTTTTGGAACTGAGTCACTTCTTGCGCGCTAACCTTCAGGGAGCGCGTCTGTCGCAAATACCGTTGGAGCAGGAGCTTGCGCAACTCCATAGCTATCTGGAACTGGAATTCGCGCGTTTCCCGGACCGTTATACCGTCACTTTTGCGATCCAACCAAACTTACAAAACGCTCTGGTTCCGCCGTTTATTTTGCAGAACCTCGTCGAAAACGCCATTCGCCATGCTTTTAAAAATCGCCAAACCGGCAACCACGTACACGTATCCATCCAAAAAGAAACAGCAAATCTCCACGTCCAAATCACGGACAATGGCCACGGTATCGACCCAACTGTTTTAAGTAAACTCGGCAAGGAACCCGTCGATTCCAATCACGGATCTGGAACAGCCCTTGACAACCTGAACAAGCGCCTGATCAATCTCTACGGTCCAGCCGCAGCGCTCCAATTCACGACATCAGACACGGGCACAACCATAACCAGCCGAATCCCATTACAAACCAAGGAGGAATCCCATGCGTATCCTGATCGTTGACGATGAACCATTAGCACGTGATGAACTACGTTTTCTCGTTTCCCAGAATCCGGCTGTGACCGATATTCAGCAGGCCGCTACCATTTCCGAAGCGTTGGAAAAAATGCTGCAGCAGCCGATAGACCTGCTTTTCCTGGATATCCATCTCATGGACGAAAGCGGCATCTCGCTTGCTGAAAAAATAAAACACTTTGCAAATCCACCGCAAATCGTCTTCGCAACCGCCTATGACGAATATGCGGTCAAAGCCTTTGAACTGAATGCCACTGATTATATATTGAAACCATTCGCTCCCGAGCGCGTGGAAGCGGCGATTGAAAAAGTAAACCGTCGTTTGCCGGACACGCAGCCGGAGACGATAGCAATCCACTCAGATGAACGGATTTACTTGGTAAAACCGGAAGAAATCGTCGTCGTTAGTGTCGACAACAACGAAACGACTGTGGCGACATATACCAATGCTTATGTCACCCACGAAACATTGAGCCAGTGGGAAGCTACATTACCTGTTTCGCAGTTTATGCGCGTACAACGCTCCTTTTTAATAAACTTAGAGGAAATAAAAGAAATCCAGCCATGGTTTAATAATACGTACCAACTGACGATGACAAATGATGCTAAGGTGCCGGTCGGACGCTCTTATTTAAAAGATTTCCGCAAACGGGTTGGCATTTGACCCCATAAAAAAAGCAACTCACCTCCTAAAAGCTGCATTTCGCCGTTAAATGAACCTTGAACGCGCTTTCTTTTGTAGAATGAGCTCGAGTAAAACTACAAAAGAGGAGGAGTTAAAATGCTGACATTATTTGGAGGAATCATGTTGTTGTTGGGCGGTTATTTCTTTTATTCAAAATATATTGAAAAGAATTTCCAAATCGAACCCGATCGCAAAACGCCAGCTGAAGTTTTAAAGGATGGATACGACTTTGTACCGATGTCAAAAGGTAAAAACGCTATTATTGAATTGTTGAATATTGCTGGAACGGGGCCTATTTTCGGACCAATCATGGGAGCTCTGTATGGACCAATCGCTTATGTCTGGATTGTAGTCGGATGTATTTTCGCCGGTGCAGTGCATGATTACATGATTGGGATGATTTCATTGCGGAATGACGGTGCACAATTGCCTGAACTCGCAAGTAAGTATTTAGGGAAATTTGTAAAGCATATCGTGAATATCTTTACGATGCTATTGTTGATGTTAGTGGCGACCGTATTTGTGACTTCGCCAGCTAATTTAATTAACTCGATCACGCCAAGTTGGTTATCGATCGGTGTGATTACTGCGTTAATTTTTGTCTATTATCTCGTTTCAACCCTGTTACCGATCGATAAGGCAATGGGTAAAGTTTACCCTTGGTTTGGGGCCGTACTCATTTTAAGTACGTTTGCGATCGGCATTTCCTTGATTGCGGGAGGACACACCATCCCTGAACTAACAATGGGAGCGATGAAAAACTTCCATCCAAAAGGTTTGGCTATTTTTCCAGGACTATTCTTTACGGTTTCCTGTGGTGCTATCTCTGGTTTCCATGCAACACAAGCGCCAATGGTTTCCCGGACAAGTACAAATGAAAAAGAAGGTCGCTTCACTTTCTATGGCATGATGATTGCTGAAGGCGTTATTGCCATGATTTGGGCTGCTGCTGCAATGGCTCTTTTCAATGGCCAAACATTGAGCGGCATGATTGATGCTGGAACAGCATCTGTTGTGGTGAACGAAGTTTCTTACATGCTATTGGGTAGTTTCTTTGGAACAATCGCCATTGTAGGCGTCATTGTGCTACCAATTTCTTCCGGTCTATCAGCATTCCGGAGTTTACGGATTGTCTTGGCGGACTACTTGCATATTAAGCAGGACACTTTAAAGAAAATCTTGGCTATAACAATTCCGTTGTATGTAATCTCCTTCTTCTTGACACAAGTGGACTTCAACTTATTGTGGCGTTATTTCAACTGGGCCAATCAAGTGACAGCCGTCATTTCTTTACTTGTTTCAACACGCTACTTATATTTGAAAGAACGTAACTTCCTGGTAACGCTGGTACCCGCATCATTCATGCTTTATGCAGTCGTGGTATATATCTTGAGCGAACCAATCGGCTTGGGTATGGGCTTGACAACACCGGCTTATCTCGTCGGTATGGTACTGACCCTATTGATTTTAGCCATCTTCGGCATCAGTGGACGCAAGCAAAAAGAAAGCCTGAATCCAGACGATATGTTGCTGAACGACCATTTACCAATTGGAACTTATAGTGATGAAGAAGTGGCTGTTGCCACTTCATAAAAGAAACCCCCGGAGTGTTTGTGCTCTGGGGGTTATTTTTATGTTTGTTGGTTTTTTTGACAACGCTTCCAACTGAGCGTAAACTATGGGTGGAAGACAAATAGAAAGGGTGAAGAAAAATGAGTAACTGGTTTCCATCCAGACGTAACTTGTGGGACTTAGGAAAAAGTAACTTCGACGACGCTTTCGATCAATTCTTTCGTAACAATGAGGGTAACTTCAACACGGACATTAAGGAACTAGATGACAAATATGTGCTTGAAGCGGATTTGCCTGGATTAGCCAAAGAGGATATTCATCTTGATTATCGCGACAATATTTTGTCAATCTCAGCAAAAAGTGAAATGGGTAAAGATGAAACCGATGAAAAGGGTAATTATATTCGCCGGGAACGTTCAATGCGTTCATACAGCCGTCAGTTCTTGCTTCGTGATGTGGATGAGGAAAATGTTACAGCAACATTCAAAGATGGTGTTTTGACTGTAGAACTGCCGAAAAAAGAACCGGAAACACCAACCACGAGACGTATTGATATTCAATAAGATTAAACCCCCAGGAACCTACCTGGGGCTTTTTATTGTCATATTGACACCGCTTACAAAGAACTTTACAATTAAAGTATGTTATGTTGCATAGTCAAGTGAAAAGGAGTGAGTTGATTGAGCGAAGTGAAAATCAATGAAACCGTACTCCGGGATGCCCACCAGAGTTTAATGGCAACGCGGATGTCCACAAAAGACATGTTGCCGATTGTGGAAACAATGAATCAGGCGGGCTATTATGCTTTGGAGTGTTGGGGCGGGGCGACGTATGATGCCGCTATTCGTTTTTTAAACGAAGACCCGTGGGAACGCCTGCGCGAAATTCGTAAACGGGCGCCGGATACGAAGTTAATGATGTTGCTGCGTGGCCAGAATTTGATCGGCTATCGCCATTACGCCGATGATATTGTGGATGCATTTGTCAAGCAGGCCGCCACGAACGGAATCGATATTTTTCGCATTTTTGATGCTTTGAACGACCCACGTAATGTTGAGGCATCGGTGAAGGCCGTCAAGAAATACGGAGCGCATGCGCAGCTTGCAATTTGTTATACCATCAGCGATGTGCATACAGTGGCCTATTACGTGGATCTCGCGCAGCGTTTTTCCCAAATGGGTGCGGATTCGATTTGTATCAAGGATATGGCGGGTATTCTGACGCCTAAAGTGGCCCGAGAGCTAGTGACAGAAATTAAGAAAGTGATTACGGTGCCTCTGAATATTCATACGCATTCCACGAGCGGGATTGCGCAAATGACGTATTTAGCGGCGGTGGAAGCGGGGGCGGATATGATTGACTGCGCCATTTCACCATTTGCGGAAGGGACGAGTCAACCAGCTACAGAGGCCATTGCTTTGGCGCTTGAGGAATTGGGTTATCACTCGCACTTGGATATCGATAAATTGGAAGAAGTGGCGGATTATTTTAAAGGGGTGCGGGATAAATATCTAGATTCGGGGGAATTGGATGCGAAAATGATGTTTGCCGATCCCAAAGCCTTGATTTATCAAGTACCGGGTGGAATGCTGTCGAATCTGAATTCACAACTGAAGAAAGCGAAAGCCGGTGAACGATTCGATGAGGTGTTGCGGGAAGTGCCGAATGTGCGGGCAGATTTAGGTTTTCCACCACTCGTGACGCCGATGAGTCAAATGGTCGGGACCCAAGCCGTTTTCAATGTGTTGTCTGGTGAAAAGTACAAACTGGTGCCGAATGAAATTAAGGATTATCTGCGTGGTAAATATGGGAAAACACCGGTGCCGGTGACAGATAAATTCCGGGAATCAATCATACCCGGCGAGGGCGTCATGACCGACCGCCCAGCGGATCATTTGGAACCTGAGTTCACGCGACTGAAAGAAGAACTGGGAGCGTTGGCGAAGACGGATGAGGATGTGTTGACCTACGCGTTGTTCCCGGAAGTCGGGAAGGCTTATTTGGAAAGAAAATATCAACCCGATGACACTGATCAACCAATCCGCATCCAGGCGCGCTATAGGAGGGATTAACATGGAAAGCTTCAATATGATGGATGGCCTTGTTGTGACAGTCATTTCCATGGTTTTTGTATTTAGCGTCCTCGCGTCCTTGTGGGGATTGACGGAATTAGTACACCGTTTTTCGGCAGAGTCAAAAATGGAAGTGCCTGCTGTTTCTCCGGACTTGATTCCGGATAAGCAGCGCGAAACAGTTGCCGTGTTGACGGCGATTATTGCAGCACATGAAACCAACCCTGCTAAAAAGTACGAAGTCGTGGAAGTGAAACGGATTAAGTAGAGGAGGAAACGGCAGATGAAAAATTATGAAATCGAAATCGACGGCCAAGTTTATCAAGTGAAAGTCCGGGAGCTTCCGGATGATGAAGAAATGGATGTTGGGGAGAAACCGATACCCAAATCCAAACCTGTGGTACCAACGGCAAGTGGTGAAAAAGTAACGGCTCCGATGTCGGGAACCATTTTACGCGTTTTGGTGCAAGCGGGCCAAACCGTTAAAACCGGCGACCATTTGGTTATTTTGGAAGCAATGAAAATGGAAAATGAAATCATAGCCCCACATGATGGGACAATCAAGGAAATTTTGGTGAAACCGAACGACGCTGTGGATTCCGGCCAAGACCTTGTCATCATGTAGAAAGGAGCGATTCGCTTGTTTGAGCAACTGATGGAACTTTGGTATGTGTCAGGAATTGCCAACATGACCTATAAAGAGTTGATCATGATTGTCATCGCCTGTGTATTTTTGTTTTTAGCCATTCGCAAAGGGTATGAACCGTATCTACTGATTCCGATTGCATTTGGGATTTTACTGGTGAATTTACCTCTGGCTGGTTTGATGAGCCCGCCGCAAAATGACAATCCCGGTGGCTTGCTTTATTATTTATTCCAGGGAACTGATTTAGGTATTTATCCACCCCTCATTTTTCTATGTTTAGGCGCCTCAACGGATTTCGGTCCTTTATTGGCCAACCCTAAAACGCTCTTATTGGGTGGTGCCGCACAATTCGGGATTTTCGCAGCTTTTCTAGGTGCTCTGGCATTAGGTATGACTCCTGAAGAAGCCGCCTCCGTTGGGATTATTGGCGGAGCGGATGGACCGACTGCCATTTATTTAACGACTCGCTTGGCAAGTCATATCCTACCTATTATCGCTTTGGCTGCTTATTCATATATGGCCCTGGTGCCCATTATCCAGCCGCCGATTATGCGTTTTTTGACAACGGAAGAAGAACGGAAAACACCGATGAAGCAACTTCGCCCGGTTACCAAGCGTGAACGGATTTTATTTCCCATCGTAACGACTTTATTCGTGAGTTTGCTAGTACCGTCTGCCACTGCTTTAATTGGTATGTTGATGTTAGGGAACTTGATTCGTGAAAGTGGGCAGGTGCCGAAACTAACGGAAACCCTGCAAAATGCGATGATGTATATCGTGACGATTTTACTGGGTGTCACGGTTGGGGCGAAGGCAACTGGAGAATTGTTTCTTTCCGCAACCACATTGAAAATTATCTTCATGGGTCTGTTCGCGTTCTCGGTCGGAACGGCAGCCGGGGTTCTGATGGGCAAATTAATGTACAAACTATCCGGTGGCAAAATTAATCCATTGATTGGGGCGGCGGGGGTTTCCGCGGTTCCGATGGCCGCTCGTGTTGTGCAAAAAGAGGGGATTAAATACAATTCTTCCAATTATTTATTGATGCACGCCATGGGACCAAACGTAGCGGGTGTGATTGGCTCCGCTGTAGCGGCCGGGGTATTGTTATCTTATTTCGGATCATAGTGGGACTTAAGTTTAGTTGGGACGACGAAAATTTTTTATTGTTGGGCTAACCGTCGTGATTTTCCAAAAATGCGACGGTTATGAAATGGGCGACTATCTAATAGGCGCAAAATCGATAATTAACGACGATTAGCTGTTTAGAAAATTGCTAATCGTCGTTTTTTTAGAAACGCGCTTGGCCGGGCCGACTAGCTTCTCACACAAATGGGATTTGTAAGGATTATCGGGAATCGAGCAGGACTTTACATAAGAATAAGTGTAAAAATTGCACAACTATCTGCAAAATCAAAATAGTTATGCAGACAACGTCAATAAAGAACCAGGAAGGGCGAAGCCTGTTCCAGGTTTCTGTTTTAAGTCTAAAAAATACAAGGTGCGGCGTTCTGACAATTCTCATTCCGCCAACGCCACATTTTTGGCGAAAGTGCGGCGTTGGCGGGAAATAAAATTCCTTAACGCCGCTTTTGGAGCAAAAATGCGACGTTAAGCCAATATAAATTTCAGGAACGCCGCACTAAGCCACCCAAGTGCGGCGTTAAATATCGAATAAGTAAATTAACGCCGCACCGATAACTTGTAACTATAAACCGTAACTCAATACCCCACACAAAAATTAGTGTATAATATATAAGACGATACAGTATTAATCACGGAGGGTGAATACAGTGAACCGGAAAGACCGAATTTACCACTATATCAAGGAAATGACGCATACACTAACCGACCAGGAAATTGAATTGGGGCATGGGCCAACTACGAAAATGATAGCGGATGCACTCGACATCCAACGCACCAACGTTTCCAAGGACCTGAACCAACTCGTGCGCGAAGGCAAACTTTTCAAGACTGAAGGCCGTCCCGTTCGTTATCTTTTGGTGAAAATAACCCCACACGAGCCACTTTCCAAACACGTTCCCAGTTACAAAGAAGCGATCCGCCGCCCAACCACAAAACAGCCAACCATCAGTAACAAACAAGACGTTTTCCGAACGATGATCGGCGCCAACAGTAGTATGAAAAATGCGGTGGAACAAGCAAAAGCAGCGGTCCTTTACCCACCAAAAGGCCTGAATACACTTATCACAGGCCAAACTGGTTCGGGTAAATCCTATTTCGCACATGCCATGTTCGATTTTGCCAAGTCCAACGGCATCATACCAAATGACAAAGAACTCGTGGTTTTCAACTGTGCCGACTACGCCAACAACCCGCAACTGTTGATGAGCCAACTATTCGGCTACAGCCAAGGTGCTTTTACGGGCGCAACGGGTTCGAAAGATGGTCTCATCCAAGAAGCAGATCAAAGCATGCTGTTCCTGGATGAAATCCACCGTCTTCCGCCAGAGGGGCAGGAAATGATTTTCTATTTCATGGACACCGGCATGTACAGTCGCCTAGGTGAGTCGGGCCGTAACCGCGCTGCCAATGTGCGTATCGTTTGTGCCACGACCGAAGATCCGAAATCAACCTTCCTGGATACTTTTATGCGCCGAATCCCGATTGTCATCCAGTTACCATCATTCAAGGAACGCACCATCAGCGAGCAACTTGACCTTGTCAAATTGATGGCCAGCCTGGAAGCAACCCGTATCCAGAAAGAGATTACCTTGACCGAAGATGTGGTTAAAGCCCTGATTGCCAGTGTGGGCTACGGGAATGTCGGGCAGCTAAAATCCGGTATCCAACTGGTCTGTGCCCGTGGCTTCATGAACCAACTCAGCCAGGACCAAATCGTCTTGACCGTTCGCGATTTACCGGAGTCTATTCAGTCCCATCTGGTTGGCCAGTCCGCTAACGCACGAACACGCTCTGAACTCGCCAAAATTTCCGAAGCCCAGATTACCGTTAAACCAAATGAACCATTCTACCAAATCGAAACCGATGCCTACGAACTGCCGTATAACCTTTACGACATCATCGGCGACAAAGCGACGCTCCTTGAAGCGGAAGGATTGGACCCTGAGTCGATCAACCAATACATTTCGACCGATATCAATGTCCATCTAAAATCCTTTTATAAGAACCACGGATTCTCCTTGCAGACTGACTCTCGTCTCGCTGAAGTCGTATCCAAAGAAGTCATCCAATTCGTGCATGAGGTTTCGGGGGAAATTGAAAATTCACTCAATACCGCATTCAAACACAACTACATTTACGCCGTCAGCCTACACATCAGCTCGCTCTTGAACAATATTCAAATCGGCGAAATCCGTTACTTGAACGACCGAATCAAGGATATGGCACTGGGTTTTCCCAATGAAATGGCCGTTGCACGCTTTTTGAAAGACCGTATCGCGGACTACTTTGGCGTCGATGTTCCGGAAAACGAAATCTATTACCTGACTGTCCTCCTTGTTTCACTTCAGGAAGAACAAGTTACCGGTCGCATCGGGGTAGTCGTCGTGACACATGGCAATTCCACCGCTACCAGCATGGCCAAAGTCGCCGAGGAACTCCTGGATTTTACCGGTATCATCGCCGTCGATATGCCACTTGATATGTCACCGGCTATCGCTTATGAAAAAGTAAAACACGCCGTTATCCAGGCAAACGAGGGCAGTGGCGTCCTCTTGATGGTGGATATGGGGTCCTTGACGACCTTCGAAGCCAATTTGATCAAGGAAACGGGCATTCAGGTCCGTACTATTCAGATGGTATCAACCGCACTCGTTCTGGAAGGTGCGCGTAAAGCCTCCTTGGTCGATGCAGATTTAGAAATTTTACATGAAAGCCTCGACCGTTTCAGTGGCTATGCGAATACGGCCTCCGATAATCGGGATAAATTCCAGACTTTACCCAAGCCACCGGTGATGATTGCCATTTGTGCGAGTGGGGAAGGGACCGCTCGTAAACTGAAAGAAATCATTGAAAAACCATTGGCGGAACAAAAAGAAAACCATTTAAAAGTGTTGACCACATCCATTGCGGATTTGGATCAAAACTTGAAACTATGGGAAGATCGTTATACCATCATTGCCACAACAGGGATTGTCGATCCGAAACTGACCGCACCCTTTATTCCTTTGGAAAAATTCATCGAGAAAAATTCGCAGGAACTGATCGAAAAAATTAATGATTTAACGGCTGTTGCCCCTTCAGAAGCCATTCAAGAAGCAGGTGCAGCCCAAAAATTAATTTACCAATTCCTGGAAGAGCACTATACGTTCTTAAATCCAAAGAAGGTTATGCCGATACTCTGGGAATTTGTGGATGAGTGTGCGGGGTTACAGTATCATCCCGAGCCGGGTTATGCGTTCCACGTTAATTTAGCACTCCACATGGGTGGGGTGTTGGAACGACTCATTAACCAAGACCCTTTGGCACGCGTTGCGAACACAATCAAACGTGAAGAGCGGGATAGCGCTATTATCCAGGCAATTCGCCATTTTGAACGGGCATTGGCTATTCGCATCCCTGAAGAGGAATACGACTACATCGCTTATTTCGTCAAAAAGGAAAAAGGCAATCTCGATGAACTGGATACACTATTAAGCTGAACAATCGAAAAGATACACTAACAACACAATGTGTTAGTGTATCTTTTTTTGTGTATTGACACAAACCTTGATATGAAGCGTTTTTATACATCAAAAAGTTGGCACGCTTCTTGCATATATATAGTGAAGGGTACAGAGTGTGCCCAATCACACTAGAAAGGAGATGCAAATGGACATCCAGTTGGTTCGTATTGATGACCGCTTGCTTCATGGTCAAGTTGCGATTACGTGGGCGAAAGATACCCGGATCAGTCGCATTCTGGTTGTCAGTGACGAAGTAGCCGCGAATCCCATTTCAAAAGCTTTGGTAAGCCAAGCAGCACCACCCGATATTAAATCACATGTCGTCACATTAGATAAACTCGTTGAAGTATATTTTCACCCCATGTTTATGAATGTGAAGGTTTTGCTCTTATTTACGAATCCATCAGATGTTGCCACTGTCTATAAAAGAGGCGTTTATTTCAAATCAGTGAATATCGGTGGGATGAAGTTTACCGGAGATAAGAAGATGATTACGCATTTCATTTCAGTTGATGAAAGGGATATCGAAGCATTTAAATTTCTGGATTCAAAGGAAATTGAATTGGAAGTCCGGAAAGTTCCGAGTGATCGGAAGCAGATGTTGATGGAGATATTAAAAAAAGGGAACCATATCTAGGAGGGAAATGAATGGTTGGAATTATTATAGCAAGCCACGGTGAATTCGCTCAAGGCATCTTGCAATCCGCAACGATGATTGTTGGTGAACAAGAAAATGTCGAAGCAGTGGTATTGCAACCAAGCGAAGGTCCGGATGATATCCGGAAAAAAATCGAAGATGCAGCCGCTTCTTTCGATACAGATGAAGTGTTGGTATTGGCAGACTTGTGGGGCGGAACACCGTTCAATCAGGCAAACAGCCTTTACGAACAAAACAAGGACAAATGGGCAATCGTTGCAGGATTGAGCTTACCGATGTTAATCGAAGCTTTAACAGCACGCTATTCCATGAATGAATCACATGCTATTGCCAAAGCAATTGTACCTGTGGCGCAAGAAAACGTAAAAGTGAAACCGGAATCACTAGGCGAAGTTGCTACACCGCAAACAAACGGTCCTGTTGCTTCAAATCAAGCTCTTCCGGAAGGAACGGTAGTGGGTTCTGGCCGTATCGATATCGGCTTGGCACGTGTTGACTCACGTTTATTGCACGGACAAGTTGCAACGGCATGGTCTAAAGACGTTAAACCGACCCGTATCATTGTTGTGTCTGATGAGGTTTCCAAAGATGATTTACGTAAATCATTGATTACCCAAGCTGCACCTCCAGGGGTTAAAGCAAACGTTATTCCAATCGACAAAATGATCGAAATCTGGAAAGATCCTCGTTTCGGAAAAACACGTGCATTGCTTTTATTTGAAAACCCAACGGACGTTCTGCGTGTCGTTGAAGGTGGCGTTGAACTTGAAGAAGTAAACATCGGCTCAATGGCTCACTCAGAAGGTAAAGTCATGATTAACAACGTATTGTCTGTAGACGAAAAAGACGTTAAATCCTTGAAAGCTTTAAGTGATAAAGGAATCAAGTTTGATGTTCGTAAAGTGCCATCAGACCAACGTAAAAACATGAACGAATTATTGAAGAAAACGAAATTTGTTTAATAGTATATAGAGGAGGGATTACAAAATGAATTTTATTACAGTTATTTTAATTCTTGTTGTAGCATTTATTGCTGGTATGGAAGGTATTTTGGATGAGTTTCAATTTCACCAACCAATTTTGGCAGCAACTTTAATCGGTATCGTTACAGGTCACCCAGTGGAAGGTTTACTACTTGGTGGTACCTTGCAATTGATTGCCTTGGGCTGGATGAACATCGGGGCTGCAGTAGCACCGGATGCTGCTTTGGCTTCAATCGCATCCGCAATCTTGGTTACCGTTAACGGTGCTAGTATTACAGAAGGTATTGCATTGGCAATTCCTTTGGCAGTTGCTGGTCAAGTGTTAACAATGTTCGTTCGTACTGCAACAGTTGTTTTGGCACACGGTGCTGACAAAAAAGCAGAAGAAGGATCTTTCCGTGGCGTTGAAATGTACCATTTGGGTGCTTTGATGCTACAAGGACTACGTATCGCAATCCCAGCAGCTATAATCTTGGCTGTTCCGGCTGATGTAGTAACGGCTGGTTTGAACAGTATTCCAGACTGGTTGACAGGTGGTTTGGCTGTTGGTGGTGGAATGATCGTAGCAGTAGGTTACGCAATGGTTATTAACATGATGGCAACACCAAAACTATGGATGTTCTTCGCTCTAGGATTCGCACTTTCAGCAATCGGTGAATTGAACTTAATCGCAATGGGTATTATCGGTGTCGTATTGGCTCTTCTTTACCTACAATTCTCACCTGAATTCAACCAAACAAGCGGTGGGGGTCCAACAAGCGGTGGCGGCGACCCATTAGATGATATCTTGAACGACTATTAAAAGGAGCGATGAGAATAATGACTGAAAACAACAATTATAAATTAACTAAAAAAGATCGTTTGCACGTTGCTTGGAGAAGTCAATTCCTCCAAGCATCATGGAACTTCGAGCGTATGCAAAACGTGGGTTGGGCGTATGCAATGATCCCGGCTTTGAAAAAATTATACACAACTAAAGAAGACCGTTCTGAAGCTTTGAAACGTCATTTGGAATTTTTTAATACACATCCATACGTAGCTGCACCTGTATTAGGTGTAACTTTGACACTTGAAGAAGAAAAAGCAGCTGGTCGTGACATCGACAACGCAGCTATTCAAGGGGTTAAAATCGGTATGATGGGTCCTTTGGCTGGTGTGGGTGACCCAATTTTCTGGGGAACCTTACGTCCGGTATTAGGAGCTTTCGCGGCATCCCTGGCATTGAGTGAAAACTGGATGGGACCAATTATTTTCTTCGTAGTTTGGAACGTTGTCCGTATGGCATTCTTGTGGTACACGCAAGAATTCGGTTATGTCCAAGGTGGGAACATCGCTCAAAACTTGGGCGGCGGATTGATGCAAAAACTGACTCAAGGTGCTTCTGTTCTTGGTATGTTCATCATGGGTGTATTGGTACCACGTTGGACAAGCATGAACTTCCCGATGGTACTTAGCCGTATGGAAGTTGCTGAACAAGACCGCGTTAACTTCGGTGTCGTTGCTGACGCTGTAAACGAAGGCGTTGTTTCTGGCGATATGCTGCGTAACATCGTGACTGAAATTCAATCAGGCTTGAGCGTTTCAACAGAACAAGTGACAACGCTGCAAGGCACACTGGATTCATTACTACCAGGTATTGCACCATTAGCTTTGACATTGCTATGCGTGTGGTTACTTCGTAGAAAAGTCAGCCCAATCACAATCATCTTCGGATTGTTTGTTGTTGGTACAATTGGTTATGTATTAGGTATTTTAGGTTAATAAAATATAAAAGAAAGTCCCATCCTGATTTTCGTGGTGTTTATCAGGGTGGGGCTTTTTTTGTTTGCATTTTGTGTGTGCGGCGTTCCGCTCACGCTCATAGTTTTTAACGCCGCATTTTCGGCAAAAAAGCGGCGTTCATAGAAAATATTTCCTATGAACGCCGCACTTACAGCCTGTTATTTTATTTTTCGATCGGTTGAAGAAGGGATGTTCAATTGTTGCCGATATTTCGCTATGGCTCGGCGCGAAACCTGAATATTTTTTTTCGCCAACATCTCCACCAAAGCCTGATCGGAGTAGGGACGATGCTGATCCTCGCCAGCAATTAATTCCTGCAACACGTTCAATACGTCATCCCGAGACTGTTCGCTATTTTGCATGCGGCGTGACAAGAACGTCTTCAACTCAAAAATTCCTTTCGGCGTTTGAACGAATGTTTCCCGTACAGCACGGCTAATGGTTGACTCGCTCAACCTACACATTTCCGCCACATCTTTTAACTGCAGTGGTTTCAATGGACTATTATCTTCTGTGAAAAACGCGTGCTGATACGAAAGTACGGCTGTGCCTACTGTCAGGACCGTTTCTTTCCGCTTCATCAAGCTCGCCTGCAGTTGATCGAATTCCTGTTTCTTGGCATTCACATATGCCTTAACTTCTGCGTCGTCAATCGCTTTCATTTCCTCGAAATAACTAGCGTTCAAAGTCAGCAACGGTGTCTTGTATTTCGTCTCCTTAATCGCCAACTCACCGTCTTCCAAAGTCACCATCAACTCCGGTACAATGTAAGGCACTGTCTTCGTCCGCGTTTCAAATGCTTCCGCGGGTGCCGGTGTCAAGCGTTGCACGAATTGGTAAATTTCCGCAATTTTATCCGATGTCGTTTCATAATGGTCGGCAATTTTTTGCCAATTCTTCTGAACCAAATCCTCGTAATGTTCCTCCAGGACTACGTAAGCCAGATTTGGGGCAAAATCAACCCGTTCTGTCTGTAACATTAAACATTCCTGCAACGTCCGTGCCCCGATACCAGCCGGATCCAATTGTTGCAATAACGTCAATCCATCCAGGAGTTCGATTGCCGAAGCATGCGTTTCCGCTTGCGCTTCTTTGATTGTCTTCATGACATACCCACGCGGGTCAAGTTGTTCCGCCCACCAAAAAATTAGTTTCCTAAGTGGCGTGTCCCGGTAAAGTAAATAAATCTGCTCCTGTAAAAACTCGTACAAGGATGCTTCATACACTGATGTTTGCTCGATTACCGCTGAAACATCATTTGTGGAAACGTCCTTAGCGGAAATGGTTAAGGGTTCATTTACCGACATCTCAATAAAAGGATTTCCCAGTAAAACGCTATTTAAGTAAGTGGATAATTCCATTCGATTTAATTGCAACATTTCCATACCTTGGACGAGGTTAGGAATAAATGCTTGTTTTTGTGCCTGTTGTTGCTTTATTTGCTGATTAAATTCCATATCAACCCCTTCTTTCTGGCTTCATTCTACCACATGCAGAGAACAAAATGAATGCTGATAGATAGCGCATTCAAAGAAAGAAGACTTCTAAAAAACGAAACCTCTTATTTATACGAATCGCGTTCGATAATATTGAACCTTTTCAAATAAAGCGTTTACAAACGAAGGGGAATCTGTTACGATGGAGCCAAGAAATTAAGAATGAGGGAACAAGATGAGCAATGGCAGAATTCAATCGATTGATCGTGCGGTCCAAGTTTTGAACTGTTTTACGGAGCGAAATCCGGAATGGCGCCTCACGGAAATCGCCGAACAATTGCATGTCGGTAAAAGTACCGCCCACGGAATCGTGAACACCTTGAAATGGAATGGTTTATTGAACCAGGACGAGGAAACCCAGAAGTATCGCTTGGGTTTAAAGCTGATGGAGATGGGAGAATTGGTTAAAAAATCCATCGATGTGACTGAAGTAGCCGGGCCGTTTATTGATGATCTTTGTGATTTGGTCGAAGAGACAGTTCATCTAGGAACCTTGGTTGATTCAGAGGTCATGTATGTGGACAAACGGGAAACCCAACAATCCATCCGCATCACAACGACTATCGGCTCAAGGATTCCGGCACAAAATACGGGTATCGGAAAATGTCTATTGGCATTCTCCAGTCAAAGCGTTTTGGAGAATTTGCCTGATGAATTTGAGACATTTACGCCACATTCCATCGCAACGAAAGCAGAACTGTTGGAAGAACTGGAACGAATAAGACAAAATGGTTATGGGCATGATAAAGAGGAATATGCAAAGGGCCTTTATTGTGTAGCGGCACCGATATTTGATTATACGGGCAATGTCCATTATGCAGTCAGCGTTTCCGGTCCGACTTTTCGGATGACACCAGGAAAAATCAAAATGGTGACAAAACTCGTTTTGAGAACAGCACAACAAATTTCCGAAAAAATGGGATATATACAAAAAAATTAGTTTTTATTAGGTTGAATAATCACACTGATAAAAACTTTTTTTCGGAACTATATATGAACACGGTTCGACAATGTCGAACTTAAAAAGGGGTGAATTTGTAAGCGGTAACAAAAAAGATTGACGCATGTGAATATTAAGAGGCAGAAAAGGAGTGTAAATAATGAAGTTATTAAAAATATTAAATGAAAAAGGCGAAGAAATCTTGATGTCATTTTCTCTTTGGGGAATAGTATTGATAATGGGTCTGCAGATTACGCTACGCTATGTATTCGGGGAAGCACTTGCCTGGCCGGAAGAATTATCCCGCTATTTGTTCATTTGGTTCACCTTCTTAGGCATGAGTTACTCAATCAAAAATAAATCCCACATCCGGATCGACATGTTGGAGCTATCCGTACCGAAATTACAAAAACCGCTTGAAATGATCGGGGATGCGATTTTCTTCGTTTTTGCCATCATCATGCTCCAACCGGGCATGAAGGTCATCAGTATCTTGTTTAATACCAACCAAACCAGTCCGGGATTACAATTACCGATGTACCTTGTTTACGGCTCAGTTTTCGTCGGTTTTATCCTTGTTATCGTACGTCTCATCCAAAAATATGCACGGCTTATTATTGTCAGAAGCACTGCACAAAAGACAGTAGTTGTCGATGAACGCAATGAAAGCGAATTCACAACGAAAGAAGAACGCCTGAATGATACGGATGTCGTTACCCAAACAGGAGGTAGAGAAAGATGATTACAGGAATTTTTATTGTTTTCTTCATTGTATTGATATTGGGTGTCCCGATTGCGATTTCGCTGGGAATCGCCTCGCTCTCGGCATCAGTTTTCGATCCGAGCTTGCCGGCCGGTGCCGGGTATATTTTCCGGAATATGGTGACGGGCATCGATTCCTATTCATTACTTGCGATCCCTTTGTTTATCCTTTCGGGTAATATCATGGCCAAAGGTGGTATTTCCAAACGTATTTTTAACTTCTTCGCTTATTTTATCGGTGACAAAACCGGTGGCATGCCCATTGCTGCCATCATCACCTGTTTGTTTTACGGGGCCATTTCCGGTTCGGCACCGGCAACCGTTGCAGCGGTTGGGGCGATGACATTCCCATTGTTGACTGAATTGGGCTATGACAAAAGAGTATCTATTGCAACTATCGCCGTAGCTGGTGGATTAGGAGTCATCATCCCGCCTAGTGTGCCATTCATCATTTATGGAACCTCGGCTGGAGCTTCAGTAGGTGATCTGTTTACAGCTGGAATAATACCCGGTGTTTTGATTGGTGCATTCTTATGTATCTATACTTACTTCTATTATAAGAAACACGGTGAAGACAAAGAAAAATTGAAAAAAAACACTGACGAACTGAGAAAGAATGGTTTTGCGGGAATTTTAAAGGAAAGTTTCTGGGCCTTGATGACACCAGTCATCATCCTTGGGGGGATTTACGGCGGAATCGTGACTCCTACAGAAGCTGCGAACTTGTCGGTTGTCTATTCCCTCATCGTCAGCATCCTTATTTACAAAACGATGAAACTTGAAGACTTAGCAAGTATAACGAAAGATACGATTAAAACGGCTGCTCCCGTTCTGTTGGTAGTTTCGACAGCAACGGTATTCGGACGTGTCCTGACTATTATGCAGGCACCTCAAACTATTGCCACAGCGATAACTGGGGCCGTATCATCCAAGGTTGCCATTATCCTGATTATCATAGGCTTCCTCTTGATAGTTGGTATGTTCATGGAAACACTGGCCGCGATTTTAATCTTGACGCCGATTTTCTTGCCAATCGTTACTGCCATTGGGATGGATCCTGTCCACTTTGGTGTTATCACGATTGTGGTATTGGCAATCGGCTTCGTGACGCCACCGGTTGGCCTGAACCTCTATGTTGCCAGTTCCATCAGTGGGGTACCGGTCATGGAGGTTGCCAAGAAAGCAACCCCGTACATGATTGCCTTTGTGATTGCGGCATTGTTAATTGCCTTTATTCCAGAAATCAGCCTGTTGTTACTCAAGTAAAGAGATAAGAATGAGAGGGATACCATGAAAAAGAAAATCACACTGATGCTAACAGCATTCATTGCCACAACCTTGGCTGGATGCGGACTTGTCTCCGGAAAAACAAACGAGAACCAACCTGAGTATGTCATCAATTATGCGCACGGCGCAGCGGATGTGGCCTCATTGCATCAAGGTGCTGTAAAATTCAAGGAATTAGTTGAAGAAGGTTCTGACGGCCGGATCAAGGTCCAAATTTATCCCAACTCGCAATTGGGCGGGGACCGTGAATTGATGGAAGGCGTCCAATTTGGCGATATCACCGTCATGAACTCCAATGCGGCCGTGCAAGTGAACTTCGTTCCGGGAGCTGCTGTATTTGACCTGCATTTCCTCTTCCAGGATCTGGAACATGCCCGTGCAACCAACAGCGATCCCGAGTTCGTTGCCAAGCTTTCAAAGGAATATGAAGAAGCCGGCTTCAAATTTTTAGGAACGGCCGACCAAGGTTTTCGGATCATGACGGCCAATGAAGTCATTACTGAACCGGAACAAATGGCAGGAAAAACCATCCGCGTAATTGAAAACCAATTCCATATAGCCGCCTGGAGCGCAATTGGGGCCAGTCCGACACCGATGCCTTTTAACGAATTGTATACGGCTTTGCAACAAGGAACAGTTGATACGCAAGAAACGCCAATCGAGTTGATTTATTCTCAAAAGTTTTACGAACAACAAGATTACTTCATCATGACCAATCACCTGCTGCAGACCATCCCTTGGGCGATGAATCTGGAATTCTACAACGAATTGCCTGAAGATTTGCAGGAACTTGTGAGTGAATCGGCCACGGAAGCAATCAGCTATTCCAATGAGTATCTCGATGCGAATATCGAGGAGATGACCCAGGAAATTGTTGATTACGGCATCGAAATCATTGAACTGACACCGGAACAACAACAGTCATTTGCTGAAAAAGCGCAATCCGTATATGGCCAAATCGAAGCAGCAGTCGATCCTGGCATCTATGAAGCTTATATAAATGCAGCTGACAAAAATGCCAAGTGAAAAGGGGAAGAATAATGATGAAAAAAATTAAAGCAGGAATTATCGGCTCCGGAAACATCGGATCCGACTTGATGATGAAACTGTTCCAATCCGATATCCTGGAACCGACCGTGATGATCGGGATTGATGAGGAGTCAGCAGGGATGAAACGGGCTAAGGAATTGGGGTTGCGTTGTTTTGCCGACGGAATTGACGGGTTCAGAAAAGAACCGGAGTTGGCGGATGTCCTGTTTGACGCAACGTCTGCTGGGGCGCATCTTTACAATGCCAAGGTAGCCAGGGAATTGGGTAAAATGATGTATGACTTGACACCTGCTGCCATCGGACCCTATGTCGCTCCTACCGTCAATATTGATGAACATCTGGACAAGGATAATGTCAACCTCATCACGTGTGGCGGCCAGGCAACGACACCGATTGTCAGTGCCATCAACCGCGTTGCGCCGGTCGAATATGCGGAAATAGTCGCAACCATTTCCAGTAAAAGTGCCGGTCCCGGAACACGGGCCAACATCGATGAGTTCACGGAAACGACTTCCAAAGCATTGGAAGCTGTCGGGGGGGCCAAAAAGGGCAAAGCAGTTATTATTCTGAATCCGGCTGAACCGCCGATTTACATGCGCGATACCGTCTATGCTTTAGTCGAAGAGGATAAGATGGATGAAGAAGCGATTCAAAAATCCATCAATGAAATGGTTTCCGAAGTCCAAAAAGCCGTCCCTGGCTATCGTCTGCGTGGGGAACCTCTGTTTGACGGGAACAAAATCACCGTCTTTATTGAAGTTGAAGGCGCCGGTGATTTCTTCCCTAAATATTCGGGGAATCTTGATATCATGACCGCAGCAGCAGTGAAAGTCGCGGAAGAATTTGCGCTCAAAGCTGCCTTGCAAAAACAGGACGCATAGGAAGGGGAACTTATAATGGAAAATAAACAACTAGATGTTATTTTAACAGAGGTCGCACTCCGGGACGGTAGCCATGCCGTTGCCCACCAATTCACCGTTGAACAAGTGACTGCGGTGGCAAAAGCCTTGAACGAGGCCCGCGTTCCGTATATCGAAGTGAGTCATGGGGACGGGTTGGGGGGATCCACGTTACAATACGGCCTCTCTAAAGTCGATGAATATGAATTGATCAAGGCTGCGGTTGATGTCTGCGATTATTCGAAAATTTCGGTCTTGCTCCTGCCGGGAATTGGAACGATCCCTGATCTGGAAAAAGCCTTCCAACTGGGCGCGCGTATGGTGCGGGTAGCAACCCATGTAACGGAAGCTGATGTCTCCAAACAACATATTGAATATGCGAAAAAATTAGGAATGGAAGTTGTCGGCTTCCTCATGATGTCCCACATGGCACCAGTAGAAAAGGTGGTTGAGCAAGCAAAATTGATGGAAAGTTATGGGGCGGACGTTGTCTATTGTACCGACTCGGCGGGTGCGATGGTACCGCGCGAAGTCACGGAAAAAATAACCGCCTTGAAAGAGGCCCTCTCGGTCGAAGTTGGTTTCCATGCGCATAACAACTTGGGATTGGCGATGGGGAACACCTTGGCCGCAATCGAAGCGGGAGCGACCCGCATCGACGGCAGCATCCGCGCACTGGGTGCGGGGGCCGGAAATACCCAAACAGAAGTATTGGTGGCGGTCCTAGATAAAATGGGGATTGAAACCGGGGTAGATTTGTACAAAATCATGGATGCCGCGGAAGATATTGTTGCTCCAATTTTGGAAGTTCCACAAGAAATTACCAAAGACAGCTTGACCATGGGATATGCCGGGGTTTATTCCAGTTTCCGCCTGCATGCGCAAAGGGCCGGCAAACGCTTCGGCATCGACCCACGCGATATTTTAATCGAACTGGGAAAACGGCAAGTGGTCGGTGGTCAGGAAGATATGATCGCCGATGTGGCGTCAGAAATGGCCGAAGCACGGAAAAAAGAATTGATCTTGAATTAAGAACACGGTAGTAGCGTGCATCCTCGCAAAGATAGAGGGGCACGCTTTTTTTTGGGGATAACATTGGTCGCATCAGGTAGTGTTTGTTAATATATAAATTAACCGCTTACTATTGACTTCAAATATATTGAATCTTATAATGTAATTAATCATTTAGTAAATAATATGTAAAATGTTTTACTAAAGGCGGGAGGGATTTTCGTTTTGAATAAAGATTATTTAAATCATCAAATTCTGCACAGAAATACCTTAAATCCACATGCTTATTTCTTTGGTTATCAAAACAAGGAAAATGCACTTACTTATGAAAGAAAGTTAGCGAGAGGCTTCCAGCTTCTGAATGGTTTGTGGAAATTTATGTATACGCTTACTCCGGAAGAAGGGCCGGAGCAGTTCTTCAGCGAACAATTTGCAGACGAAGAGTGGGAAACAATGCCTGTACCGGCTCATTGGGAATTAAACGGTCATGGTCGTCCGCATTATACCAATGTCCAATATCCATTCCCGGTCGATCCGCCCCATATACCGTCGGATAACCCGACCGGATTATATCGGAAAAATTTCAACTTCAACAAAGCTGATGACA
This sequence comes from Jeotgalibaca sp. A127, assembly GCF_052266745.1. Taxonomy (NCBI): domain Bacteria; kingdom Bacillati; phylum Bacillota; class Bacilli; order Lactobacillales; family Carnobacteriaceae; genus Jeotgalibaca; species Jeotgalibaca sp. A127. Next base: position 45,820 of record NZ_JBQPRC010000005.1, read on the forward strand.
ACGAAAGAGCCATTCTTCGCTTTGAAGGGGTAGACAGTGCTTTTCATGTTTGGGTAAATGGCGAAGAGGTTGGCTACAGTACCGGTAGTCGCGAACCTTCAGAATTTGATATCACCGATCATATTCGTGAAGGAGAAAATACTCTGGCTGTTAAAGTTTATAAATGGTCGGCAATGAGTTATTTAGAAGACCAGGATATGTGGTGGATGAGCGGGATTTTCCGTGATGTCTATCTCTATACGAAACCTGAAATTTCCATCCAGGATATTTTCATCAAAACAGAACTGGATAAAGAATATAAAGATGCAACTTTATCGTTGGAATTGAAAACGGATTCTATTACGGAGGGTTCGGGATACGCACTGAACGTAACCCTTTTGAATCATGATAGGGAAGAGATTATCGCAAATGACGTTCAAATGTCTGGAAATCTGACCAGTCTCCTATTAGATGTAGAAAACCCAGAAAAATGGACGGCAGAAACACCTTACCTGTACCATTTGATTTTGACACTTAAGAAAAACGACCACATCGTGGAAGTCATTCCGCAAAAAGTCGGTTTCCGAATGGTAGAGTTGAAAGATGGGTTAATTCAAATAAACGGGCAACCGATTATGTTCAGAGGTGTGAACCGTCACGAGGATAACCCAGATTATGGGCGGGCGATAAATTTTGACTGGATGGTAAAAGATGTCCAGTTAATGAAGCAATACAATATCAACGCAGTTCGTACAGCCCACTATCCTGCCGATCCAAGATTTTACGCTTTGTGTGATGAATATGGTTTGTATGTTATTGATGAGACGGATATTGAGACGCACGGTTTCGATATTATCGGCAAGTGGAATCAACTGAGTGATTCCCTGGAATGGCAACCGGCTTACCTAGACCGCATGGAACGCATGGTTGAACGCGATAAGAATCATCCTTCCGTCATCATCTGGTCGCTTGGAAATGAATCCGGTTTCGGTCAAAACCATGTAGCGATGTACGATTGGGCTAAAAAACGAGATGATACGCGTTTGATTCACTATGAAGGAGAAACACGCGATATTCTGACGCGCACGAACAACGATCCACAAGAGGAAAATGTTGCAGCGGATATGTTCTCAACCATGTATAGTTCGGTGGAACTGATGGACGAACTCGGACAGCGCACTGAATTCAAGCAACCACATATCCTTTGCGAATATGCCCATGCGATGGGAAATGGTCCAGGTGGATTCAAGGAATATATGGAAGTCTTCCGGAAACATCCACGCCTACAAGGTGGTTTTGTGTGGGAATGGATGGATCATGGCATTCGCAAACACACCGAAACGGGTGAATCGTATTTTGCCTATGGTGGGGATTTTGGAGAAACGCCTCATGATTCAACATTTGTCATCGACGGTCTAGTGATGCCGGACCGGACGCCTTCACCCGCGTTATATGAATATAAAAAAGTGATTGAACAGATTCGCGTGACGGATTTTTCATTGGAAGATAAATATATAACCATTCAAAATGATTATGATTTTATCAATCTCGACCATGTTTATGGGGTTTGGCAATTGGTTGATGGCGAGGAAATACTACGAGAAGGAACGCTTGATTTATCAGATATCCAGGCAGGACAAGAAAAGAAAGTTGAACTTGACTTACCCCAAAATAGTGTAGATCAAGCTTTTAATCCAATCCTGAACATTCAATTTTTACAAAAATTCAATACGAGATGGGCTAAGTCAGGTCACGAAATTGCTTGGCATCAAGAGCTTTTAAATACTGCTAAACAAGCTAAAAAAGATTTACTTGTTGTTTCTCAGCTACATGTTGACCAGAACAAAAACGTTCTAAAAGTTGAGGGAACCAATACAGAATGGATATTTAACCTCAATAAAGGAGAACTCGTTTCCTGGAAAGTAAATGAGTTGGAACTCCTTGAACAAGGGTTTAAGCTGAATATTTGGCGGGCACCAACTGATAACGACCTGAAAAGCAGTGTGGAATTCCAAACTAAGTCAGTGGCACAAGATTGGAAGAAGCACGGTTTGAATCATTTGCAAACCCGTATCAAGGCAGTCAACGTCGATAAGAGTGAAACCGACGTGACCGTGACGGTTGAAACGAAAGTCGCGCCACCCGTCCTTGATTGGGGATTCGAGGTTACAACCACCTATCACATCCAGGCAGATGGACGAATGGCAGTCAATGTGGAAGCGAAAAAAGTGGGCGAAGGACCCGAAACTTTACCGAAAATCGGACTGCAGGCGAGAATCAATCAAACCTTGCAAAATGTTTCGTGGTTCGGAAGAGGACCAGGTGAGGCATACTCAGACACCAAACTAGCCAATCGTTTCGGAATTTGGCATGCAGGCATACCGGAATTATCAACAAACTATGTAGTGCCTCAGGAAAACGGCAACCGGACAGATGTATCCTGGGTGGCATTGAACGCTGATAGTGGTTCTGGGTTGTTTGTCAAAGGTGATGATTTTAATTTCAGCGCCAGACCTTATACAACTGAGAACCTGGAAACAGCCACACACACGCATGCTTTAGAAAAGCAGGACTTTATCGAACTGAACGTGGATCAAAAACACCAAGGAATCGGGTCGGCAACTTGTGGTCCGGGTGTGTTGGAACAGTACGTGTTATTAAATCAAGATTTCTCATTTTCCTTTACGATGTTCGCATTTTCGAAAAACGAATGGCAACCACAAACACTGAATAAATATGTTTAAAAAATAAAGGAGGAACAGAAAATGAATAAAATGACAAAATGGTTGGGTTTGGCAACAGCAGGTTTATTATTGGCAGCGTGTGCGAGTGACGGAGGCGAAACAGCTGAGTCCACTGGAACAGAAGGATCAAGCACGACGGGAGGGGGTACAAATCAAGTCACCGTTTGGGCATGGGACCCAGCCTTCAACTTGAAAGCCCTGGAATTGGCGGAAGAAGTTTATACCGCTGACAACCCGGATTTTGAATTAAATGTGATTGAAAATGCACAGGATGATATCGTCCAAAAATTGAATACAAGTTTGAGTTCCGGAACAACTAAAGGAATGCCAAACATCGTCTTGATTGAGGACTACCGTATCCAAAGTTTCCTGGAAGCTTATCCGGAATCTTTCTACCCGGTAACGGACTTACTTAATGCGGATGATTTCGCAGACTATAAAGTCACAGCGGGAACAGTTGAGGATGAAGTTTACACAGTTCCGTTTGACTCCGGGGTAACAGGCCTTTATGTTCGTACTGATATTCTTGAAGAAGCGGGTTATTCAGTAGAAGATTTGACCGATATCACATGGGAAGAGTACGTTACGATCGGGAAAGATGTCACTGAAAAAACCGGCGTAAAATTTGTAACGAGTGACCACAATGATCTTGGCTTGATTCGGACAATGATCCAAACAGCCGGTAAATGGTACACAGCAGAAGATGGAACGACACCGGATATTGCGGACAATGAAGCACTAAAATCAGCTTTCAAAGTCTATAAAGGCATGGTTGATGGCGGCATGATGAACGTCCATAGTGACTGGAGTCAATTGGTATCAGCAGTCAACACGGGTGCTGTAGCAACAGCTCCAACTGGTAACTGGTTCACGCCTTCCATCAAACAAGCTGCTGACCAATCAGGTAAATGGGCAGTTGTGCCATATCCTCGCTTGGATATTGAAGGCTCTGTCAATGCATCCAACTTGGGTGGTTCATCATGGTATGTCTTGAACGTTGATGGCAAAGAAGCAGCAGCAGACTTTTTGATTGAAACATTCGGTTCCAGCGATGAGTTGTATCAAACGTTAGTTGAAGAAATCGGTGCGATCGGTGCATTCGGTCCGGCTGCTGAAGGCGACGCTTATAAAATGGAAGACGAATTCTTCGGTGGGCAAGCAGTATACCAAGACTTTTCAGCTTGGATAACAGAAATTCCACAAGTTAATTTTGGTCAAAACACCTACGCTATCGAAGATATCATGGTTGTGGCTATGCAAGAGTACTTGAATGGTGGGGATTTGGATGAAATTTTAGCCAACGCCCAAACACAAGCAGAAACACAAATCCAGTAGAATCAGCATCGATATCCTAGAAATTAATGACTTGATTCGTTTACCAACAATCAAAGTTATTGATTTCTAGGATTTGCTATAAGGGGGAGAAACAGGTGGAGAAAAGTATAGCAAATCGTAAAGTAAAAAAGAGCAAGTTAAAAACACAAAGAGACATTTTAGGTTGGGCATTTGTCATTCTATCGGTTGGCTTAATCGGCATGTTTTATTTTTATCCAATGGTGCAATCGTTGTTACTATCGTTCCAATCAGGTACTGGTGTTAATCTGGAGTACGTGGGCTTGAATAACTACAAGCGTTTATTCCAGGATCCCACGTTTATGACCGCTACTAAAAACACACTGATATTCCTGCTGTTCCAGGTGCCGATCATGGTAATACTGGCAATCTTCTTCTCAGTGCTGTTGAATCAAAAAACATTGAAATGGAAAGGGCTTTTTCGGACGCTTGTTTTCCTACCATCCGTCACATCCCTGGTTGCGTATTCCATTATTTTCAAATATTTGTTCAGTAATAACGGAATCGTCAATAAAATCTTGATGAGTATATCCTTGATTGATGACCCAATTTTGTGGTTATCCAACCCATTCTGGGCCAAAGTGTTGATCATCATCGCCATTACTTGGCGCTGGACCGGTTATAACATGATTTTCTTCTTGTCGGCCTTGCAAAATATCAGTCCGGAAATTTATGAAGCAGCCCGAATCGATGGGGCATCAAGCATCCAACAATTCTTCAAAATCACCGTACCGATGTTGAAACCGGTCATCTTGTTTACGACCGTGACCTCGACCATCGGGACCCTGCAATTGTTCGATGAGCCGATGAACATCACGGGTGGTGGACCGGGTAATGCAACCACGACCATTTCCCAGTATATTTACAACCTTTCGTTTAAATTTACGCCGGACTTCGGTTATGCAGCGGCTGTTTCTTATGCCATCGTAATTCTCGTCATTATTTTCTCAAGTATACAATTTTGGGTAGGAGGTAGAGACAATGACTAAAACAAAAAAAGTGGCAGTTTACGCATTTTTGATTGCGGTGAGCATCGTTTTTGCCTTTCCGTTTTATTTCTTGATTGTTAGCGCGACTAACCTTTCCATCGATGTCACCAACGGAAAGCTGTTGCCGGGTACAAATCTGATTGCTAACTTCCAGAAACTGTTGGAAACCGTAGATATCGTGACGGCCGCCAAAAACTCGACCATTGTATCCTTGTCCCAAACCTTTTTCTCGCTTCTTGTAGCTTCGCTTGCCGGTTACGGATTTGAAATCCACAAATCGAGAGGGAAAGAAATAGTCTTTCGTATTTTGTTGCTATCGATGATGATTCCTTTCGCGGCTATCATGATTCCGTTGTTCCGTATGTTCGGAACCATTTCATCCGTAGCGCCGGCAATCGGGATTGATACCTTATTTTCTGCATATCTGCCTTATTTAGCTACGGCCTTCTTGGTCTTCTTCTTCCGGCAAAACACTAAAATGTTCCCGAAAGAATTGCTGGAAGCGGGCCGGATTGACGGTTTATCAGAACTGGGCTGTTTTTTCTTCATTTTTATTCCAACAATGAAAACGACCTATGCAGCAGCCGCCATCATTACGTTCATGGGTAGCTGGAATAACTACTTGTGGCCCTTGATTGTCTTGCAATCGCCGGAAAATCAAACCATTCCCTTGTTGATTTCCAACCTGGGAGCAGGCTACTCTCCGGATTACGGCATGATCATGTTGGCGATTATGATTGCAACCATTCCGACCGCAGCGATTTTCTTCTTCCTGCAAAAACATTTTGTGGCAGGTATGCTTGGATCGGTTAAATAACAAGGAGGTATTATGGCTATTACTTTTAACGAAAGCGAACGTCGCTTTCATATTCAAAATGACTTTTTCAGCTACATCCTGACGGTAGAAGAAAATGAAATCCTGTCACATACGTATTTCGGGGCCCCGCTCAGGAAGCTCTCATCAATCCGGAACTATCCCCGGGTCGACCGCTCCTTTTCGCCGAATCTGCACAATGCCACCGATCGCCTGTTTTCACTGGATACCCTGCCGCAGGAATACGCCAGCTTCGGGAGCGGGGATTTCCGCGAACCGGCTTTCATCTTCCGCTTCAAGGATGGGACTTCCATCAGCGATTTCCGCTACCATACGCACCGGGTTTTCCCGGGTCGGGAAGGCTTGGCGGGATTGCCGCATGTGCAAGGGTCCGCGAATGATTGCGAAACCCTTGAAATCATCCTGAAAGATGAAGTGGGCGATCTGGAAATTGCCTTGACCTACACGTCCTTCAAACATCATGCCGCCCTGGTCCGATCGGCCAAGGTGGTGAACGTGGGTTCGGAAACGGTGAACATCGAAAAGATGATGAGTGTGAGCCTGGATTCCCCGGTCGCCGATTTCGACTTGATTCACCTAAACGGGTCTTGGGCGCGGGAAACGCAATTGACGCGTGAAGCACTTGCCCATGGCATCAAGGTGATTGACAGCAAAAGGGGAGCCAGCAGCCACCAACAAAACCCGTTCTTGGCCCTGGTCGACAAGAAAGCGGACGATGTATCCGGGGAAGTTTACGGCTTCAGCTTCGTCTACAGCGGCAATTTCGCCGCTCAACTGCAGGTCGATTCATACAGCCAGTTGCGCCTCAACCTGGGCTTGAACCCATTCCAGTTCAGCTGGAAGCTGGAGGCAGGACAGGCTTTCCAGACCCCGGAAGTCGTGATGGTATATTCGCAGGACGGCCTGAACGGCATGTCGCAAAACTATCATAACCTCTACCGCGAGCACCTGCTCAGGGGCGTGCACAAAAGCCAGGAACGTCCTGTCCTCATCAACAACTGGGAAGCGACCTATTTCGATTTTACCGAAAGCACGTTGCTGCCGATCGTGGATGAAGCCAGCAATCTGGGCATCGAACTGTTCGTGCTCGACGACGGCTGGTTCGGGAAACGCAATTCCGACCTGGAGGCGCTGGGGGATTGGTTTGTCAATACAGACAAGTTCCCCGACGGCATCCGTTTCTTTTCCCGGAAAATCAAGGCGAAGGGGATGAAGTTTGGTATCTGGGTTGAACCGGAGATGATCTCAGGTGAAAGCGACCTGTACCGGGCCTACCCGGATTGGTGTCTCCAGGTCAAGGGTCGTGGCAAATCGTTGGGGCGGAACCAATATGTGCTGGATTTCAGCCGCAAGGTGGTCCGTGACCATATCGAAGCGGCCTTGACCGCCATCTTCACCGATGCCGAAGTGGACTATGTGAAGTGGGACATGAACCGCAACATCACGGAAGGCTTTTCCAATGAATACCCGGCGGAACAGCAAGGAGAGATTTACCACCGCTATATCCTGGGGCTGTATGAGATGCTGGAGCATTTGACCACCACGTTCCCACACATCCTGTTCGAAGGCTGTTCCGGTGGTGGCGGCCGCTTCGACCCCGGCATGCTGTATTACATGCCACAGACCTGGACCAGCGATAACACCGATCCGGTCTCGCGTTTGAAAATCCAGTATGGGACGAGCCTGGTTTACCCGATCATCACGATGGGTGCCCACGTTTCAGCTTCACCCAACCACCAGTTGGGCCGCGTGACTTCCCTGGAAATGCGTGGCGCCGTAGCAAGTGCCGGTAACCTGGGGTACGAGCTGGATGTATTGAAGCTGTCGGAAGACGAAAGACAGGTGGTCGCCGAGCAGGTCGCCTTTTACAAGGAGCACCGCGCTCTGGTGCAGTTCGGCTCGTTCTACCGCCTGATCAGCCCGTTTGCCGGCAACGATTGCGCCTGGATGTTCGTGTCCAATGACCGGAGTGAAGCCCTCGTGTTCTACTACAAAGTCCTAAACCAGGCTTCGGAACCGCTGGGTTTCCTGAAGATGCAGGGCCTCGATCCAGAAAAGAACTACCGTTTCAGCGACACCGGCGCTCCGGTTGGCGGCGATGAGCTCATGTACAGTGGCATGTTCCTGCCGACCAATGTGGCAGGAGATTACCAGGCGTTCACCTGGTATTTGACCGCCGAGTAAAACGAGAGCGCTCCGTTGATTACGCAAAGGTCTTGCGAAAGCTGTCGACCTTTGCATTGCTACACTCAAATGGATGCAAAGGTCCGTTCAAAAGTCCCGACCTTTGCTTTGCCGCAGCCAAAGTAGCGCAAAGGTGCCAAAGAAAGTTGCCGACCTTTGCGTAATCAACCAGAAAACTCTCAGCCAAGAAGGACGCAATGATGTTACTACATCGTTAATGAAGCTTTTTGCACGAAAATGTTGGGCTTGGTAGTTTTTCACTCCTTCAACACTGCTAGATAGATAACAAAAAGAAGCATCCCCTGAAATGGGAATGCTTCTTTTTCATTGTTGATTTTATAAGGCACCGGACAACATTAAGCCCAATTGTGCCACCAATGACGTCAAAACATAGGCGCCGGAGAATACGAAAACAGCAACGATCGCGATTTTCCAGGAGGTCTTGCTGAGGTCAGCCAGACTGTCCGCCACCGAAATGCCGGCGAAAGTCAAAATCGGTGTTGTGATCGACAGGAAATCGACCGCGCTGATGGCTTGGACGAAGAAATCGGAAGCCAGACAGAAAACCAACGATACGATTGAGACCCAACCCAGTGTCGGGAATTCTTGCAAGAAGCCGATTTTAGTGCGTTTTGTGGCTTTGGATACCCAGATTCCCAACAGTGAGAAAGCCCAAAGGACTGCTAACCCCACGAATGTCGTGCCCGTGATCGGCGTTGCGTCCGGATATTTGACCAATTTGATTTGTTGCGTGAATAGGATCAAAGCGACACTCAATAATAGAATAAGAGCATGTTTCTTGAACTCACGCATTGAATAGTGTTGATTTTGCATACTATACTTCCTCCTTGGTGAACAAACGGTACATCACACGTTGCAACGGAACAGCCAGGAACACCATCGTGTAGGTGCCCATGAAGCTCGTCAACAACTGGCTGGCAGCCGCATAAGAAAGGATTACACTTTCCTGTTCGGGATAAAGAGCGACCAATGAAGAGGAGGCAGCAGTCATCATACTGGATGAACCCATGCCGGAGGCCATCGCCAGAGCGCGCACGTCCAAGCCCAATGACAATACCAGCGGGGCAAACAGGCTGAAGAAAATGGTCCCGAACAAGGTTCCGATCAGATACATGGACAAGACGCCACGACCTTCCGGAGAGTTCAAGGTATATTTTTCAGTGATGTAAGAAAGTTCGCCTTCACGGCCAATTCCCAACGTCGCACCGATTGCCTCGCGACGCAGACCCAATAACAAAGCGATTGGTAACCCAATCAGGATGGTCCCTAAGTTACCGATTTCCTGAATCAAGAAAACCCAGCCGACCTTGATGATTTCACCGATACGTGGTGCCACATCAGCACCGTAACGCGCCATCAAGGGCAACATGATGAACATCAAGTTTTCACCCGAGAAACGGATATTTTCCTTCGAATAGACTTTCGCCAAAACACCTTTGCGAATGGCCGGAACACCAAAAATCATGCCAATCAATACCGCGAAAACCAACGGCAAAACACTCACACGCAATGAGCCGATTGCGAATGATTGAAAACCGATCATTTCCGCGATGAAAATAATAATCAAAACCATTGCCAACAGCCAAACAAAGGTACCATTCTTTTGAGCAGTTTCTTGCTTCTCCATATTTTTTACTCCTCCACAATTGACGCCAATAATGCTTCATAATCGGCAAAGGACCGTTTGTAAGCAGGCGCTTCTTCTAATTTTCCATTCAGTTCTGCCAAAACTTGCATCAAGTAAGCAGGGAAAGTTTCCAACACAAAGTGTGGATCGTCCATTTTAAAATCATCGCCGTGGATTGAACCGGTGAAACCGCCATAACTGATTTGCAGGCAAGGGAACAGGAAGGACAAATCGCCGATGTCTCCCGCCGCCGCAATGCTGCCACGATCGGTGATCAACCCAGTGATGGCCGTTTGTTTGTCAAAGGCAGCCCGGGCCAAATCAGACAAATACCGGTCCTGGACGAAAGGTAAATAACCCATTTCCGTATCGATATGAACCTGACCATTCAAGGCCATAGCACTCCCTTTAGCAGCCATATCAAGTTTTTTGACCGTTTCTTTCATGTATGCGACTGTCTTGCAGCGCAAATCCGTTCCGATTTTAACGCGGTTCGGAATGACGTTGGTCGACATGTCGCTTTCCGCCACAATCGGGTTAAACCGCACCGATTGGTCGTCGCGCACATGTTGACGGGTCAAGCCCAGTGCCACGTTGAACAGGGTGCTCATGCTGTAGGCATTCGCCCCGGAAAAAGGATCGAAACCGGCATGGCTGGCTTTCCCTTCGAATGTGTAATGCTTGTACAAGAAGCCGGCCAAATCGCAGTACAACTCAATCGTCGGTTCGGTGAAATATTCGCCGATGGCATGCACACAAATGCCGAAATCGACATCATCAAACACCCCTAGGCGCATCGCTTCCGGCTTGCCCCCGTAATACTGGATAATGCCTTGTTCCTTCAACGACTTGCGGTAAGCCAGATCCAGATATTCCTCCGCAGGCACGAAGACGAACTGCAGGTTGTAGTCCAACTGCTCGAAGGCCCGGGTCTTGAATAAATGGGTGTAGAGCGCCAGGGCAATGCCAACCTGTGTATAATGACCGCAGTTGTGGGCTGCACCCGTTTCTTTATTTGCATGGAAGTGGGTTGGGGCATACACAGCATCCAGTTCGGCGATAAAAGCCACTGTTTTTGGTTTCCCGGAAGATAGCGTCACTTTCATTCCAGTTGTGCTGAAATAGTCAATGTCGATATTCGGGTTTAAGCGGGTTAAATACTTTTCGATCGCCTGTTTGGTATGGACCTCCTTATACCCCAGTTCAGGATGGTCCCAGATATCAGCGACCACACGTGCTATTTCTGGATAATATTCGGTAAAAGTCAATTTTTACTCATCTCCTTACTTAAACAACGTGGTAATTATACGAAATTACGAACAAAGGGTCAATGGGACAGGCGTAATTTTCCCAAGATTGGTCACTAAATCGATAAAAGGCGATCGGAGAAAACCTTTTTAATGATTCTTTACATTCCCCACACAAACTTTACATTAAACGCCTAAATAAATTTACATCCCTTTCCTATAATAGGCTGTAACAGAAAGAAAGGGTGAGTGCAATGATGCTTACAGCACACTCCGGCAGTGACGGTACCCCAGATAACAGCCGGCAATTTATCAAAGAAATGTTACTGGCAGGAATCGCCTGCGTTGAAGTCGATGTCCGCCGCTCGCAAACAGGGAAACTTTATTTGAGCCATGATAAAACATTTTGGTCCGAAGCCATGCTCAGCCTCGATAATGCTTTCCAAATCCTGAAAACCGATTCCGATGCACTGATGAACTGTGATCTCAAAGAACCAAATCTCGAACAATCAGTCCTTGCTTTAGCGACCCAACACAATATCCAAGACCGCATTATCCTGTCCGGCGCAGTCAATCTGGCTCATTTACCCGACCCAATGTACCTGAAGCAAGTCTATTATAACGCCGAGAGCATCATTCCCCACCTCTATCTGAACTGGGAAATGACCAAGTCACAAATCGACGAAATCATCCAAACTTGTCACACAAAAGGCATTGAAACGATTAATATCAATTACCGCCTCGCAACCAACGGCGTCATCAATCGTTTCCACCAAGAAGGCCTGAACCTTAGCGTCTGGACCGTCAACGACTTTGCCGAAATCAACCGTTTCCGGAGCGCCGATGTCAAAAACGTGACGACCAAGTATGCTATCAGCTACCTTTACCAAAACGTGGTCAGACAGGCGATGGGTGGCTAAATGACGTGCTTGACTTACAAATTCAAAACCTTCATTTGAAAATAAAAGCTGGGGAAATGGTTACGTTGCTGGGGCCCAGCGGCTGTGGAAAAACAACCCTCTTGCGGAAAATCGGCGGTTTTATCCCCGCCACGGAAGGTGAAGTAATGGTACAGGGCAAAGACATCACGCAACTACTACCAGAAGTGCGCCCAACCGCCATGGTTTTTCCAAGCGATAACTTGTGGCTGCACATGACTGTTTTCCAAAACCTTTCTTTTGGATTAACTTTGCGGAAACACAACCGCAAACAAATCCAAAGAGAAGTCGCCGCCATGCTCGCCATAGTGAATATGTCGTTGACCGATGAGTTACATCCTCACCAACTAACAACTGAGCAACAACAGCGCGTTGCAATCGCACGGGCTTTACTCCTGAAACCGAAAGTTTTGCTGCTCGATGAACCCTTTTCCAATTTGGATGAAGATACACGAGCCCATATGTACGAAGAACTCATACGTATCCAGTCCGAACTGAAGACGACTATCATACTCGCAACTAACGACCGTACTGAAGCACTCTCCTTATCGCAACGTATTGTGGTCATGGAAGAAGGGCGGGTAGTCCAAGTTGGAACGCCCCTCGAAATTTATGACCATCCTAAAAACAGCTATGTCGCTACTTTTAGTGGAGAAATGAATACATTTGAGGAAATTGCCTTCCGTCCCGAAGACGTCCGTATCTTTGACAGCAGTAAAGGCGATTATGTCGGGATTGTTGACTCAATAATGCTTTTTGGGCATTATGCAACAATCCGAATTCTTTCGGGGAAATATGTGATTAAAGCCTACGCGCCAAAAAATAGTGCCAGTGTATTTAATGAGAAACAGACGATAACATTTAACATCGAAAAATTCATCAATTATGAAAAAGGAGTCGGGCTATGAGCAAGTTATTAGTTATTATTGTTAGTTATCTTTTGGCCTTGTTCTTTCGTTTCTCATTTAAGTGGCTCTGTGATTTGACGCAAACACCTGGTTTCCTACCTACCCTCTTGATTTTATTCCTGAGTGGATACTTCTATTTATTTGGAACGACCTTGATTATTTTACATGCGCTGTCCCGTATTCCGGAAACCGCAATCGAAACGGCCCGCGATGTCGGTGCCAACAAATGGCAAATTTTCCGTGCCATTATCCTGCCCATGACCTATAAAGCCTGCTTGATTGGCATGGTGCTGTTATTAATTTGAAAGGAGAGTCACGCATTTGAAACTTGAAAAAATAATCATCATCACCCCCAAAGATAACCAAACCAATATCCGGGTGCCGTTTACTTTGGATCATGATTGCGAAATCCTGGAAATAATGTTTAAGTACGGACCTGCCTATGCCAGTGATGAAGATGCTTTGCCTTTTATCATGAAGATGCTCCCACGGTATACGGATAGTGAAGTCACATGGGAAATGGCTAAACAATATTTGCCCGTGGAAAATTTGGTCACGCTATCCTTGGCTTACGAAAATCACTATCTGGGCGCACGCCACACCAAGGACAGTGACCAAAAAATAGTGTTGTCTGAAAAAGAGTCCAGTCTGGGATTTCCGACCTTGCCCATTAAAAAAGGGGAGTGGGAACTGCAATTGAATGTCCATAATACTTGCTCGCCAGAACTAATTGCACACGTCATAGTTGAAGCGAAAGGAGGATTCCATGAAGCAATACGCAGTCGAACTGCATAGCCACACGAATCATAGCGATGCCCATTTTACCGTCGCCGAATTATGCCAAGAAGCCAGCAATTTCGGTTACGATGGTTTAATTTTAACCGACCACAATACTGCTTCCGGCTATCCGGAATTTAAAAAGTTGGCTGACGAAAAGGGACTCGTGACGATGCGCGGGATCGAATGGACGACCTATTTCGGCCATATGCTTGTTCACGGTGCCGATTACCTTGTTGATTGGCGCGACGCCCAGCCGACCACAATTGATTATCACATCCAGGAAGTCAAAAATGCCGGCGGATTGGTGGGTATCGCTCATCCTTATGCAATCGGGAGCCCCATGTGCACAGGATGCCATTGGTCCTTTGAAGTAGAAAATTGGAAAAATGTCGATTACATTGAAATTTGGAATGAAGTTTGCCCAGACGAGTCTCTTTCCAGTTGGGAAGCGTATGCGCGCTGGACCCATTTGCTTGACCAGGGTTACCGCATTTCCGCCAGTGCCGGTCGCGATTGGCACCGACTGGAAGGCCTGGACAAAAATCCCGCTGTCACCTATATCGAAACAGTGGGCCAGTTGACCCCAACCAGTTTCCGCCAAGCATTGGAAAAGGGAGCTTTCTATTTGACCCTTGGACCAAAACTCGATTGGCAAATCGGCAGCCATCATATGGGCGATACCATTCCGACCGGGATCTATGTAACGAATATTCAGGCGAAACCATTTGATCTGCCCGCATTTACGCCTTTTAATCCGCGCGCAAACCGGGTCAAAATCATCCACAATGGCGAAGTCTATCTGGATATCCCGATTACCGAAGAAAAAATAACCCTTTCCCTCCACCTCCAGCCGGGCTATGTCCGCCTCGAACTCTGGGGCGCGATTAAGGACAAAACAAACGAATTACTTCTCGTTTCCAACCCTATTTATATTGAAAAGTAAATCCGTTCGGAAATAAAAGTTGAGATACTGCCGAGTTTTGGGTGAACTCGGCAGTATTTTTGATAAATGCAAATTATAATTCCGACTTTTCCCGAAACTCGGAATTATAATTTAATTTTTCACTTTATTCTTCCGAGTATGCTCATAAATCGACCTTTTCGATACAAGGCCACCGCACCAACGATACAATGACTCCACCGGTTTTTTATGATGGGGGAACAACCGCTCGAACTCTTTCTTTGTCCGCTTCAGTCCGACCAACTTGGGCTCGGTCAACCCGCAATTGCAACAACCAAGCGTTTTCCGGGAATGTTCTCGCATCACTCCCCGGCACTCCCCACACATTATCCCCGGCCGTACCGAATCGTGATCGTATGACATCAACTTTCGGTACCGATTATCGTTCACATGCATCCCTACGAACCTTTCACCGAGCCGCAGCTGCCAATCCGACATTGCAGCTTCTGTCATCCGGATTTTTTGAAAATAGCTATCCAGCTGCTGCGGCAAGACAATCGGCATTTCCGCAGTCAACCCATATAAAGTCACATTGGGATTCGTGAATACCAACCGCGCCTCAACCGGCAAGGACACTCGCATTTTTCGCAATATTTCCGCAACCATCCGCTTTGCACGTTCCAATTGGTGCAGGGGATCGTGTGTCAAATCCATGAAGCCATCCGGTCCCACCGTATAGGTACCTTCCCAGTGCTTCGCGTCCAAAATATAAATCTTTTGAGAACCGATCAGTAACAAATCAATTTGGCATATGCGATCTTGGGAAATTACCAAGTCCTGGATTTGCACGACGGTACCTTCCAAGCAAGCCGCTTTATTATTGACTATATTTTCCCCGATTTCCCCCAACACAAAAAATCGGAATTGGCGCTCTTCCTTTTCACTAAACGTAACCCGTCCTCGCAAACACTTCATCAGTTCCAACTCAATTAAATCATCGCGACACTTCAATAACATCCCATCATCTCCTTATTCTATCTACCTATATATAAGCAAAAAGTCCCTAAAAGTTTTTTTTATGTTATGATAGAAGCATTATTTTTAAGGGAGAATCAGCACCATTGAAAATTCCGATATTGTTCGAGGACAATCATCTTCTTCTTGTCGAAAAGCCGGTCAACATCCCGGTTCAAGCCGACGCCAGCGGGGATCTTGATTTCCTTACAATGTTGAAACATGACATTAAACACCGGTACCAAAAACCCGGCAACGTATACCTCGGCCTCCTGCACCGCTTGGATCGGCCCGTTGGTGGGGCAATGGTTTTTGCCAAAACCTCCAAAGCCGCCGCGCGCATGTCCGACATGCTGCGCCGACGCACGATCGATCGCACTTATTTTGCCATTGTCCACGGCAAACCCAGCACCAACGCAGGCACTCTTACGCACTACCTTTACAAGGACCGAAAGAAGAATCAGGTCTTCAGCGTGAACGCCAACCATCCGGAAGCCAAAAAAGCCGTTCTCGATTACCAAACAGTGATGACAAAAAACAACTTCAGCCTGCTCAAAGTCAACCTGCATACCGGCCGACCACACCAAATCCGCGTCCAGCTCGCAAGCAATGGCACGCCACTTTTCGGCGACCAGAAATACGGTGCACATCTCAATAAACACGGTCAACAAATCGCACTTTGGGCGACGAAATTACATTTTAAACATCCTGTGAAAAAAGAGCCGCTAACCATCTACTCAAGCCCACCAAACCAACACCCGTGGAATTTATTTCCAACTGTTATGGACGAAAGTTGAAAATGGGAGTAGAATCAAGTAATTAACAGGAGGGTAAATGAATGACAAAAAGTAAAAAATACGTATTAATAACAATTATAGCCTGTGCTCTTGCGGCTTCATCCGTCGGTTTGAACATCAACTTGAATGGTCTGTACATCCAGCCCGTCTCACAAGCAATCGGCGTTTCAACAGGAGCATTTTCATTACACTCCACGTTCATCAGTATTGGGATTGCGGTTGGCTCCATATCTGTTCCTGCATTCTTAAAGAAATTTGATTATCGTCTCATTGTCCTCGTTGCCAGTGTAGTCGCGGCAGTGATGACTTTTTTAATGTCACTTTCGAGTCAAGTGTGGATGTTTAGCGTCCTGGGCTTTATTCGTGGCTTCTCATCAGCATTCTTTGGCTTTGTTGGGTTACAATTTCTTATTAATAACTGGTTTATTGCGAAACATGGTTTAGTTACGAGTCTTGTTTTCAGTTTCGGTGGGGTGGCAGGTGCTATTCTTTCACCAATCGTTTCCAGTTTGATGGAGTCACAAGGTTGGCAAGCGGGTTACATCATTCAGTCTGTATTGTACCTGGTGTTTGCTTTACCAGCGCTTTTCATTCCATTCAAAGCAACACCGCAACAAGAAGGACTGGAACCCTATCAAGATGGTGAACAAGTCAAAACAGCTCAAGCAGGAGATTTCAAATCTGAAGTCAAACCATTCACCTACAAAACAAAAACCTTTGTCCTTGTCATTTTGGTGAGCATTTTTGCGACGGCGTTAACGGGCATGGTCCAACATTTACCAGGCGTTGCAACCGACTTTGGTTTTTCAACTGCCGTTGGTGCGATGATGATTTCTGCAGCTATGATTGCAAATATTATTTTCAAACTGCTGGTCGGAGTCTTGAATGATAAAAAAGGAGCCATTTTTGCCAATTTGGTAATGGTCCTGGCAGTTACTTCTGGATTCGGGTTGTTGCTTTTAGGGGCAAGCCAAATTTTCATGCTGAGTGGTAGTTTCATGTTCGGGTCCATCTACGGCTTAACAGCAGTGGGTATGGCACTTTTCATCAAGCATCTTTATCCGATTGAACATTTTGGAAAAGTTTTCCCAATCGTGAATTTTACCCAAAATATTGGTGCAGCTTTCGCCATTTCCATTTATGGATTCAGTTATGACTTAAGTGGAGGCTATACTCTGGCTGTCGTGGCATCCATGGCAGTAGCCGTCCTGATCGGAGCTTTAATCTTATTAGCAGACAAAAGTGTGAAGTGAAAACTTCGCACTTTTTTTCATGTCCCGTTATAATAGAAACAAATAACAAAGGAGGGGCTTCTATGGAAAACTTGACTGCCTTTGACGTACGCGCAGCAAATGGTGCCCATGCCATCCGTATGGCAGGGAATCTCTTGATTGAAGCGGGGTACGTTACCGAACGTTACGTCGGCAAAATGATCCAGACCTACGAGAGCAATACACGCTATTTCGTCATTGCACCTGGAGTCGCAATCCCACACCAACGCCCGGAATTAGGTGCTTTAAAGACCGGTGCGGCTATCATCACCCTGAAAAAACCAATCAATTTTGGCAACCCGGCGAATGATCCCGTCGATACCGTCATCGCCTTTTCAGCTGCAGATGACGAAGCCCATCTCAATGTCGTCCGCCAAATTGCCCAATTTCTGCAAGAAAATGTGAATTCGAAAAATCAGGAACAATTAGAATTGTTATTGAAAAAAATACTTGAGAATGCTATCTAGTTTCAAACTGGATAGTGTTTTTTTATTCTAATTGATAGCATTACTTTTGTTTGCTAATATAGACAACGTAAGCGTTTACGAATTGGAGGTAAAAGAATGAATTGGTGGAAAAACAGTGTGATTTATCAAATCTATCCTCGGAGTTTTCAAGACTCAAATGGCGACGGCATTGGGGATATTCCCGGCATTATTTCACATCTGGATTACCTTGAAAAACTAGGTGTTGATGTCATTTGGTTGGGGCCGGTGTACCGATCCCCTGGCGATGACAACGGCTATGATATCAGCGATTACCAAGCAATCAATCCTGAGTTCGGGACCATGGAAGATTTGGATAATCTTATTAATGAAGCAAAAAAACGCAATATCGGCATCATCATGGACCTGGTCGTAAATCATACTTCCGACGAACATGAATGGTTCCTGGAAGCAAAAAAAGGCAAGGACAATCCTTACCGCGATTACTATATTTGGCGTGATCCCGTTGAAGGCGGTGTGCCAAATGACATGAAATCAACATTCAGTGGTCCAGCATGGGAATTCGACGAAGCAAGCGGCCAGTATTACTTGCACTTATATAGTAAAAAACAACCTGATTTGAACTGGGAAAATGAAGAGATGCGCAACAAAATTTACGAAATGATGACATTCTGGCTGGAAAAAGGTATTGCTGGCTTTAGAATGGATGTCATTGATCACATCGGTAAAGTTCCCGATGAAAAAATCATTACCAATGGGCCGAAACTGCATGATTATATCCAGGAAATGAATCACAGATCCTTTGGGAATTACGATGTGATGACCGTAGGCGAAACGTGGAGTGCGACACCGGCCGATGCACCGCTGTACTCAGACCCGCTGCGCAAAGAACTTTCCATGGTATTCCAATTTGAACATATCGGTCTGGATGAGCAACCCGGCAAGTCAAAATGGGACCTCAAACCGCTGAATATCATTGATTTGAAAAAGACACTGACAAAGTGGCAAACCGAAATTGGTGAAAACAGCTGGAACAGTCTTTTCTGGAATAATCATGACACCCCGCGTATTGTTTCACGATGGGGTAACGACAACGAATACCGCGTTGAAAGTGCGAAGCTTTTCGCGATTCTGTTGCATTTGATGAAAGGAACGCCTTATATCTATCAAGGTGAAGAGATTGGGATGACCAACCTCGAACTTTCCGATATTTCCCAAGCACGGGATATCGAAACGATTAATATGTACCATGACCGCCTAGGTTCCGGGTATGACGAAGCGGCTATTTTTGAATCCCTCAATGCGAAAAGTCGTGACAATGCGCGCACCCCGATGCAGTGGAAGGATACTAAAAACGCAGGATTCACAACTAACGAACCGTGGATTCCAGCCAATCCGAACCACGAAACCGTCAACGTGGCCAATGCTCTAGAAGATCCAAATTCCGTTTTCTATACCTATCAAAAACTGATTCAACTGCGGAAACAAAACCTGCTCATCGTCCATGGCAACTACACCTTACTGCTTCCGGACCACGAAACTATTTTTGCATATGAGAGGGAGTATGAAGGGGAGAAATGGGTAGTGGTCGCAAATTTGAGCGATTTTGAAGCAAGATTGGATTTAAAAACTACGCCAACTGAGACAATTATCAGCAACTACAATAAGACGTATGATCATTTAGCAGGTATTAAATTGGAACCTTATGAAGCATTTGCGGTGAAGGTGCTAAGCTAATAAAAATAGCCGGGGCTGGGAGTTATTTCCCAGCCCCGGCTATTTAACCGAATATTTGCTTCGTAAACGTGCTCAAAAAGGCAGCCCCGGCGTCACTTTGTCATGGTTGTTGCTGCTTCAGCAGCTTACAACCATGATACACTTGGGCGGTCAGCCCACAGTGCCCCCATAATAATGCTCAGATGGTCTGCGACCACCTTCCGCTTATTCGCTCCAGTGATCCGGGGCTAAACGCCTTTTTTCCCACTCTCGGCTATTTCAATTAAAAGAACATTTTCAATACATCATCCAAAATACCATCATCACTATCTTTGGCCTTCTTGGCATCATTTCCGCCTGCTAAGCCGCCGAGTAATTCACCCAATAAGCCTTTCTTGCGGGTATCTTCTTGTAAGGACTTCGTCACTTTTTTAGCAGTTGCTTGCGTTTCTTTCTGTACACCCGCTTTATCAAGATGCTTTTCATTTTTCATGTCTGCTAGATATTTCAATACGACCGGTGCCAACAACACCAATACACGTTTGACCGCAGCAGGTGACATCCCAACGGAATTTGCAATCCGGTCAATTATCGAACCTTTGTCGTTGAACACATGGCCCAGAATCTTGTCGCCGTCTTCCGGATCCACTTGTTCCGCCACTTGATTGACTGATTGATACTGTTTGACATCCTGGTGTTTCGTCAAAGCCTCGTTTAGCGATTCCAAGCCTTTTTCATCTGCCGCGTTACGTTGCAGGGCTTGTAAAATGGCCGGCAAACCTACAGCCGCAACTTTGCCAAAGTCAGTCGCACTGACATCCGCACGTTTCGCCAACGTTTGCTTTTCAGCGGCCTGATCGTTATCCACAAATAAATCCAGTAAACTTCCTACATTATCAAATAATCCCATTTTAAATACCCCGTTTCTTTAATAGATATTTTCATTTTATAAAAGAAACCGAATACATACAAATAAAAGCCCTTCTCTAGAGTGTCTATCTAATTTTGATTAAACAGTTCACATTTCCCAAATTCAAATTCCCATGATAAAATGAAAGCGGACACACAATGCCCAGTGATTAACACAGGGCAATATAAAAGGAGGAATTATAAATGAATAAGAAGTTTATTTTACCAATGCTTATCGCAGGTAGTTTTATTTCTTTAGCGGCCTGTGGTAATTCAGGCGGAGATTCCGACACCGTCACTTTATATGTTTCCGGAGACGTTTCTGAAGGGAGCGCCTATGCGCAAATGGCAGAAAAGTACGAGGAAGAAACCGGCGTTCACGTTGAAGTGACCGACGTCCCTTACGCCGATTTAACAACAAAAATTTCCACTGCTGTCCAATCCGATGACGCGCCGGATGTTGCGCGTGTATCAGGTGTCGTACCTGATTGGGCAGATTACCTGATGGACTTATCTGATGTCGCAGAATCAGCGAAAACGATTGAATCCATCACCATAAAAAATGAAGAGGGCGTTGTCAAAGCGATCCCGACCGATATCACCGCGGTGGGTATGTTCATCAATACTGAACTTTATGACGAAGCCGGTGTTTCCTATCCGACTTCCGAAGATGATATTTGGACTTGGGATGAATTCGTGGCCGGACTAGAAGAAATCATGGACAAAACGGACGCCCGTTTCGGACTTGTGATGGATGCTTCAGACCACCGTCTCCGTGCATTTACTTATCAATTTGGCGGTAAAGATTTCTTCTTGAATGAAGATGAAACTTCTTACATGACTGACGAAGAAACGATTGAAGCAATTGAATATTTCAAGGAACTCAATAACAACGGTATCATGCCGAAATCGGTCTGGACTGCTGGTGAAGATGCTTCCGCAATGTTCAAGAGTGGTCAAATCCCAGCTTACATGTCTGGTAGCTGGCAAATAAAAGACTTCTCGGAAAATATCGATTTCGAATGGAAAGCTGTTTATATGCCTTATGAAGAAGTACGTGCAACCAATATGGGCGGTAACTTCATGGTTGGCTTTGAAAATGGGGCAAACCCAGAAGGGGGCCGCGCCTTTATCGAGTGGCTTTACCAACCAGAAAATTACACGCAACTAGCGACTTATGCGGGATACTTACCTGCACTTGAGGGCGTGAGCGTTGAATATGATAGTGGCCAAGAAGCTTACGATATTTATATCAACGAAATCACAGCAGCCGATGAAGTTTCCGGTAAACAAACATCCGATGGCGTGTCCCGGACGATGCGTGGTTATACAGGACTGACCGGTGCTTACCGTGATTCAGTCGTTCAATATTTGAATGACGAGATTGAGATCGACACAGTGATTGAGAATACCATCGAAGATTATAACAATGGGTATTTAGAAAAATAAACACCCCGGATTAGATCCTGATTTCCGGATCTAATCCGTTTTTTTAAATAAAGGAGGGAAGGGAATTGCTAACAAAATTAAAAAGAAATAAATGGCCGCTCATCTTCACCGGTACCAATATCATCTTATTTATCCTATTCTTTTTACTACCCGCAATTCTCGGGTTTTATTATTCACTAACGGATTATAAAGGCTTCTCAACGCCGAACTTCATCGGCTTTGAAAATTATACGGAATTATTCCAGGACCCAAGTTTCTACCGTGCGCTCTTGCGAACCTTCCGCTATGCCATTACGCTTGTACCACTGATTTATGTCGTTTCCTTGAGCATCGCCTTGCTCCTCAACAGTAAATATGCCAAGGGACGCGGCTTGGGACGGATTGTTATCTTCCTACCCTGGACCATCTCGGGAATCATTGCCGGGGTCATTTGGAAATGGCTCTTTGGGGAACATTTCGGATTTATCAACTATGTTATTTCCGTCATTGGTGGCGAACCGCTTCCGTGGTCGTCCAGTGCAAATGCTGCCTTCTCAGTAATCGTCATGGCTGCTCTATGGGGTGGGACAGCCTTCAACATGCTCCAATTTTCTAATGCGCTAAAAAATATTCCGGCCTCGCTCTATGAGGCAGCCGACATGGATGGGGCAAATAGTCGACAAAAGTTCTGGAACATTACCTTGCCGTCCATCAAGCCGACCTCCTTCATGGTTATCTTGTTGGGATCCATTGGGTCCATGAAAGAATTCGCGCTCGTCCAATCATTGACTGGTGGTGGACCAGGGACGTCGAACGTTTTTATCGTGCAATACATCTACCAAACTGGTTTCGAAAAAAGACGAGTGGGCTATGCGAGTGCCGCATCGATGGTGCTCTTCGCCATCCTGCTATTGCTGGGTCTCGTGCAAATGCGAATAGGGGGGAAGAAACGTGACTAAAAAAACCTACGATATTTCAAAGCTACACGACAGGACCGCGACAATCTTGCTTACAACAGCACTCCTGATTGTTGTTGTGCTATATAGTTTTCCCTTACTCTGGTTTGTGTTAAGTTCCTTCAAACCTGGCTCGGAATTATTCACATATCCATTGAGTATCTTGCCGGAAAACCCGACACTCCAAAACTATAATGCAGCCTGGAATAGTCTGGATTTTTTTCGGTACTTTGGCAACACCATGATTTCTTCTGTTGTAACTACCATCTTGACCGTATTTGCCAGTGCGACCTGTGGCTACGCTTTTGCTAAATACGACCAAAAATGGCTTAATTTCTTTTTCATTTGTATCATCGCAACGACGATGCTGCCAACTGAAGTTATCATGAACCCAGTGTTCATTATTATCCGTGAACTCGGACTGTACGATAGCCTGGCGGGCATCATCATTCCGTCCATCAATACCGCAACCGGCATTTTTATGTTCCGAACCTTTTTCGTATCCGTGCCCGACGACCTCGTTGAATCTGCACGAATCGATGGCGCAACCGATGGGCAAATTTTCGCACGCATCATGTTTCCGATTGCTAAGCCTGTCATCCTGACACTCAGTATTTTTTCATTTCAATGGCGTTGGAATGACTATGTTTGGCCATTGATTGTTTTGAACGATCCCAAAAACTACACGTTGCAAGTTGCCCTCAGAGGCTTGGTCGGCGCCGAGAATATCAACTGGACCATTCTTATCGCCGCATCCGTCGTCTCGATTATTCCGTTGCTACTCGTGTTTATTGTATTCCAACGGTACATTACCGATGCAAATATCACAACCGGATTGAAAGGATAAGAACTCGGCAGTATATGTGTGAGTAGGCACATTTACTGCTGAGTTTTTTTAAAAATCGGAAGAAAAACCCTCAAAAAAGATTCTAGTTCCGACTTCAACCCAAAAGTCGGAACTAGAATCTTCAAAATCAATTTTTATTTCATCATTTCACGCGGAAATGCCGCCAATACTTTTTCCGCAACAAATAATAATACAAGGCTACAGGGGCGCTGAACAAAAACAGAATGCCGATCACCGAAAAGCGCCAGTTCAACAGCCAAATCGCTCCAACACCTACAAGCATCCCTAACGATTGCAACGGGAACACCCACGGCAAAACCAGACTATCCTTCAGTTTCTGCCAAGGTGAACCTGCCAGGGTTCCATAAAATATAAAGAAGTAACTGATAGTCAAAAAAATAATGACCCACAACACCACGAAAACCGGCATCACCACTGGAGCAAACGTCGCTATGACACGGTAATTAACCCAGGAAAAAGCCAGCACCGCATACAATGGGATCATGAACTGGATGCTTTCATTCCAGACCCGGCGGTAAACTTCATAAAAGAATTCATTGACGACAACGTCTTCGTTCTCAGCGAAAGTACCGAAAATCTGGAAGCGGACCACGGCGAAGGGTTTTGGATCGATCACTGGACTTATAACACCGACCTGATCGAAAGTTATCTGGCCCTTTACCCGGACAAGAAACAGGAACTGTTTTTCGAACGGCCTTATAAATACTATCAAAACAAGGCGTTCGTAGAACCGCGCGCGAAGAAGCATATCAAACAAGGCGAGCGGTTCCGTCAGTTTCATGCGGTCCGCCACGGGGAAAATGAAACCAGCCAGTGGGTTCAAACGCCAGATAACCAACCCCTGACGACCACGCTATATGCCAAACTCGTATTGTTGACGGCAGTGAAAGCCGCCACTATCGCGCCATTCGGTTACGGGATTGCGATGGAAGCCGGCAAACCCGGTTGGAACGATTCCCTGAACGGATTGCCGGGATTGTTTGGCGCCAGCACATCGGAACTGTATGAACTGAAACGCCTTATGACCATTATTAACGCGGTGGATGGACCGGTGACTCTGCCGATTGAGGCCACCCGCTTCCTGGACAAGCTCCAGGCGCATTTTGAAACGATGACTACAGATGACCAAGCATTCTGGGACCGGACCACCACATTATTGGAAAATTACCGCGCCGATATTTATCACAGTCTATCCGGTGAATGGTCAACGCTGGCAGCCAAGCCTTTGTTGGCAGCTATCACCAAGCGGGTGGACGAAGCGGTGACAGCGGTCGAAGCCTACAACAGCGACGGGCTCCTGCCGACTTACTTTTACTTTGATAAAGAAGCGGACCATTTTTCAGCCCATGCGGTGACACCGTTCCTGGAGGGCGTCGTCAAAAAGATGAAAGTGACCGCCAATCCGGTTGAAGCACGCCAACTCTATGAAGCCGTGCGAAAGTCGGAAATATTCGACCGCAAACTCAACATGTACAAAACCAGCACACCGCTGACCGACGAACCAATCGAGCTGGGAAGGGCGAGGTTTTTCACCCGCGGCTGGTTGGAAAATGAATCGGTATTCCTGCACATGTCCTATAAGTATTTATTGGAAATTCTGAAGAGCGGCCTGTATGAAGAATTCTATGAAGATAGCCAAACGATGCTGATTCCGAATTTGGATCCAGCCGTATACGGCCGCAGTATTTTGGAAAATTCATCCTTTATCGCCAGCTCCGCCAATCCGGATCCGAGCATCCATGGCAAGGGTTTTGTGGCTCGTTTGAGTGGATCGACCGTTGAATTTCTGGAGATGTGGGTCCGGATGTTCATCGGTGAGACGCCATTCACGTACACCGACCAGCTCGGGTTCCAATTACGACCGGTCCTGCATCAAGGATTATTCCAGGAAGACGGTACGGTCCAATTCAAATTATTCGGGGCCATTGACGTCACGTATGTCAATGAAACCAAACAAAATACGTACGGAAAAGATGGTGTCAGACCGGTCCGATACACACTCACCTACCTGGATGATCACGAAATCGCGATTGAAGACGAGTGGGTGGACGACCAAGGGGCACGCGCAATTCGAAATAAAGAAGTGAAGAGCATCCGCGTGACACTTGCTTGACACGAAGGAACGAGGGAAAGCAATGAAGAAATATATTGGTATCGATATCGGCGGGACGAATATTAAATACGGCCTGTTGGATGAAACGGGCACCATCCTTCACAAATCAAAAAGCAAAACCAGCACCAAGGGCCAAGAAATCATCAGCCGAGTCAAAGAAATCGTGGCAACCTATCAAGAAAACCATGAAATCGTCGCCGTGGGAATCAGTGTGCCCGGTGTTGTTGAGGCGACCGGCTTTATGACGACCGGCGGAGCCATTTTCGATTTTTATGGTATCCATTTGAAAGATATCCTGGAAAAAGAACTGGGCGTTCCGGTGTCGGTTGAAAATGACGCTAACAGTGCTGCCTTGGCCGAAAAATGGCTCGGAGCCGGCAAACAGTACGCGAATTATTTCACGGCTGTGGTCGGGACCGGCATCGGTGGGGCCATCATCATCAACCATGACATTTATCGCGGTGCCCATGCGACAGCGGGGGAATTTGGCTTTATGATCAACAAATTTATCGACGCGGACGATACGCGCTTGGCGTCGCTCAGCTTGACCGGTTCCGTCCAATCCGGTTTGGTCCAACGTTACCAAGACGAAACAGGGACAACTTCCGAATTGGACGGCGAACAGATATTTACCTTGGCCGCAGCGGGTGACACCAATGCCCAAGCGGTCATCGATGCGTTTTATCATCATCTCGCCATCGGGATTTTCAATGTCCTGGTGACCCTGGACCCGGAAGTGGTGTTGGTCGGAGGCGGCATCAGTGCCAACCCAGCCTTTATCCAGGAATTGAATCGCCGCGTCCGGGCTTTGCAGGCTGGACACCGTGATATGGAAAATATGACTTTGGCCGAAATCCGCCCGTGTCATTTCTTGAATGATGCCGGGATTGTCGGGGCAACTTACAAGGCCATGAAAAGCTGCAAGGAGGAGAACGTAGAGAGTGGAAAAAACGAAGTTACGGCACTTATTTGAGCAAATGACCTTCCAGGAAAAAATTGGCCAGCTCGTGCAAGTCAGCCCGCACTTCCTGGATGAAAATCCGGAAGAAGGCACCTTGACCGGTCCGTTACAAAATGTGATTATGGCGGAAGAAGACCGCTTTGTCGTCGGGTCGACGTTGAATACCCAAACCCGGGAACAAGCCGCTGCGATTCAGAAACGCTTTTTGGAAAAGAGTCGTTTGAAAATCCCGTTGTTATTGATGGCGGATGTCATTCACGGCTACCGGACCATTTTCCCGATTCCGCTTGCGCTTGGCGCCAGTTGGAATCCAGCCCTGATTGAGGAAATGGCCGCTTTATCAGCCAAGGAAGCCAGCAGTGAAGGGATTCAGGTCACTTTTTCCCCGATGGTTGACTTGGTGCGTGATCCGCGCTGGGGACGGGTGCTGGAGAGTACCGGTGAAGATCCTTATTTGAATCAGGTTTACGCAGAAGCATTCGTTACGGGCTATCAAGGGACAGATCTGGAAAAGGATCATGAGAAGATTGCGGCCTGTGTCAAACATTTTGTCGGCTACGGCTGGGCTGAAGCTGGACGGGACTACAACCGCGTCGATATGTCGGAAGTGGAACTGCATCAAAATCATTTGCCCGCTTTTCAAGCTGCCATCGAGGCCGGGGCCAAATTGGTGATGACTTCTTTCAACGTCTTCAACGGCACGCCGGTCACGGCCAACAAACCGCTCCTCGAAACGGTTTTGCGGGAACAGCTGGGCTTTGATGGGGTCATCATTTCCGATTGGAATGCAGTCGGCGAACTGATCAATCATGGGGTGGCCGAAGACCATACCCAGGCAGCCCAACTGGCGGTGGCGGCGGGAATCGATATCGACATGACGTCCTACAGTTACATCCATGCCCAGGAAGAACTCGCTCCTTTACAGGAAGCAATTGATGCATCCGTGTGGCGCGTGTTGAATTTGAAGAATGATTTAGGTTTGTTTGAGAATCCTTATCGGGGCCTGACCGAAGAACCGATTGATACCGAAGCTTTGCGGGGTGAAGCCCGTAAGTTGGCCAGCCAAACACTGGTATTGTTGGAGAACCACGACCAAACATTGCCACTCAAAGCGGATACTGCCATCGGCTTGGTGGGGCCATTTTCCCAAAGTCAGGATGTGCTGGGTTCCTGGTCCTTAATGGGTGACCCATCCCAAAGCGTGACTCTGGAAGCGGGAATGAAGCCCTATGCTCGCCAGTTGCAGGTAGCACCGGTCGCGGAAACGACCGCCATCTCAGCATCCGAATGGCAAGCCATCCACAACGTGTTCGCCACCAGTGAAACTTTGGTGGTGGCTCTGGGTGAAGCCAGCCGCGAATCCGGCGAGGGTGCCAGCAAGTCCGACATCACCCTGCATCCGGTCCAAATCGAGTTGTTGAAACAAGCCCACGCCACCGGCAAGAAGGTCGTGACTGTGCTCTTTAACGGCCGGCCGCTGGATTTGCGAGCGGTCAAACAGTATTCCGATGCCGTCCTGGAGGCTTGGTTCCCCGGGACAGAAGCAGGGAATGCCGTGGCGGATGTCTTGTTCGGTGCCGTCAACCCGAGCGGGAAATTGTCCATGTCTTTCCCGTACACGACCGGCCAAATTCCGGTTTATTACAACCAGATCCGTACCGGCCGTCCACTGACCGAGGAAACAAAAGGCTACCAATATGTATCACGCTATTTGGATATCCCGAACGAACCGTTGTATCCTTTCGGGTACGGAAAAAGCTACGCTACATTTGAGTTGCGGGAAATCGAACAGAGTACGACCGAACTCGATCCGGATGGCGAAATCCATTTCAGCGGCCTTATCAAGAACACGAGTAATTACGACGGGACGGAAACCATCCAACTTTATATCCATGATCAAGTCGCGACCGTGTCACGGCCAGTCAAGGAGTTGAAAAAGTTCCAAAAAATCACGGTTCCGGCGCAAAGTGAAGCACCATTCACGTTCACTTTGATCGAAGCTGATTTGCGTTACATCCATCCCGACTTATCAAACCACGCCGACCCCGGTCTGTTTGACGTCTTTATCGGGACGGATAGTCTTGCCGAAAAGGTGGGCACATTCAAGTTACTAGAAGGAGGAAAAGGTTAATGAAGGGTTTCAAGCATGATTTTCTTTGGGGTGGCGCCGTTGCGGCCAACCAAATCGAGGGTGGCTGGAATGAAGGTGGCAAAGGTATTTCAACCGCTGATGTCATCAGCGGCGGCTCCAATACGACGGCCCGGAAAATAACGGACGGTGTGGTGCCCGAGTATCATTACCCAAGCCACGAAGCGGTTGATTTCTACCACCGTTACAAGGAAGACATTGCCTTGTTCGCGGAAATGGGCTTCAAGAGTTTCCGGACCTCCATCGCCTGGAGCCGCATTTTCCCATTGGGGGACGAAACCGAACCGAACGAGGCGGGTTTGCAGTTTTACGATGACCTGTTTGATGAATTGCTGAAATACGGGATTGAACCGGTCGTGACCTTGTCCCATTTTGAAATTCCTTATCATCTTTACAAGCAATACGGCGGTTTCCGCAACAAGCAGCTGATTGATTTCTTTGCCCATTATGCGGAAACGGTGTTCGAACGCTACCGCGACAAGGTGAAGTACTGGATGACGTTCAACGAAATCAACAACCAGGCAGATGGTTACCATCCCCTGCATGTGTTCAACAACTCGGCCATCATTTTCGAAGAGGGCGAAAACAAAGCAGAAGTGGTCTACCAAGCGAGCTTGAATGAACTGATCGCCAGCGCCAAAGCCGTCAAAATCGGCCACCGCATCAATCCCGATTTTCAGATTGGTTGCATGATGGCCTATGTCCCGGTTTATCCGTATTCCTCCAATCCAGATGACATGATGGCAGCCGTAAAGGCCATGGACCGCCGTTTCTTCTACAATGACATCCATGTCCGCGGTGAAATCCCCGGTTACGTTTTGAAAATCTGGGAAAAGGAAGGCTATCAGATTGACTATACGGAAGAGGAGTTGCAAATCCTGCGCGAAGGGACAGTGGACTACATCGGTTTAAGCTATTACATGTCCAATACCGTGACCGCCTTGGAGGATGTCCCGGGCAGACAGGATGGGGCGATTGATGGTTTGAAGTTGACCGACAACCCCTATCTTGAAAAAAGTGACTGGGGCTGGCCGATTGACCCGGTTGGTTTGCGTTATATCCTGAATGTCTTGAGCGAACGCTACAACCTGCCTTTGTTTATTGTGGAAAATGGTTTTGGTGCATACGACACGGTTGAGGCGGATGGCACCATTCAGGCCGACTACCGCATCCATTATTTGCGTGAACACATCAAGCAAATGAAACAGGCCGTTGAAGAAGATGGCGTTGACCTGATCGGCTACACACCTTGGGGCTGCATCGACATCGTCAGTTTTTCCACCGGTGAAATGGAGAAGCGCTATGGATTCATTTACGTCGATAAAGACAACCAAGGCGAAGGGACCCTAGACCGCAAGAAAAAGGCGTCTTTCGATTGGTACAAGGAAGTGATTGCCTCGAACGGGGAAAACTTGTAACGATGATCGACTCGGCAGCAAATTCGCTGCCGAGTTTTTTGGGTTCGCCAAACCCTTTAAATTGCTTTCATCCCTCATTTAATATAAATTTAATCCAATACGATTAACGAAAGGAGCACCCATCTTTATGTCAATTGGCTATGCCTGTTTAAATATCGGGACGCCGGGTACAAACGTCCGCGCCGTCACGATGAAATTCGCCACCCCGGAAAAACTGACCGAGGTAACTGCACACAACCTGGCCTCACTCGAGCGCATGGTTGATTATAACCACGAAAATAATATCAAACTATTCCGGATCAGTTCCGACCTGATTCCATTTGGCTCGAGCCCCGTTAATGAACTCGACTGGCGCGTGATTCATCAAGAGGATTTCCATAGAATCGGTGCCAAAATCAAAAAAAATGGCCTACGCGTTTCCATGCACCCGGGCCAATATACCGTTTTGAACTCCCCAAGTGATGACGTCGTTAACCGCACCATTGCGGATCTGATTTACCACGACCAAGTACTTACCGCGCTTGGAACCGACCGCACCAGTAAAATCATTCTGCACGTGGGAGGGGTATACGGTGATAAGCCAGTTGCGATGGAGCGATTCGCTCTCAATTTCCAGCGCCTGCCGCAATCCGTCAAAGACCGCCTCATCATCGAAAATGACGAACGTTCCTATAATATTGAAGAAGTCCTGGTTCTGGCTAACCGACTGAAAATACCGGCCGTATTCGATAATCTGCATCACGCGATCAACCAACCGCCAACAGAGGCGCCGGACAGCTATTGGATCGCAGAAGTCGCCAAAACCTGGCAGCCCGAAGACGGCAAGCAAAAAATTCATTATTCCCAACAGGACCCGACCAAGCAACCCGGTGCCCATACCCAAACCATCGCGCTTGAAACGTTTCTGGATTTCTACAGCGAATTACCCGATCAAACCATCGATATCATGCTGGAAGTCAAGGATAAAAACCTGTCCGCCGTTAAATGTGTCAACGCCTTGACCGATACACCCCAAATCAAATTTTTGGAAAAAGAGTGGGGTAGATACAAATATGCCATCCTGGAAAAATCGCCAGCTGCTTATCAAGCTATCCGCACGTTATTAAAAGATAAATCAGCTTACCCGGTGCGCGAATTCTATCAGTTAATCGAAACAACGTTAGCTGATTCAAGCGCGAACCCCGGCTACATTGAGAATGCGGCCGAACACGTTTGGGGCTACTTCAAGGACCAAGCGACTCCAGCCGAGCGCAAACAATTTGAACGAAACTTGGCTAAAGGCGCACCCGCACCAATCAAACGCCAGCTGCTCAAGTTGGCAACCAAATACGAAGTCGACTATCTTTTGCAATCATTATACTTATACCTTTAGGAGGCCACACCATGAAATGGGCAATACTGGGAGCAGGCAACATCGCCAATGATTTCGCACGTTCTTTCAAAACTGACAAGGCCGAGCTTTACGCCGTTGCATCCCGTTCCAAAGAAAAAGCAGCCGCATTTGCCGACCAATATAAGATTCCTGTCAGCTACGGCAGCTATGAAGAAATGCTCGCCGACGCTACCATCGACGCCGTCTATATCGCGACACCTCACAGCCACCATTACAAGCAGATCAAGCAATGCCTGAATGCCGGTAAGCACGTCTTTTCCGAAAAAGTCATGGTGACGAGCGGCGTCCAACTCGACGAAGTCATCCAGCTCGCGGCCGACAAGAACCTTTATTTGGCCGAAGCCATGACCATTTTCCATGTCCCGCTTTATCCAAAACTCAAACAGTGGATAGCGGAGCACGACCTTGGCAAACTCAAATACATCCACGCGCCATACGGAGCCTTCAAACCCGAAGACTCCCCGATGTATTTCTACAAACCCGAGCTGGCGGGCGGCGCACTCTTCGACATCGGAACTTACGCGCTCACATTCGCACTCGAGTTCATGACCAGCCAACCTGACGAAATCCTGACTTTCGGCAACCTACACGAAACCGGAGTCGATGAAACCTCCGTCATTCTTTTGAAAAATAAAGAAAAAGAACTGGCAACCATTACCTTATCTTTTGGTACCGACCTCCCACATGTAGGCGTCGTTGCGTTCCAAAAAGGTTACCTGGAAATACCGGGCTACACCCGCGCTAACCAAGCTACTTTTACGGACCTACAAGGAAACAAAACAGTGATTGAGACAACCGATACCGCCCATGCCTTCACTCATGAAATCAATAATTTCACCAATATGGTGCTGGAAAAGGGTGCTAACCCCACTCTCGCCAAAACAAAAAATGTCATGACTATTATGGATACGGTTCGGGCCGAATGGGGACTGGTTTATCCGTTCGATTAAATTATTATGGACCACCTACTCTGAATACTCGTTGGCTGTATAAGGTCAAGTGTGCAGAGAAAGGGGTCCTTCTCTGCGCGCTCCCGATACGAAGCTTTCCGAGCATGCAGACTTTCGCAAATAGTCTGCATACTCGGAATAATATTCATGAATGTATGCAGATTTTACTGTTTTAAGTAATCATGAATCATTCTTTTTGAAAATATTTTGTCGCACCACAAATAAATTTGATGGACGCGTTGTTTTTCTGGTGGAAATAAAGTATCTAATTCTAGAATTGTCCGTTCTAAACTGTTTCGTTTATGTTCAAATATGTTGCATCTTGGGCAAGTTAATCGTAGAAAACTGTATTCAACCATCCGAACCCGACACTCCCCACAAAGTACCCCACCCGCTACATCCTCCACACAGTACTTAGCCAACTGCTGATATGGATTATTCACAACATGGTGATTAGCCAATCGCTGACCCAACCGGACATCACTATCCCGCAAAAATCCGCCCGACCGTATCCGCAATTCGTTTAAATAACCTTGCACCTGATGCGGCAACAACACCGGATCATCCCGCCGCAACCCATACAAACTTACGCCCGTTCCCACAAATACTAATCGTGATTCTACCCGAACCGATACCCGCATCGACCGCAACAATTCTTCCAGCAACATCCGGGATCTCTTTAGCTGCGCCAACGGACAGGCTGATAGACCGACAAAATCCCCATCCATTAAGTCAAACGCCCCCATCCAATTTTTTACTTCAAACAAATAAACCACACCATCACAAATATATAAAGCATCAATCTGGCACAACTTTCCACCAACAACCAACACCAAATCATTCAACCGCACCGCACAATCATCAATCCGGGCACCCAATTCATCAAAGCTGCACTCACCAACCTGGCCCGATTCCGAATTCCGCAGCTGTCGCTCCAGCCTCGGCGAAAACACCATCCGCCCCTGTAGCGCACGCAATACCCGAAGCTCAACCGCCATTTCCCGTTTTTTCATCAACATAGCCATTCCCCCTTTACATATATATAAGCAAAAAACCTCGAAAAGCTTTTTTTAAAATAAAAAAATACCCTCTATAGCCTTAAACTGATCATACTTATATAAGCGCTTGCATTTTGCGGAACTTTCACCTACAATCAGAGGTGATAGAAGTACCATTCAAAGACAACCAAGATACGGAAGTTTGGTTAAATCCCAATACGGTCCCGCCACTGTAATCATATGGAGACATATGGAGTCAGATCTTTATCTTGGATTGCTAATAATGCAACGTTTGCTGTTTCGAGGTAAAACAGTATCGTCCCAGTCTATGTAATGGCGCATAGGCTTTTTTTGTACTCAAAAAACAGCTTCATTTTTAGCAAAATGAAGGACCTCTATCAAAAATTAGTAGATGGGGACTGGACTTCAAAGATGAAGGTGGGTAACCAATGACGGTTATTCAGTTCCTAATTTTTTATAATACAAAAATTAGGAGTGAAGGAAAATGAAAAAATATTTATTTTTATTAGCATCTGGATTTATTTTGGCGGGTTGCCAATCACCACAAACGACCGAAGAATCAATTTCCGAATCAACCATCTCATCAGTTATGGCAGAGACGATTACCGTCACGATGCGCATGTCCATTGATGGTGAAGAAGTTGAGGGTGGCAGCCAAGAAATACAAGTCGAAGAGGGCGCTATTCTCCTGGATGTTATGAAAGAGAATTATGACATCGAAGAAACGGACGGCTTCATTACGTCCATTGACGGACAGGAACAAGATACGGAAGCAGGGAAATATTGGTTATTTGATATAAATGGCGAAATGGCACCAGTGGGCGCAAATGAAACGGAACTCCAAGAGGGAGACGTTGTAGAATGGAAACTAGAAGCGATGTAAGAAAAAAGAGCCAAAAATTTTCGGTTAAGCGATTAGCTTTATTGGCTATCCTGACAGCCCTTTGTTATGTTGGCAGGATTGTCTTTCAATTTATCCCGAATGTCCAACCGATGACGACCATCCTCCTGTTGATAACATTGAATCTCACGATTACGGACGGCTTGATTGTTGCAGCTGCGTCCCTTATTCTGTCCAATATGGTTTTGGGAATGGGTCCTTGGCTTTTTCCACAACTCATCACGTATTTCCTTTTGCTGGGTTTCGCCGGCATCTTTCTCAAACCCCTTTATGGGAAGGGGAAGAAAAATACCCGCTTCATTTTTACTGCCTATTCTTTTTTGAACGGCCTGCTGTTCGGATTCATCATCTCCATTTTTTCTTACAATATGTATGGCATGACCAATTTTTGGGTCTACTATTTAATGGGGATTTCGTTCGACCTCATGCATGCGGCGGGAAATGCTGGTTTCTACTTGATCCTGGAACCGATTCTAGCACCGTTGTTACACCACCAAATGCGAAAAATCCATTGAACCGAGGATGCTCCTCGGTTTTTTCTTGTCTTGACTTTTAGAAAAAATAGAAATAATATGAGGGTGTGTGTTGCGCTTTCATATTGAAATGAGGGGCAAGTATGGAAACAAAGGAAAGAAAAATATTTGAATCCGTTCCGGGAAAACAAGTCACCATTGCGCATATCATTGCCAATCCTGATAAACGTATCTTTGACAAATTGTGATTACAAAATGAGTATTACCAGGCAATTGGTATCATGACCATTACGCCAAGCGAAGTGGCCGTAATTGCCGTGGACATGGCTAAAAAACAAGGGCCGATAAAAATTGGTTTTGTTGATCGCTTCAGTGGCTCAGTTTTTATTTTGGGAGACATTGCCGCTGTTGAAGGAGCAATGATAGAAACAACATCATTTCTTGAGAGGATGATGGGATTTAGTGTACCTAAAATTACGAAAACATAAATCGAACGGGGTCTTTATATGAAAAAGATAATGTATATCGGATCGATTGGGAGCGGAAAAACGACGCTTTGCCAAAGTATTTTAGGCGAAGAGCTGAAATATAACAAGACGCAGGCAGTGGAGTTTTACCCCCAAATGATTGATACGCCAGGCGAATTCGTGCAGCATCGGCGTTTTTATAGTGCCTTACAGATGATGGCAGCCGAATCGGAAATTATCGGCTTGATCTCCAGCGCCATTGAACAGGAAATGATTTTTTCACCAAACTTTGCCCAGAACATGATGCGACCATGTATCGGGATTGTTACCAAGATTGATTTATGCGAGGACGAAAAACAAATACAGGATGCAGAGAAACGACTGCAACTAGCCGGAGTGGAAAAGATTTTTCGTGTTTCTGCCGTAACCGGCGAGGGCATGCCAGCATTAATAGATTATTTAAAAGGAGCAGATGTTCATGCAAATATACACTCGGACCGGTGATAAGGGTTACACGCGCATTGTCGGGGGCATCCAATTAGCTAAAGACGAAGCACGGGTCATTGCCTATGGAACCGTGGATGAATTGAACAGTATCGTTGGAATCATTACCAGTCTGGATGAAACGAAGCCACAACTTAGAGCGGAACTGATGCAAATTCAACAGTATCTGTTCGATTGTGGCAATGATTTGGCAACACCACATGGTAAAAATCCATACAGGGTGACCAAAGATTTAACTTTTTGGCTAGAAAGTAGAATTGATGTATACGCGGATATCCCACCCGTAGTGGAGTCATTTATTTTACCAGGGGGGACAACGCTTGCCAGCACGCTTCATTTTGCACGTACCGTGGCACGCCGGGCGGAAAGAGAAATCGTGACCTTCCAATGGACTAACGATATGAATGAGGAAGTCCTCAAATTTATCAACAGGTTATCGGATTATTTCTTTGCAATTGCGCGGGTTGTTAATGCGGATGCACAGATTAAAGACGTGCTATACGAACGCAGCGGTAAAGTCTTCCATACCGAAATAACTAAAAAAGATTTAAAAGATTAGAAATGAAACCGTTTTATAAAAAACTATTGACAATTATTTCTTTGAATAGTACATTTAGAGGGTAGAGCACAAGGGCGTGCGAATTAAAAATACGAGCAACGAGGCCGTAAGTACACGAGTATCAATGATACTCCCGTTACTTGCGGCCTTTTTTTGCGAGAAAGGAGGGTAATGATGGAGAAAGTCAGATTTGGAACAACTTTATACATGGGTGATAATAGCTTGGAGCATTTAGCGGAATTTGAAAATGAACGACTATTAATTGTTACAGATGGATTTATTGCTTCTTCTCAAATTCTGGAAACCGTATTGAATTATTTTTCATCCACGACAACATTCAAGCTAATTTGGGGGAAATGGAAATGCTCCAGAAGGCAGCCGGTAATATTCCCGTCATTGGCAATGGGGGAATCAAAAATGAATGCCTGTTGGAAAAAATGCTCAACACTGTTCCATTAGCCTCCGTTGCAAGGCCACTCATCTTGAATCCGAATTTTCCATTTGATGGAAAAATGGAAAATGTCCCCGCAGGCCTGCAAAAAAGTATTGATAGTTCACCTGAATGGTATTTCAACGAACCACAGTAAGGCCAGTGCGCCTATACTGCGGTTCGTTTTATTTATTTTTCTTACAGTGTCTGCACATCAATCCCGTTTACCACCAAAAATTTTCAAAAAAAATACTGCCTCCGGATCAAATCATCCAAAAGCAGTATTATCTTTATTTAATCGGGCGTTTCGCCACGATTTCAATTTCGACATCTGCACCAAGCGGCAATTCCAGAACAGCGACGCAAGTCCGGGCCGGGTATGGGGCCTCGAATTGCGTTTTATAAACTTCATTCATCGCCTCAAAATGTTTCATTGAAGTCAGATACACATTCACTTTGACCACATCATCAGGTGTTAGATCCGCTTCAGCCATAACTGCCAACAAATTAGTAAAGCACTGCACAGTCTGAGCCGCAATATCATCACCCAATTCACGAGCATCAATCGCATTCTTGGCCGTTTGACCGGAAAAATAAACATACTCGCCAGCGTCGACCGCATGCGAATAAGGACCCGACGCCATTACACTGTCTGCTGTATAAATTTTTCTAACCATATCTGAAACCTCCTATTAAGTCTTTGATACCATTCATTCTAGCGAAGTACCTCCCTATATACAAATAATCATCGCCGAAAAACCAACCTATTGAATTTATGCTTTTACTTTTGGCAACAAAATCTCTATAATATTTCTTAATATACATTTGAAAGGCAGTGTAATCATGGAAAAATCAATCATCGAACAACTCCCGAAAGTGGAACTACATTGCCACCTTGATGGCTCCGTGCCACTACCAACTTTGCGTAAATTCGCAACCGAGGCAGGCTACCAACCCGGCGAAATCGAAAAGGCCATAGCACCGGATAAATGCCTCAACCTGCAAGACTATCTCGACAGCTTTGACGCAATCCTGCCACTTCTCCAGACTGCCCAAAACCTGGAAGAGGCCACTTACGCAACCATTGAAGCCGTCGCCAACGACAATGTGAAATATATCGAACTACGTTTCGCACCGCGACTGCATACACGAGAAGGGCTGACCCTTCATGAAGTACTGGATGCCGTTATCCGCGGACTCGAAGCCGCAACCGACGTATTCCCGGTCAAAGTCAACCTCCTAATCAGCGCCATGCGCCACCATTCCAACGCGGACAACTTGGCACTTGTCGAGCAAATCAAAACCTACCACAATCCTTACGTCGTCGGTTTCGATTTCGCCGGAGATGAAAAAGAGGGCGCCAACCAGCACATAAAACCAGTCGTGGATGCGGCCAAACAAGCCAATCTTCAAATCACGCTCCATTCCGGTGAGTGTAACTGCCCGCATAACGTCGTGGATGCAATCCACCTCGGTGCAACCCGAATCGGCCACGGCGTCGCAGTCAGAAACGACAAAAAAGCCCGCGACCTTTGCCGCGAGCGTAATATTTTATTGGAGGTGGCTCCAACCAGCAACGTCCAGACCAATGCAATCGCGTCCCTGGATGACCATCCCTTGCGCCTGTTCCTGGACGAAAACGTTCCGTGTTGCGTCAATACCGACAACCGAACCGTCTCAAACACAACCCTCAGCCGCGAATACCAACTCATGGCTGAAAATTGCGCCTTGACCTATGGCGAAATGAAGAAATTAAACGTAGCAGCTATCCGCCACTCATTCGCAAGCGCGGAAGTAAAACAAACGATTCAAAAACAACTTGAAAATTCTTACGCTCCCTATCTGGACTAAGAAAAATCTTGTGCTATAATTATCTTTAGCGTTACCAATGACGCTAAAGAATCCCGGGCGATTAGTATAGCGGGAGTACGCTAGCATGGCATGCTAGTAGCACGAGTTCGATTCTCGTATCGTCCATCCATAAAAAAGGGCCTACTTCATAACGAAGTGGGTCCTTTTTCGCAAAGGTCTTCTCAAATTCAACAACCTTTGCACTCTGAACCAACTATTAACGCAAAGGTTCGTTAATAAACGCCTACCTTTGCCGGCAAAATACAAAATCTACGCAAAGGTCTTCAAAACTTACTCGACCTTTGCGTAATGAACGTATGAATCATTCTTTTTGAAACTAACCCCTCACACCAAAGATACAAATCACGCTGTGGGTAAAGAGAATTACCGAATAAAGTATCCAGCTCAGCTTTAGCCCGCACCAGTCCATCCTTTTTAAGCTCATAAAAATTACACCTGGAACAATACAGTTTAACCAAATCGAAACCCATCATTTTCCCACGACAGTCAGGGCACATCATGCCACTCGAAACGCTCGCCCGAGAATAGGGCACTTCTTTCTGATAAGGATTAACCGCCACATGATATTTTAAAAGCCTCTCCGCCAATCGTCTATCCCACTGGGACCAGCCACCACGCCAACAAATATCCCTATAGTATTCCGGAATCTGATGCACAAACAAAATGGGAGCGTCTCTTTGGATGCCATAAACAACAATTTTGGGATTCATAAAAACAAGCCTGGCCTCAACTTCTAACTCAATCCCCATACTTCGTACCACATTTTCCAAAATCAATTTAGAACGCTTGAGTTGAGCCAATGGGCAGGCAGCCAGTCCAATAAAATCCCCATCCTTTATATCGAAAGAACCTTCCCAATTCTTTATCTCCAAAAGATAAACCTTTCCATCAGAAATAAATAAAGAATCAATCTGGCAAGTCCGTCCACCGCTTACCAAAAGCAAATCATGCAACCGCATCACATATTCATCCATGTCATCAGCCATACCATCATTCAAACATTCTCCCCTATAGCCAATCAACAAAGACTTATAAAGGTGCTCCTGTTCAGACGTAAAAGCCATCCGGCCACGCAGAGCTTCTAACTTCTGTAGCTCAATCGGTTTCTCACGAACTTTCATTAACATATACATTCCCCCTACATATATATAAGCGAAAATTCGCAAAAACAATTTTTTTCCTTCAAAATCATTCTGGCTCTGCACAAAATCCACAACTATACTATAATGATTGTAACCGCATTACAAACAAGGAGTGATTATAATCAAACCCAACTACAAACAAACCAAACAGCCACTTCGCGACAATCCAGGCATCCAAACCGAACTAACCGACGCAACCATCCAAGAACGCAAAACGAAAGTCCTGAACCTTATGAAACAAAACCAGCTCTCGTCACTCATCATCTACGCCGACAAAGAGCACGGCGCCAACTTCGAGTACCTGGTTGGCTTCATCCCACGCTTTGAAGAGGCAATCCAGATCCTGAACGTCGACGGTTCCAGCATTTTAATCTTGGGAAATGAAAACCATAACAAAGCAAAATATGCACGGATTCCGTCTGAAAGCTTCAAATGTTCGATGTTCTCACTTCCCAACCAACCAATGGACAGCGGGGACGAACTGAAAAACATCTTTAGCGAAGCAGCTATCGACACTAGCCAAAAAGTAGGGCTGGTAGGGTGGAAGCTCATCCCGGGAATCGATATACCGAACTTTA
This sequence comes from Jeotgalibaca sp. A127, assembly GCF_052266745.1. Lineage (NCBI taxonomy): Bacteria > Bacillati > Bacillota > Bacilli > Lactobacillales > Carnobacteriaceae > Jeotgalibaca > Jeotgalibaca sp. A127. The sequence continues at coordinate 86,660 of NZ_JBQPRC010000005.1, forward strand.
TCGTGGAAGCCATCAAAACCCGTACCACAAATCTGGTGGACGCAACTGGCTTGATGATTGACCCGGCTTACGGCGCGCGCACGACCAATAACGCCAACGAAATTGCCCACTACGAATATGGGGCTTCACTGGCTTCAGACGGCGTCCTGAACGCCCTGAACAATTTGGAAGTAGGTAAATCCGAAATCGAAATCGGTGCACATCTGCACCAACACGGCCAATATAATACTGTCGTATCCATAGCCGCATTCGGCGAACGTTTTGTGAATGCCAATATTTACCCGACCCACAAAAAACTGGAGCAGGGTGATAAAGTAGCCCTGACAACTGCCTACAAAGGCGGCCTTTCCAGTCGAGCAGGGTATGCCGTCGAAACCAGAGAACAACTCGAACAAGTAGACCCAGGTTATCTGGAAAACGTGGTTTATCCTTATTTCACAGCCTATAACTATTGGCTCCAAAACGTGAAACCAGGCGTTCACGCCGGCGAATTCTACGCCAATTTTGAAGCCCAATACCCACAAAGAACTTATGGATGGGAACTTTGTCCCGGGCACCTGGTGGCCGATGAGGAATGGCTATCATCGCCATTTTTCAAAGGTTCAAACGCTACCGTTGCGTCTGGCATGCTGTTCCAGGTCGATTTTATCCCGAGCCAAAAGCAATACAAACAGGGTGTTTCCGCTGAGAGCACGGTCGCAATCGCCGACACGGAACTCCAAAATGAAATCAAAGCATCTTACCCTGAGCTTTGGACCCGAATCCAAAATCGCAGAGCCTATCTAAAACAGGAACTAAATATCGATTTACCAGACGAGATTCTGCCTTTAGCTAGTACACTGGGCTATATCAGACCCTTCATGCTGAACAAAGATATCAGTCTCTATCTCGAAAACTAACAAAAATCGGAAGAACAAACAACAAAGGCAACTTCTCCTGCCGACTTTTAAAAAAACTCGGCAGTAAATTTACCCATTCTAAAATCTCCTTCCGAGTTTGCAAAGAGTCTCTGCAAAGGGACTCTTTTTTTCATGAATTATGCTAAAATTTAAACAAACGCTACTAGGAGGAACAACCCTTTGGAATATCCCTTATTACCAAAACAAATGCCGGCAACAATCAAGTCTGTCTGGCGCAAAACCACAATTCTTCTCGCACTTATTTTCATAATCATCGGATTAGCCGTTACAGCTCTTCTCGCCTATCTGGACGTCTTCACCAACCCATGGATTATCGCGCTCAGCATTTATTTCGGTATCACGATACTTATAACCCTAATCTCTGTAGCACTGATTCCATATCGCTATCATTTCTACCGCTTCGAAGTGACACCCGAGGACCTGGCTTTCCAAAAAGGCTACTTTTTCCGCTCAATCACCTACGTGCCGATGAACCGCATCCAGCACGTCGAAACCGAGCAAGGACCGTTCCTGCGCAAAGAAAACCTGATGGAAATCGTCATCCATACCGCAGCGACCAGCCACCGCATTGCCGGCCTCGATATGTCCGAAGCCCTGAATCTGCGCGAACAAATCATTGCACTCGTAAAGGTGGCGAAAGAGGATGTCTAATCGTCAAAAATTCCATCCCATGGCCATCGCCAGTTACTGGATCCAAGCCTTAAGAACCTGGCTTTTCCTGCTCGTTCTGACTTTAATCAACGGCGGCTCCTATTTAGTCATCCTGGGAATCGTCGCCCTGGCACTCGTCCAAGCAATCGCAAAATACCTAACGCGCTCGTACGTCATTTCCCCCGAAAAAATCATCATTTACCACGGTTTTTTTCGGAAAAAAGAAACCGACATCCCTTACGAACGCATCCAGACCATCAAGCAACGCCAATGGTTCTTTTACAAACCCTTCAATATCATCCAGATCCTGATCGAAACCGCAGGCGGAAAATCCCAAGAGGCGGAGGGCGAGTTACCAGCCGTAGACATAAATACCCTCCAATTACTGGAAAGTTACCGTCACCGCGAGCCTTTGGAAAAAGAACCCCAGACCGCTGCCGAGGCGACTTATCACGTCACCGATGAGCAAATATTTCTTTTCGGTATCACCGACCTCAGCATTCTCGCCTCCTTAACGGCTCTGATCGCTTTCGGGACCGAGTTGATTCCGGATAGTTGGTATACAAACGTTGTGACCACTGCCGAAGATGCGTATCGTCGTGGCTGGATTTTCTTGCTCGGATTAGCTTTGCTTGTATTTGTATCCATTATGCTGATATCTTTGGCCAAGAACTTTTTCCAGTTTTATAACTTCAATGTGTCACGCTCCAACCAGACTCTGACCATTGAAAGTGGGTTGTTGGAAAGAAAAGTCCAAAAAATCCCGGTTGATAAAATCCAGGGTATCCGAATTCGCCAACAAGTGTTACGCAAAGTGTTGAAACTCTCGTCCGTTGAAATAATCCTGGCAGGGGGCCAGGAAAAACAAGGTGAAAATAATACCCCCACTAAACTGTATGTCCTACCCATCATTTCAGACAGCAAGTTGTATCAAACCCTGGACCAGCTATTGCCGGAATGGCACATGCAACAACCTGACCTCATCCGCGCTTCCACCAATAAAATTTGGTACTTCTGGCGTTGGTATTTACTCTTTATACCCGTAATCATTGCCGGGTTTTATTTTCATTTTTATTGGGGACTTGCGGCTATGTTAGTGGCAACGTACTTTCTATTTTGTGCCTGGTTGGACTATCATTATCAAGGCTATGCCATCCAAACAGCAAGTCGCTTGTGCCTGCAAACTTTCGAGTCTTTAACCAAAGTGCAAACCTTTGTCGAACGACCTAAAATACAGGCCCTTACTAACCAAACCAGCAAGTGGTTGTATCCGAAACAAATTGGTCACACCAAAATGACCCTTAAAACAGGTCTCGGATCCGAAGCCATCAAGTTGAAGTTCATTGGGCAAAAGCACCAACAAAAATTGAAACTGTTTTTTAACAAATAAACCTGCCTCATGAGGGTAGGTTTATTTTTTAACGCCAAATCGCTGCCACCATTAGAAAAAACGTTCTTTTTTCCGACACAACTTCCCACACAATCCATAAAAAGGGCAAACTGAAATATCCATAAATTGCAAAAATATCTGTAATTTGACATTTAATGTGATTGAATGCACAAAGAAATAAGTCGTTTCTGTCAAAAAAATCATTATTTGAGCACATAAAATCAGAAAGAAAGCACTTACAATCAATTTAGACCAAAATGAAAGGATTTTTGGTCATAGCAAAAGGATAGCCAATCGCATAAAATGAAAGCGTATTCCGAAAGCGGAGTCATTAATCCTGAAATTCTATCAGTTCTCCCGGGAAAGAACCGATAGAATCCACATGGTAATGCAAGCTTCAAAAATACTAATTTAGACATAATATTTTTTATCTGAGGAGATGAATGGTATGGCAGTGAAAAAAGTTGCTGGTGAAGGTTTAACTTTGAAACACAAGATTGGTTATGCTGCGGGAGACGCTGGCGGGGTAATGACATTAATTTTAGTAAGTAGCTACATGACACGTTACGTAACAAACGTATTGACAATTAACTTTGCGACATTATCGGTATTATTATTAATCTGGAATATTTGGGACATGGTCAACGACCCATTGATGGGAACGTTGATGGACAAAATGTTTGCAAAATCTTCCGGTAACAAAGACAAATTCCGTCCTTGGCTCTTATACTCTATTGCACCAATCGTTTTAGGTATGATCGCATTCTTTAGTGTCCCAAGTTTACTGAGTGGCTTCGGTGCCATTGCTGCCTTGTTCATCTTCAAGATTGTTTACGAGCTTGGTTACACGATGATGAACATCGGAATGGGTTCCTTGCTGGGAACAATGGCAAAAAATGATCCAGAACGTGCCCAACTTTCTTCTGCTCGCGGAATGGGTTCAACAGTTGGTGGTATGATTGCAATGGTTCTTGTACCGCAAATGTTGGGACGTTTCGGTGAAACGACAACAGGTTACTTCTGGTCAGCAGTTGTCTGTGCGGTTTTAGGTGGTTTCACAATCTTCATCCACTACTTGTGGACAGAAGAAAGAAATACTGCATCCAAATTAGTTAAAGCAGACGATGAATCACAAAAAGTTAAATTCTCCGATATCTTGAACGTATTCAAGAAAAACCGTGCTTTCTTGGCACTAAGTATGCACTCAATCATTATTGTTTTTGGTACAACGATTTACGGTCAGTTCAATGCTTACATGTATGCAGACGTATTGGGCGATATCAGCTTGATGAGTTACACATCCATTATTTCAATGTCATTGACAATGATTATCCTGTCTATTGCACCTGCTATTGTTAAAAAAATGGGTAGCACGGTACGCGTAATCCGTACATCACTTTTAATTGGTCTTTCCATGATGCTTGGACTATTCGGTCTGATGTTGAGTACGAACGTAGCGCCAACAGTCTTCTTGTTTGTATCAGGAATTGGTTACGCATTGATCAACTTATCTGTTCAAATGCAATGGGGTCTTGTTGGAGAAGCAATCGACTACAACGAATACTTAACAGGTAAACGTACAGAAGGCGCAATCTACGGAACATTCTCATTGACTCGTCGTGTTGGACAAACAATTTCTCAATCATTGGCAGTATTGATGATTGGTTGGATTGGTTACAACCCTGAATTGACAAACGCTGGCGTTTCACAAGCAGGCGGAACAATTCTAGGTATCCAAGTCATGACATTGGTTGTTCCAGCTGTTGCAGCAATCGGCTCATGGTTATGCTTCAAGTTCGTTTGGAACTTGGATGGCAGCACTGGTAAAGAACTATCTGTATGGAGAAACAGCAAAGTTGCTCCTGTTGCAGAAGTTGAAGCTGTAGTAGAAACTGTATAAAGCATTCAATCCCCTAATGAGCATTGCGAATTAGGGGATTTTGTATTTTTAAATAACGAAAGGAACGTGTCCTGTGAAAAATAGTCCAGTAATCAATAAGCAATCCATAAATGATGGCTATATTCCGGCACCCTATGAACTTGAAAAAGGGGAAGCCATTAATGATAGGTATTTAGAACCTGTTTACTTTGAAAATGAAAATGGACCGACCATCGGTGTCACGACCTGTGGGGTGATTGTCCAGGATGGGTTATATTTCAAAGATTTGGACAACTCGGGAAAGATGGCACCTTTTAAAGATTGGCGTTTGGATGATGAAACACGTGCGAAAGATATGGTTCATTACCTTCGCCTGGATCAACAAGCCGGTCTTGTCTTAAATACACTCTGGAACACGCCGGTTGTGCCAACGCGTGCTGAAGCCACCGATGAAGCGGGCAAGCTCGCCTTAAATAAAATTTACAAAAAACACGATCCGTCAGAACCAGAGCCACCGTCCCCCATCCCAGGTATCTCAACCCATGTCGATGATAAAGATATTTTGGAACGGAAAATAACCGGTGGTGTATACCGCGGTGACATGAATGTTGAAGCAGCGATGAGTGCCTTGTATCATAACGCCGGTACGCAAATGCTGGAATACGAAGCGTCCCTTGGTGGTGTGGCCATCCCTTATTCGCTGCATACCAACCCCATCAACATCGGCTATCCGGATTCACTGGGTATCGCCGCTGCGGTAATGGGAGAGGGAAATTACGACCTCGTCCATGAAATGGCCCATGTTGATCGCAGTATGATGAAGGCTGCCGGACAAAATGTACTTTATGGTCCACAAGTTGATATCGCAACGGATCCCCGTTGGCCACGAAATAGTGGTACCTATGGAGAAGTGCCGGAAGTCACAGCAGGAATTGTCTCTGAACTCGTCAAAGGGTATCAAGATGGGACAGATGGCTTAAATGAAGACTCGGTTGTCTTGACCGTGAAACATTTCCCCGGTGATGGCCCTTCAGAAAATGGTTTCGAATCGCACATGGCAATAGGTCAATGGCGCCTTTATCCAACAGCAGGTTCTTTGGAAAAATATCATTTGCCGCCATTCCAGGCAGCGTTTGATTTACAAGCATCAGGCATTATGCCGAACTACTCACGCATTACGACCGATAGCCGGACAAAACCACAAACATATCGTGGAAAAACGACCTCAAAAGAAGTCGTCGCGACTGCCTATAGCAAAGAACTGTTGGATGGTTTAGCAAGAGAAACGATGGGCTTCAATGGCTATGTCAACTCAGACTCCGGAATCGTGACGTCACAAATTTATGGTGTGGAAGAGTTATCCATTCCAGAACGTTATGCCAAAGCAATCGCAGCCGGAACGGATGTAGTCGGCGGGACGGCTGACCCGGAACATATTGTCGAAGCCGTGGAAAAAGGCTATCTGGCCAAAGAGGACCTGGACCGCGCCAGCTATAATCGTCTCTTGAGTTTATTCAAAACCAAGCGAGTCGATAATCCCTATCTTGATCCCGAACATGCGAACAAGGTACGCGCTGAAAAGCTGGATGGGGCGAAAAAAGCTGCCTATCAAGCTAACCAAAAATCCATCGTTCTAGCGAAAAATCATGGCGCGGTATTGCCATTAAAATCAAACACAAAAGTATACATTGCTTGTTTCAAAGGTGTTGATACCGGGGCAGCTTTCATGGCAGCCGCGATGGGATTAAAAGAAGTGCCGAAAGATGATCCCGAGGCATTCCGTCAAAAATTGGTGGCTTTATTTGAAGAAAAAGGCCATGTCATAGTTGATACACCGGAAGAAGCAGATTATGCATACCTGCATGTATGGCCGATGACAAACGGCATGGTGTTCAACCAGTTTGCCATGCCTGTTATTGACTTGGTGGATAATCAACTCTTCGATGAGCGTGAAGTGAACAAGAGTCAGAAACGTACCGGCAACAAAGTGTCGATCACGACCCTGAAAGATGTCGCCAAAATCAAGGAAATCAGTGAACTGGTCCACAACAACGGAGGCAAGGTGATTGCGAGCTGTGTCGTTACCAGTCCATGGCTTTTGGATAAATTGGAACCCTACGTGGATGGGATGACCTTCCAATACACAACGAGTAAAGTCGCTCTTGATCAGGTGCTTCGTGCGCAAGTTGAAGTAGTGGTGGGCGAATTTTCACCAACTGGGAAAATGCCCTTGACGATGGTATCTTCTCCAGAAGTCATTGCCCTTAACGAAGTTGAAATCGACGGGGAAATCCGTGAAGTATGCGTCTCACCAAATGACGTGCCCGGATACGACAAAGACCAGTACATAAAACCGGAAATTTTAGCCAAGGTCAAAGGTGGCAGTTACGCTTACTGCGATGAAGACGGCAATTACTACCGGGCAGGGTTCGGCTTACATTACGAAGCCTAAACATTTTTTAAACGAGGAGGAATCGTATTATGAGAACACGCTTTTTATCAAAATGTACAAATCAAGAGGTCGAAGCATACCTACAAAAAAATGACTTAATCTTCATCCCGGTGGGCGTCACCGAATTACACGGCGGACTGCCGCTGGATTCCGAAACAGTCATCTCTGAAGCAGTAGCATTGCGTCTGGCCGAAAAAACAGACGGATTGGTTTTGCATAACTTGCCGTATTTTTATGCAGGTGCCACCTTGTCCGGTCGCGGAACCGTTCAAGTTTCGGTTCGTGATGGCATCGATTATCTTCTGGCCATTGCCAAATCCCTGTATCGCCAAGGTTTCAAACGTCAAGTCTTTATCAGCCTGCACGGGCCAGCCTCCATGACGATTAGTCCGGTAATCCGCGACTTCTTCGAAGAGAAAAAAGTGCCGTTGCTTTATATCGACTCGGTCATGACCATGATGCAGCCGGAATTTGCCAAACAATTCTTCGGCGGCGAAGGGGATCCCTTCACCGATTTAATCTTGGCCGGGTATGACTACCTGGGCCGTTTGGATGATGTTCCCATCACCACACCGGAAAATGATTTCTCCGAGAAAAAAGAACAGTCCGTGGCTTTTGCATCTGGGTTGTTCCGTTCCGCCTTTGGCTCCGGCTCAACGGCCTACTACTTCGGCGAACTATCCGACCATATGCCGACGCATAAAATCGAATCTGTCGAACATCGCCAAGAAATCGCCAATAACGGTAAACCCTTGTTCGATGCCTTCGTCGAAAGTCTGGAAATCGAGAAAAAAGTTGAGCTCCTCAAAGAACTCGCTGATTTCCAAGATAATGAAGTCATCCCGAAATACAAAGATTGGTTATACGAATAAACACCAAACCCCGCAGCTACATCGCGGGGTTTTTTGAATAGGCAGAAAAGTCGGAAGAAGGGAACCCAAAACACCATTATACTGCCGACTTTTTTAAAACTCGGCAGTAAAAAATCAATTCTGCCGTTCTAGTTCCGACTTTTAAAAAAAATCGGAACTAGAAACACCAAAATCCAATTCTACTTCCGACTTTTGTCATTTAAGAAAATCTTCTAAACTAAAATTAAACCAAAATCCTCCTCTTGTCTTTCTGAATCCAAATTGATAGGATAGGAGATGCAGTAAAAATGAAAACGCTTTTCAAAAAGAATCCCCAGCAGAAAGGAAAATGTAAATGACTAAAAAGCCGCAAAAATTTGTTTATTCAAAACCAGCGAATGGCTATCCTGAATGGAACAACAACCCGGAAATCTTCCAACTGAACCGTCGCAAACCAGCAACGACTTCTATTCCGTTTGCTTCAATCGAAGAGGCGAAGCAGACGCCGTTTGAAGAGTCACGCTTCGTTCGTTCTTTGAACGGCGAATGGGCATTCAAATGGGTCGAGAATCCGGCTGAACGCCAAACCGATTTTTATAAATCGGAGATCGATACCACTAATTGGGATCGCATAACAGTACCCGCGCATTGGCAATTCCAAGGCTATGATTACCCACAATATACGAATACGACCTATCCATGGGTTGAGCAACAAGAGCTCAAAGCACCGTTTGCGCCGACCAACTACAATCCGGTGGGACAATATGTGACCGCTTTCGAACTGGAAGAAGACTGGCTTGATAAACCCTTGTTCCTTCATTTCGCTGGTGTCGAGGCAGCCTTCTATGTTTGGGTGAATGGGGAACTGGTCGGTTACAGCGAGGATTCCTTTACCGCTGCCGAATTTGACCTCAGCCCTTATGTAAAACCAGGTGAGAACAAACTCGCTGTTGAAGTCTACCGTTGGGCGGACGCAAGTTGGCTGGAGGATCAGGACTTCTGGCGTCTGAGCGGGATTTTCCGCGATGTGTACTTATACCAAACGCCATACCTCCACATCCGCGATTTCCATACCCAAACACTCTTGGACGACGCTTACCAAAACGCCGAACTGAAAGTAACCGTCGAAACGGAAAACCTGTTTGACGTTCCATTCTCAGGCATGATTGAAATCCAACTGCATGATGAAAACGATCAGCCGGTCTATCAAACCAAACAACCAGCCAACGAACCGATTATTGAATTTTCCGAAACGATCACGAATCCGAAAAAATGGAGTGCGGAAGAACCAAACCTTTACACGCTCTATCTATCTGTCATCTCAGACACGGGCGAAACCCTGGAAGTCCACCGTTCCCAAGTCGGTTTCCGTAAATTCGAACTGAAAGATGGATTGATGAAAATCAACGGCGAGCGTATCCTTTTCAAAGGTGTCAACCGCCACGAATGGGATGCCAAACGCGGCCGTGCAGTCACGAAAGAAGACATGGAAAAAGACGTCAAACTCATGAAACAATTCAACGTCAATGCCGTTCGGACTTCCCATTACCCGAACCATCCTTACTGGTACGAGCTATGTGATCGTTATGGTTTGTATGTTATCGATGAAATGAACCTGGAAACCCACGGATCTTGGTATTATGGCCAAAAAGAACTTGAGGAAACCGTACCCGGCAGCCGCCCGGAATGGACCGAGAACATATTGGACCGTGCCGCTTCCATGTATGAACGCGATAAGAACCATCCATCCATCCTTATTTGGTCGTTGGGGAATGAATCGTTCGGCGGGGACAATTTCCTGAAACTGTATGATTACTTCAAAACCGTGGATCCATCCCGCCTTGTTCATTACGAAGGAGTTTTCCATTACCGTTTGAGCGAGGCTGCATCTGATATCGAAAGCACGATGTATATCCCGCCAAAAGAAGTGGAAGCCTACGCCCTGAATGCGACCGAAAACTCCAAACCGTACTTGATTTGCGAATTTTCCCATGCGATGGGGAATTCACTCGGGAATTTCTATCAATACACCGAACTATTCGACAAGTACCCAATCCTGCAAGGTGGCTTCATTTGGGATTGGAAAGACCAAGCCATCCACAGAGAAACGGAAGATGGCCGCACGTACCTGGCATACGGTGGTGATTTTGGCGAATCACCAAACGACGGCAACTTCTCCGGAAACGGACTCGTTTTTGCGGATGGTCAGATTACACCGAAGATTTACGAAATGAAGAAATGTTACCAAAACGTGGCGTTTGAACCAACCGACCTTGTCAACGGTCAGCTTACCCTCAAAAACAAAAACTTATTCGCTAACCTTTCCGCGTATACCTTGCAATGGAAAGTGGAGAAGAACGGCGAAATGGTGGAAGAGGGCACCGTGGCTACACTCGACATCGCACCACAAAGCACGAAAACCATCAAATTGCCTTACGTGAAATATGAGAATGAAACAAGCGGAGACGAGTATCATCTCACGGTTTCCTTGCATACCAAAGAACATCACGAAGTCGCCTATGAGCAGTTCCAATTACCGACTTCAAAACGCAACGACACCCATGAAACAATCGTGCTTGCGACCGGGGACACAACATTTACCTTTGATGCAAATACCGGCTTGCTTTCCTCTGTGAAAAAAGAGCAAACAGAACTGCTGCAATCCGCCCTGGAACCAAACTTCTGGCGCGCATCCACGGATAACGACAAAGGCAGTAAATTCGACAAACGCAGTGCCATCTGGCGAGACGCCCAAGCAAACCGGGAACTCACAGCACTGCACGTAACGGAAACGGATGTCCAAACTACTTTCGTTTACCCAGAACTCGGGAACCTGAAACTTGCCATTACCTATTCCGTAACGGATTATGGCCAGCTAACGATTCATTATACGTTGATGCCACAAAAACCACTGCCGGATATACCCGAGATTGGGATGCGGGTGTCTCTGGACAAGGCGTTCGATCAATTGAAATGGTTTGGCAAAGGGCCATTCGAAACCTATATCGACAAACAAACCGCCGCAAAAGTAGGCGTCTACACGAGCACCGTGGATGAGCAATTCGTTTCCTACTTGAAACCGCAAGAAACCGGCAACCACATTGACACACGTTGGGTGGAACTGACGGATACAACCGGCACCGGTCTGAAAGTGAGTGGCCAACCACTCGTGGAATTCAACGCGCTGCCATATAGTTACGAAGAAATGGAACCAGCCGAATATGCATACCAACTACCTGAATCCAACCGTACCGTTTTGCGCATCAATCATTTGCAAATGGGAATCGGTGGGAACGACAGTTGGAGCCAGGACACGCTTCCGGAATTCCGCCTGCCAGGCACGCATGGTTATAGCTATAGCTTTAAGATTGAAACGATCTAACTTGAAACCTGACATCCGCTCATTGCCGGTGTCAGGTTTTTTTGGTAATCACAACTACTTTTATTTAAATACTTCAACTTTTCTTTAACAATTTGAAACTTCAATACTGTGAAACCGTATACAATTGGTTTATGGAAGTTGTTAAACTTTTATCAATCTAGTGGAAGGATAAAAGTAGTATCAAAAGAGGAGGTAATATCTATATGTTACAAGCTGTGCAAGAAACAGCTGTCAAAGAGAGAAGAGCGACTTCGGTAAAAAGAAGTATCAAGAAAAACTGGCCTTTTCTCGTCATGTTGGCAGTACCTTTAACTTTTTTGTTCATTTTCTCATATGGGCCAATGTATGGTGTCTTGATTGCATTCAAAAAATATTCACCAGGTCTAGGTATTTGGGACAGTCCTTGGAATAATTTCGATCATTTCAGACGGATGTTTGAGGATTTTACTTTCGAAAGGGCCTTTTGGAACACAATCAAAATCAGTGCGCTGAAATTGATATTCGTTTTCCCGGCACCCATCATTTTAGCCTTGACGCTAAATGAAGTGAAGAATCTAAAATTCAAGAAAGTGACGCAAATCATTTCATACTTGCCTTACTTCATGTCTTGGGTTATCGTCGCATCCATGGTTCTGGAAATCTTTTCTCCGCAACGCGGAATTGTAAACGCTGTTATTACTGCTTTGGGCGGTGAACCGATTCACTTCATGGCAAGTGAAAAATGGTTTGTACCCATTTTGGTTGGATCGGATATTTGGAAAGGAATCGGTTATGGAGCCATCATTTATTTGGCCGCCATTACAGGAGTAGATCCTTCGTTATATGAAGCAGCGGAATTGGATGGCGCAACGCGCTTCCAAAAAATGCAACATGTTACCTTACCGACGATTTCGCCAATCATCATAACAATGTTGATTTTGAATATCGGTTCTATCCTTAATGCCGGCTTTGATCAAGTATTGAACCTGTATAACCCACGTGTATATGGTGTCGCGGATATCATTGATACGTATGTTTACCGTACCGGTTTAGTAGAATTCAACCTGGATTACTCGACGGCCGTTGGTTTGTTCAAGAACCTGATTGGTTTGATGTTGATCACGGGATCGAATTATTTGGTCAAGAAGCGTACCGGACAAGGAATAATTTAGGGGAGGGACAGAAATGCAACGAAAAAATAAAAACAAACTTTTTGATTACGTGAATTTCTTTTTACTCACCTTATTGAGTATTGCGATCTTGTATCCATTCTGGAACCAAATTGTCCTGTCTTTCAGTAGTTCCTCATCCACTTCTGGATTGGGACTCAACTTATGGCCTGAAGAATGGTCCTTGGAAGCTTATAAATTTATCTTCGGCTACGGGAATGTTGGTCGGGCGTATATAAACACACTGATTCGGACGATTTTAGGAACGCTGGTTATTGTCACAACGACAATTTTGGCAGCGTATCCATTGTCGCGTAAGGACTTACCTTTCAGAGGGGTGTTCATTGCCTTGTTCATCATTGCGATGTTCGTATCGGGCGGAATGATTCCTGACTACTTGTTGGTCCGCAACTTGGGACTATTGGATACAAGATGGGCTTTGGTTTTACCACGTGCCTTGAATGTAACGTACGTTATCATCATGATGCGTTTCTTCCGGGGAATCAGCCCGGAAATTGAAGAATCGGCGGTTATGGATGGGGCAACACCTTTCCAAATCTTGTATAAAATTATCTTGCCACTATCCAAACCGATTGTCGTAACAATTGCATTATGGGCAGCGGTGTATCACTGGAATGAATGGTTCCATGCACAAATCTATATCCAGGATGGACGTTTGGATGTCCTGCAAACACTCGTCAGGGAGATGTTGGTTAACGTTGACCCATCCCGGATGGAAATGCAAGTATCTGGTGTTGGATCTGAAGCTTCGGAATTATTACTAAGTAACGTTCGTGCAGCGACAGTCATGGTTTCGATTGGACCAATCGTCATGGTGTACCCGTTCGCACAAAAACATTTTATTCAAGGATTACAATTAGGAGCCGTTAAAGGCTAAATTAGAAGGGTGGAAAAAACATGTTAAGAAGTAAGAAGAATATCGGAAAATGGTTAGCTTTAAGTTCAGCTGGGGTACTACTGGCTGCATGTGGCGGTGGAAATACAGCTGAGTCCGGCCAAGCAGCCGGAACTGCAGTGGATGTCACAGCCTTGCCAGAAGCAGGCGACTTCGAGGAAACCGTTGAATTGCATTTATCCGGCTCCTTTACGCAAGGAAATATTGAAGACGATAACTGGGTCCAACAAAAATTAGAAGAAAAATTCAATGTTGATATCGAGAATACGAAAGTCGACACATGGAACAAAGACGAAGCATCCATCATGATTGCTTCCGGTGATTTACCAGATGCATTTGCTTTCACGGGTGGTTCAATGACGCCAAAAGAGTTTTTTGAAAATGGCTTAACACGTTCTATTCCACGCGAAATGATCGAGAAATATATGCCACGCTATACAGCGATGCTGAACGAAAACGAAAACGGTCTTGGCTGGGAATTGAATAAAGTTCCAGGAACGGAAGATGAGTATTTTGCCTTGACTGGTCACCAAACACATACAAAAGGAATCATCTGGGCACCAACGCTGCGTTTGGACTGGATGGAAGAGTTAGGTCTTGAGTTACCGGATGATATGGAACCAATCGGAGACGGTGACGGTTATGAACGGATTTATTGGACAAATCAATCCTACTCTTTAGAAGACTTGGAAAAAATCTTGACAGCCTTCACCTATGAAGATCCAGATGGTAACGGAAAAGATGATACATATGGATTATTACCATACAACAGTGACTTGAACTGGGCGACAACCTTGTTTGGGGCTCACGGCGTCGCACCTTCCTACAACTTGATGGAAAACGATGAATTGAAAATGCCGGTTATCTCAGAAGGCTATAAAGAAACCTTGAACTTGTTGGCTGATTGGAACGAAAAAGGTTTGATTGACCCTGAATGGACAACATTGACGGCACAAACTGCCTGGGAAAAATACCAAACAGGTTCAGCAGGTTACTTCATCGCACAAAGAACTTACTTGGCACAGGAAGATTGGACAAAAGGCCGGGCACCACATAACGTGATTGCAGCCGATCCAGATGCAAAATTGTTGGCATTTGCGCCGGAAGTTGGTCCTGATGGCACACAAGGAGAACAATCCTACATGCCGGTTACCTTATTCGGGGATTCCATGCAAATATCTGCTGATGTAACGGATGAAGAATTGGCGCGTTACCTACAAATGTTCGATTACATCAACCACGATCCAGAGCCATGGGTGAACTACGGTAATCCAGGTGAGCATTCTGATTGGCAAGGAGAAGAAGGCAACTCTGCTTTGATTGTCCGTCCTGAATTCCCTCGTGAAGAAGGAGATATGGGCTTCTGGGCATATAGTTTCCGTTCTTATCCAAACGAACGTGGCGTTTACTTGAGCCATCCGAAGACAACAGAATTGAATGAATTGTTCTTTACAAAACCGGAAGTTGTTGATGAAATGGCAATTCGTCCATATCGCCATGACTTATTCGATGAAACTGAATATGCTGATTTGAATGGCCGCTATGGTGCACAACTAACAACGATTGCGGATGAATTCCGTATGAACGGTATTACCGGCAGCATCGATATCGAAGCTGAATGGGACGCTTATGTAGAAAGATACTTGGAAAATGGTGGTTCACAACTATTGGAAGAGCTTGAAAAAGCACCATTGGTTGAAGACTTACTTTCAGGAGAAGTTGAATAATAACTGGATTTGACCAGTAACAATCATGCATGCAGAGTCATTCCGGAAAAGGGATGACTCTTGCGTGTTTTCAAAAATGGCTGATTAAGGAGACTAACGATTTCATGGAAAAATTATCTTTGAAGAAAGTGGACTTGTTTGCCCCAGGAGACAATGGTTCGAAAGCTTATCGTATTCCTTCATTACTGACGACGAAAAAGGGAACCGTGATTGCCGGAAACGATGCCCGCATCGTGAACCAGCGCGATAATCCCAATAAAATAAATATTACCATCCGCAGAAGTTTCGATAATGGCGAGACATGGCAACCTATCCAAACGGTCGTTGAATATCCGGGTAATGATATCAAAAGCCCAGCTGTCATTGACTCTTCCTTGTTGCAAGATGAAGAAACAGGGACAATCTGGCTGCTGTTTTCCCATACACCGGGTGGCGTAGGACTTTGGAACAGCGGTCCTGGTATCGGTTTTGATGAAAAAGGACGCCGGAACCTGCATGATAGCGAGATGAAACGCTATGTTCTGGAAGCAGACGGGACGGTCTTGACGCGTGAAGGCGAACCAACTGATTATACCGTAAACGAAAAAGGCTTTAGTTCCAAAAAAGGGATTGAAAGTGGTCATATTTACGAGATTTTCGATGAAATGAAAGCCGATCATTTATTTGAACAAAACACATGTTATTTACAGATTGTTAAAAGTGAAGACGATGGCGCAACCTGGTCCCAACCAATCGAACTCAACCCCCAGGTGAAGGCCGAGTGGATGCAATTTTTGGGAACCGGTCCAGGGGTCGGGATTCAATTGAAGCACGGTGAACATGCCGGCCGTTTGGTTTTCCCGATCTATTATTCAAACTTGGCCCGTATGATGTCTTGTGCCGTTATTTACAGTGACGATAATGGGAAAACGTGGCAAATGGGTGACTCACCGAATGATAACCGGGAAATCAAGTTGACAACGGAGTCCGCACAGGCGCTGGGTGCCAACGCCAGAAAATACGAACTGACCGAATCGCAAGTGATTGAGTTAGACAGTGGTAAATTGGTCTTGTATATGCGTAACCACTATGGTAACGGCCAAATTGCCCGGGCCACCAGTGAAGACGGGGGGCAAACATGGGACGGATTTGAATTTGTTGAAGAACTCATCAACCCTGTGTGCCAAATCAGTGTCATCCGTTACCCTTCACAAACTGGCCAAGAACTGATTTTATTTTCCGGACCCGCTTCGACGGACAAACGTGAAAATGGCGTTATTCGTTTGAGTGAAGACGGTGGTAAAACATGGCCATATGCACTGACAATTGAGGAAGGGGATTTTGTCTATTCCTGCTTGACGGTGATGGCAAATGGCGAAATCGGTATTTTATACGAAACAACAATAGAAGACCGGGAAAGTATCCGTTCAGTCTTTACATCATTAACGTTGGAAGATATTAAAGGTTAAACAGCCAAGAAAGAATAGGGGATAAACATGCAAGCAATTATGGATAAGAAGAGTTCATTGATGAAAGCCATGGTTTGGTTATCCGACATGGTCCACATTCAATTCCTGTGGGTGGTATTCACCTTGGCAGGCTTGGTGGTAGGCGGAATTTTCCCGGCTACATATGCCATGTTTGCTGTTCAGCGCCGATTGATCCGGAAAAAGTCATCCGGCCAATTGAACAAGCTGTTTTGGGAAGAGTATAAAGCGAACTTTATCAAGGCCAACATTCTGGGTCTTCTATTCGTTCTGATTGTCCTTGGTGTTTATCTATATTATCAATCCGTGCTTAATATCGCGGGGCCGCTTCGGGTTATTTTCAGTTTTGTGGCATTCGGAATCGTATTTTTTACCACGCTGACAATCGTTTTTACTGGTCCCGTTGCGGCCCACTTCGATCTTGATGTTTTTCAGATCATCAAACATGCCTTGATTGTGGAAGTTTCTTGTCCTATTCACACCATCGGAATTATCGCGACGACGGTGGCATTTATTGCTAGTGTGTATCAATTTCCCGTACTGGTTCCTTTTGTTAGTGTCGCGATATTCACGTATAGCGTGATGTGGATTGCCCAACATGCTTTCGGAACTTTGGAAAAAGTAATGCAACAATCATAAAAAAACCGACTCAGGAGGAATTATTAATGAAACGCTCAGACCTAAAAGGATTATACTCTGCACTGCTCGTACCATTTGATGAAGATGGCAAGGTGAATGAGGCTGGACTCAGACAAATCGTCCAACACAACATCAACGCTATGAAAGTCGATGGTTTATACGTCGGCGGCTCATCCGGCGAAAACTTTTTGGTGGAAACAGCAACCAAAAAACAAATTTTTGATATCGTGATGGATGAAGCGAAAGGGGCCATCAAATTGATTGCCCAAATTGGGGGCATGAATCAATACGAAGCCATTGAATTGGGGCAGTATGCGACAGAGCTCGGTTACGATGCGGTTTCCGCGGTCACACCATTCTATTACCGCTTTGGCTTCCAGGAAGTAAAAGATTACTATTTCGATATTCTTGATAAAGTGGATAACGATATGATCGTTTACTCCATCCCGACTTTGACCGGTGTGGAAATGGGAGTGAAGGAATTCGAGGAATTATTCGCACATGAAAAGATTGTGGGCGTGAAATTCACGCAGGCGGACTTCTACTTGTTGGAGCGTTTGCGTAAAGCTTTCCCGGAACATTTGATTTTCTCCGGCTTCGACGAAATGCTGTTACCGGCGTTAATGTATAACGTGGATGGCGCTATTGGTTCAACGTTTAACGTAAACGGTGTCCGCTCGAGACAAATCATGGAAGCAGTCGCAGTAAAAGATAACGAAAAAGCCCTTATTTTACAAAATGATACGAACGACTTGATTGAAGCGGTATTGGCAAACGGTTTGTATGCCACTTTGAAACGTATCCTGCAATTGCAAGGTTGCGATGCTGGTCCATTCTTGTCCAGAAAACCGATGGCTTCAATGAGTGAACAACAAATCGCCAAAGCTGACGAAATCTATGAATTATATTTGAAATATGCACACGTTGAAAACGTGGGAGTTGATGCTTAATCGAAGCGACATTTACAACCTTTCCGCATTATGAGAACCGGGTAAGCCTGTTTGATAAGCTGCCTATTCAAAAGGATAGCATTGTTTTTGTCGGCGACAGTATTACCCAACGAAACGAATGGGCGGAAATGTTTGGCAATCCAAAAATCGTCAATCGCGGTATTGATAGTGATCGTGTGGGTGGTGTCCTTACCAGGCTTTCGCAAATTGTGACCGGGCAACCGGCTAAAATATTTTTGCTGGTTGGCATCAATGACATTTCCGACCAGACACCACTATCGGAAATAGCTACCGTTTATCAAGAAATCGTCGCCACTATCCGGGAGAAAACACCGGATACCCAGTTGTTTCTGCAAAGCATCCTGCCGGTCAACCATTCAACTTATGGCCATTACATTGATAACCAAGTGGTTGTTGACTTGAATACGCAAATTGCGCAGTTTGCTGATGGACACACCATTCACTATGTCGCTCTTTATGATACCTTTCTGGCAGATAACAAGCTGGAAATGGCGGAACGCTTTACCCATGATGGTGTTCATCTTTCTGGAGAGGGCTATGCGAATTGGAAGAAACAATTGGAAGGCTTGATTAAATAGAAAGAAAGAGCGATAAAGAAATCTTTTATCGCTCTTTCTTTTAAAGATTGAAAGGAGAAGTAGTTTTGAAAATATTGAGCATCGACATCGGCGGAATGGGCATCAAAAGTGATATCTATTCTCAAAACGGCCAAGCACTAGGAGATTTTAAAGAAATGCCAACCGTGGTAGACCATGCAGCGGGGACGAACAACATTTTGGAGCAGGTGCTCGTGTTGGTGGAAGCATATAGTCAATCCTACGAGCTGGATGGGGTTGCGATTTCCTCAGCCGGGGTCATCGATCCAGTGGCTGGTAAAGTGATTTACTCAGGTTATACGATTCCTGGCTACATCGGGACGGAATTTAAACAACAGATTGAGGCGCAGTTCAATATTCCTTGTTTTGTTGAGAATGATGTAAACAGTGCCGCTTTGGGTGAATATTGGCTTGGGGCTGCGAAGGGCAGCAAATCAGCGGTTTGCCTGACAATCGGTACGGGTATCGGTGGTGCAATCTTGTTGGACGGAACCATTTGGCATGGTAAATCATTTGCCGGTGGGGAAGTGGGTTACCTGCCCGTGAATGGGCACAATTGGCAAGACTTGGCCTCGACAACCGCCTTGTGCCAGGATTATGAAAACCGAACAGGACGGGCTGACATGACCGGGAAAATCGTCATGCAGGCATATCGGAATGGCGATGAGGCGGCAAACCAAGCCGTCAACCAATTTGTCGGTAATTTCTGCTGTGGCTTGCTGCCGGTTCTATACTTGTTCAATCCAGAAAAAGTCATCATCGGTGGGGGGATTATGCAGCAGCAGGATATCCTTATTCCGAAAATCCAACATAAATTGAGACAACAACTGCAAAATAAATTTTTCTTGCCGGACGAACTTGTTGCCGCATCCTTTGGGAATGAATCGGGACGCATCGGTGCCGTCTATCATTTTCTCAAGATGCAAGAACTGGGAACACAACAAAAAAGGGAAGTTGCGACCTCGAATCATTAAGGTATAATGAGATTGTTATCCTTAAATTTAAGAATGAGGTCGAGAGCATGTATAAAAGTATCGTTGTGGACGATGAAAGAAATATCCAAGAACGCCTTTCTAAATTTTTCCCTTGGAATGAATACGGTTTCACTGTTGTCGGTACCGCCGGCGACGGCTATGCAGCCTTGAAACTGGTTGAGGAAATGCAACCGGATTTGATATTCACGGATATCAAAATGCCGAAGATGAACGGGTTGGAACTGGCTGAGCAAGTTTCCAAACATTTTCCAAAGACCAAAGTCGTGATTCTGACAGCACACGATGATTTCGATTATGCCAAGAAAGCCATCAACTATGGCGTCATTGGTTATTTGCTGAAGCCGATCATGAAAAAAGATTTCCGGGAGTTGATGGACAATCTGAAACCGAAACATTTTCCCGATATTAATGAAGAAAGTGTTGATGAAAAATCTACTCCCGAAACGCCCCATAAAGAAAAGAACCAGTACGTTGATTTTGCAATCAAGTACGTTCGAGAACATTATGCTGAACCGATAGCCTTAAAGGACATCGCCCACCAAATCTATATCCATGAGGCGTATCTCAGCAAATTATTCAATGAAAAAATGGGTGATGGTTTCAGTTCCTATTTAAACAAGGTACGTGTTGAAGAGGCGAAAAAACTGATCATGTATACTGACACGCAACTGAAAGATGTGGCGGAAAAGGTTGGGTTTTCGACGTATTCCTATTTCAACCGCGTATTCAAACAAACAGTTGGTGTGACACCGCTTGAATTCAGAAGGAAGCATACGTAATGAAAAAAAATATCAAACGAATCCGGAGTCTCAGACGCTATTTGGTTTTTCTGTCGGCACTGGTCAGTATGGTCAGTATTTTTATCATTATCCTTTTTTTCTCTAACGAAGTAGATGATTATCTAATTGAGCAAAAACAAAACTACGCTGAGGAATCACTTTCGCGTTCGTCTTTTATTTTGGAACGAGAATTGAACAAAGTGACGAACCTGGTTGGGAAAATCCAAAATAATGAAACCATCATCTCGAGTGTCAACGCCCTGGAAAAATCGGATGCTTCGCCCATCGTTAAATACAAGCTGTCACAACAATTGAACGACTTTTTGTTCAGTCTCAATCAAGAAAGTTTTTTGATAAAGAACATTCTGATCATCACACCGAAGACACAATACAGTGCAACCGGGGATACGGCCGGCTATGAATTGAACGGTCTGGAAATAACAGATAATACCAATACCTATTCGTTATATTCAGTTCCGACGCTATTGCAGGATGCCAACAGCAACAAGTACACGATGCAGGAGATACTGAATCGTAGCAACACCTATTTAAAAGATGAATATTTTTTCGCGGCGAATATCACGGATAGCAACAAACAGCAAAAAGCGCTGGTATTGGTCGTAATCGATGAACGGGAATTCGCCAACCAACTATTGGCCAGAGACCAATCTCAAATTATCTTCAACGAATCTGCGGTATTTTTCCAAGACGAACGCTTTGACAAGAAAAAAATGGGGGACCGATATTTGGCGGATATTTATCCTTATAACCTGCAACTTGTCTATCAAATGGATGAGACTGCTTCGGATAATACGCCAGTTATTATTGGCATTCTCATCGCATCCTCTCTCTCAGTCTTGGTTCTGTCATTTTTTCTTTCCAAAAGTACGGCTGACACAACCCTGGAGCCCATCAATGAACTCCTGGATTGGATGAACAGGCGCCAAGCTACTGAAAAAAAATTCCCACTCACTGCCCAAGATCGTTTTGGTTCCAGGAGTTTTCGAGAACGACTGACCTATTATTTTTTTGTGACCATCATCATTCCGGTTGTTGTCGTTTCAGGGCTTTATTCCTGGCATGCGTATCAAGGTGCCAGCCGGGAAATGACAGCACTGCATGCTTCCGAACAGAGCGGGAAAGCCTTGATTTTAAGTCAAGAAGTGAAACAATTCAAGAAAATACTAGCCACATTTTCCTCGACATTTGGTCTGACAAATCGTGGATCGTTGGATTTGATTGATGAAGCATCATTGGATGAATTCAAGACAGCTTATCTGGATACTTTCAGCAATGAATCCATCGGTGTTTATAATGCTGAAGGGGACTTGGTTGTTTCGAGTGGCGCGTTTGTTTTCAACACCGTTGAAAAATCGCTGTTGATGAATCGGGAAAACAACCAATCGCGTTTTTCATATAATGTCGGGATGACAAATCGCGGCGAATCCTTCTTGTCCTTGGTCTTGCCCATCGCCTATCAATCTAATTTCGACCAACCTTTGGGATTCGTTGTTTTGAATATCAGTGAGAAATATTTCGGATCGATACCGTTAATTACCGGCGATAATACCGAATTTCTCACCGACAATGATTTGTTTGTCTGGAACTTGAACCAACAAACGATTCAGCTGTTGAATGACGATACACGCGAAAGCCTGTTGGATATGACCGGACCAAGCTCAAAGATTTCATTTGGAGACTGGCAATACGGATCGCAATTGAACCAACAAAGTCTACGGGAAGATATCCAAAATATATTTATCCGTAATTCCTACCTTTATTTTATTTTAATCCTGATATTGCTTGCCATAACCAATCTTTTGACAAGAAGGGTCATCAAGCCCTTTAATGCTTTGTTGATCAACTTCCAACAGGATCCGGAGAATTGGGAACAGGCACAGTTGGCTGAAAAAGTGATTGGGATTGATGAAGTAGAAAAACTACGTCAAAATTTCACCCGCGGGCTTGAACGCTTGAATGCCCTGGTCGATGAGAAACAGGAGCTTCAGGAACATTATCTCAACGAGCGCTACAAAAAACGGGAGATTCAATTATTCGCCCTACAGGATCAAGTCAATCCACATTTTCTCTACAACGCTTTGGAGAACTTGTTGTACTTGGTGGAAGCAGAGGAAACCGATCGTGCATTGGCGATGGTCAGTTCGTTAAGCCGCTTTTTCCAATTCGTCACCAATCGCAAGGAATTGATGATTCCTGTATCCAAAGAAACTGCATTTACCAAGAACTATCTGGAAATCATGCAGGAACGGTTCAATAATTTTAGCGTAAGCTGGGACATCGACGATACGGTTTTGGATGAGAAGGTTATGAAACTCATTTTGCAGCCACTGGTAGAAAATGTCATCCATCATAACGTCAGCCTGACCGATAGCTTGGTCCAAATCACGATTTCCATCAAAAAACAGGATGGGATGATTTGTTTTACGGTCATGGACGACGGTGTTGGCATTGAAGAAAGAAAATTGCAGGAAATCAAGGCTGAGTTATTGGCTTCATCCTATAACAAATCCGGTCTTTATAATGTCCATGATCGTATCAACTTATATTACGGATCGCAAAGTAACTTTTCCATTGACAGTAAGGTCCACGAAGGAACGACCGTCACAATCTGTATCCCAGCGAAAAATAAACAGCCGTAGTTTTTGCACAATCGAATCGCAATGATGAATGACCGGCCTAACTAGTCGGGAAGGCAACCAAGACATTCGTCACCAGTGGACGGATGTCTTTTTTTAGGGTAAATGAAACGCTGTTTCGTGAAGGAAAACAGGGTTAGGAGAAAAAAGCGGCGATTAGCTCGGGAAATATTCTGGAACGCCGCACTTGCGTAGAAAAAGTGGCGATTAGCTCAGGAAATATTCCGTAACGCCGCACTTGCGCGGAAAAAGCGGCGATTAGCTCGGGAAATATTCTGGAACGCCGCACTTACGCAGAAAAAGCGGCGATTAGCCCGGGAGATACTCCGTAACGCCGCACTTACGTAGAAAAAGCGGCGATTAGCTCAGGAAATATTCCGTAACGCCGCACTTACGCGAAAAAAACGACGATTAGCTCAAGGTAAAACCCTTGACTGTCGCCCTCAATTTCACGATGAGAGCTCAAATAAAACCAGGCGGTGACTAATGAACAAGAAAGCGAATGTCCATGCGACCTTCATGGATACCAATTATCAATATCCCCAAGCCAAATACGAAGCTATATTGAGACAAAACGAGCGACACCTGATTCTACAAGGCTGGAAAAACGATATCGTCCAGTGCCAGCTTTCGGTAGCCGCAGGGACGCAGTCAATTGAGAAGCTCGAAGTGAATCCAAGTGATTTGACAGGACCAAACGGAACCATCTTCAAGGACCAAATCCGGGTTTACCCCATTCAATCTGTCAATGCGGACGGCCAGGAAGCCAACGAAGTCCTAGCCAATGAACCTGTGACCGTTGTGGCACCAAATACGCTCCAAAATTTCTGGATCCAAATCACGATTCCCAAAACAACCGTAGCTGGCAGTTATACCGGACAGGTGACCATTGAAGAACAGAAGTTGGACCTGACCCTTGAAGTGGCCAATCAGACCTTGCCCGACAAAACTGCATTCGATGTCGAGTTTTGGCAAAACCCCTTTGCCGTAGCCGAATACTACCAGGTGCCAATCTTTTCCGAAAAGCATTTTGAAATTCTCACCCCCCATATGGAAAAATACCGCGCAATCGGCGGTAATACGATTACGGCATCCATCGTGGAGGAACCTTGGGACGGTCAAACCTACAGCAAAAATGAAACAAAATTCCCATCCATGGTGAAATGGACCAAAATGCCCAATGGCCAATTTGTATTCGATTACAAGTGGTTCGATCAATGGGTAGCTTTCAATAAACAATTGCACCTGGGCGATAAAATCGTTTGTTACAGCATTGTCCCTTGGAATAATAAACTTACTTATTTCGACCAAGCTAAAGCAGAACAAGCCTTTATTCCAGTAGAAGCAGAAACCGAATACCTGAAAGCCTGGAAAGCATTTTTGACTGACTTCATGCAACATCTCGAAGAAAAAGGCTGGAGCGATAACGTTTATATCGGTATCGATGAACGGGGAGTGGATCGGGTTCCATTTGATTTACTCGCTAAAATTACCGATTCTAAAGGCAATCGTTTCAAGACATCGGCGGCGATTGACGCAATCGACGAAAAGAAAGCAATCGCTTTACAGGTTGATGCGCTCTCTGTCGGCATTGTCGCTATCCGCAAAAAAGTCAAAGAATTTGCGGAAATTCGCTCAGAAAGAAAAGCAAAAGGCTTACCAACCACTGTCTATTCCTGCATGGGACATGCTCCGGGTAACTTTTCCTTGAGTGCTCCGGCTGAAAGTTACTGGACCATTTTGTATGGGTACGCCCAAAACAGTGACGGATTCCTGCGTTGGGCCTATGATTCTTGGGTGGAAAATCCTTTGGAAGATAGCTCGCACCGCTTATTCGAGGCAGGCGACTGTTTCTTGGTTTTCCCTGATCGAAAAGACAGTGCGCACCCGAAACCACAGTCAAGTGTGCGTCTCGAAAGATTGGCGGAAGGCATCCGTGACGTCAACAAACTAATGATTCTGAAAAAAGACCCAGCGCTAGCCACAGAAATAAATGAAATGCTGGCAACCATCCCAGCTTACTATGAAGCAACGGAATTCTATTTGATGGACGCCGGGAAAGCGGCCGTTGCCAAAGATACGACCACGATCAAACAAAAAATCGCTGAATTGACAGCTGCATTCGCTGAGGAGGCCGTCCATTAATGAAAGAAATTGCATTGCCCAAACAATATCTGAGTGTCATTGAAAAAGCTCCCGGTACCGAACGCCAGTATCTGGGACAACCCGATATGGTGCTCTTGGATGATGACCAGACGTTACTTACCGTCTATCCGGCCGGACATGGCGCGGGACCAGTCATTTTAAAGGTCAGCCCAGATGCCGGGGAGACGTGGGAAGAAAGAACCGATACCCCCGCCTCTTGGCAAGGTTCCTTGGAAACACCGACGCTTTTTAAACTGAACGAAAACAAACTGATCTTGATTTGTGGTCGACCAAATTGGAAGGGGAACCAAAGCGGTGGCTGGCAAACCTCGCTTTCCCTTGATAATGGGGAAACTTGGAGCGAATTCAAAACGCACCACACTAATTTTTCGGACGGAAGCAAAAACTATACGAGTGTTGCGATGGCCAGCCTCATTGCCTTAAAGGATGGCAGGTGGTTGGGTGTTTACCATGACGAGCATTTCGTGAACTATAAAACCTATTTGAGCTTTGACGAAAACGAGAACGAACAGTGGAGCGAACCAGAACCTTATCTACAAACTTACCGTAATATTGAGGAAGCCTATCAAATCTGTGAAGTGGGCTTGTTCCGTTCGCCCGACAACAAAAGTATTGTGGCGTTGGGAAGGGCCCAATCACATCGGCATCCATCCGTCCTGTTCTTTTCCCATGATGAAGGAAAGAGTTGGACGGAACCGACTGATGTCCATCCTGGTTTACAAGGGGAGCGGCATAAAGCGGTTTATGACCCGGTCACTAAGCGTCTGGTCGTGACCTTCCGGGAAATCACGCTCAACAGCGACTCACCTGAAGATTGGCTGGCAGGTGACTGGCTGGCCTGGGTAGGAACGTATGAGGACCTCGTCCAAAAACAACCCGGTGCTTTCCGCATCCGTCTGGCGGAAGACTGGACCAATACGCCGAAGTCAGGGGATACCGGTTATGCCGGCATCGTTGTCCAAAAAGATGGCACTTTTATTATGAACACCTATGGCCATTGGGATAAAGAGTTTTCCGAAAGTTGGCAAGGCGGCGTTTTGACGGACCTTTGCTACATTATCCAAGCCAAATTCAAGTTGGAGGAAATCGAAAATGTTTGAAATCAAAGATGACTTTTACCTCAATGATAAGCCCATCAAAATCATTTCCGGCGCGATTCATTATTTCCGCGTCGTACCGGAATATTGGGAGGACCGCCTTTTGAAATTGAAGGCGATGGGGTGTAACACGGTTGAGACCTATGTCCCCTGGAATGCGCACGAACCAGAAGAAGGTCAGTTTAACTTCGAGTGGATATTGGATATCCGAAGCTTTATCCAAACTGCCCAAAAAGTAGGGCTGATGGTCATTGTGCGGCCATCCCCGTACATCTGCGCCGAATGGGAATTCGGTGGTTTGCCGGCTTGGCTCCTGCAATATGAGGATATGAAGTTACGGGTTAACCATCCTATTTTCCTGGAAAAAGTCGACAACTACTTCCAGCGCTTGTTCCAGGAATTCGCCGACCTTCAAATCGAACAGGGCGGCCCGATTATCATGATGCAGGTCGAAAACGAGTACGGTAGCTTCGGTAGCGACAAAACTTATTTGAAGAAAGTCGCGCAAATGATGCGAAAATACGGCGCTACCGTACCCTTCGTGACCAGTGATGGCGCATGGAGTGACATGTTGAAAAATGGGACGGTTCTGGATGATGCCTACCCGACCGTTAATTGCGGCTCCAAACTAGTGGAAAGCATGCAGGAAGTCCGGAATTTCACCAAGAGTGAAGGCCCTCTGATGGTCATGGAATATTGGATTGGCTGGTTCGATGCCTGGGGGCGGGATCACCATACCCGCGATTTTGAAAGTGCCGCTCAGGAATTGGATGAAGCCCTTGAAATCGGCCACGTGAACTTTTACATGTTCCATGGTGGCACCAACTTTGGTTTCTGGAATGGCTCCAACTATTACGAAACCCATTCGCCGGACACGACCTCTTACGATTATGACGCACCTTTGACCGAATGGGGCGACGTCAGTGAGAAATACAAAGCCTTACAGACTGTTATCAAAAAACATGCAACGGTGGAAGAAGTAGCTCTGCCTGAACCAATCAAGAAAATACATTACGGAACTTACCAAGTGACAAACAGCACCTCACTTTTTGCCAACCTGGAAAACTTGGCTGTGAAATCTGAGCACAGCTACACCTTGCCGATGGAAAAATTGGGCCAAAATTTTGGTTACGTCTTGTACGAAACGGATTTAGGTGAAGCCCGTGAAATCCATGATTTCAAGTTACTTGGGGCCAATGATCGCGCTCAAGTATTCGTGAACGATAAACACGTCTTGACCCAGTACGACCAAGAGCTGGGGACAGAAGCAACCTTCCCTTTGGCCGACGAAGAAAATCGTTTGTCGATTTTGGTGGAAAATCTGGGGCGGGTGAATTATTCTTCGGTCCTGAACCATCAACACAAAGGCATTAACGAAGGCGTCATCATGAACCGTGCTTTTTTGAGCGATTGGAATCATTATTCCTTGCCGCTGGATAATATTGACCAAGTCGATTTCACCAAAGCATACCAAGCCGGTTTGCCGAGCTTCCATCAATTCAAGGTTGAAATCGATGAAATAGGGGATACCTTCATCGATATGACTGGTTGGGGTAAAGGCGTTGTCTTCGTCAACGGCTTCAACCTCGGCCGCTTCTGGGAAATCGGGCCGCAATTCCGCCTTTATTTACCAGGGCCGTTGTTGAAACAGGGAGAGAACACTATCGTGATTTTTGAAACAGAAGGGGTCGTAAAAGACACAATTACATTGACGGATATACCACCATTCGAGAGACAATAAGGAGGAAATGACAAATGGAACAATTACGTTTAGGTATTATCGGGGCTGGCTTTAGATGGAACATCACCGATTTTTGGCATCAACCTGAAGGACGGTCCATCATCACCGCATTGGCAGAAATCGATGAGACTGCCATGAACAAATTTAAAGCCAAATACCCGGATGAAGCTATTTTTTATACGGATGATTACCATGAACTGTTGAAGCGCGACGATGTGGATGCGGTCGTCGTTTTGACCGAGGATTATAAGCACAAGCAACAAGCCATCGACGTTTTACGAGCGGACAAGGACCTGTATTTGGAAAAACCGATGGCCATTACAATTGAGGATTGTGATGAAATCATTTCGGTCTGGAAGGAATCCGGCCGTAAACTGATGATCGGCTTCAACATGCGTTACATGCCCATGTACGAAACGATGAAACAAGTGATAGACGACGGGACCATCGGGGAAGTGAAAGCCGTTTGGGTGCGCCATTTCGTTGGACGGGGCGGCATTTATTACTACCAGGATTGGCATCGCAACTCTAAATATACGAATTCCTTGTTGTTGCAAAAAGCTTCCCATGACATTGATGTGATTCATATGTTGACGGGCAGCTATGTGAAAAAGGTTTCCGCTTTCGGGAGTCTCGATTTTTACGACAAACCGGAGAATTTTGAAGCGGATGGTTTGACCCACCAAACCGCTGCGGAAATCGATGTCGAGGACAACAACGTTCTTATCATGGAATTGGAAAATGGCGTGAAGGCTTCCTATCTGCAATGCCATTTCACACCTGACTATTCCCGCAACTATGTGGTGATCGGCACAAAAGGCCGTCTCGAAAACGACGACGTCAATGATACCATCACCATCAAAACCCGTAATACCGATAGTCTGCACGACAAGAGCGACATCGTCATCCAGATGAAACCGACGCTCGGTGACCATGCCGGTGCCGACCCGCAAATTGCCAATGCTTTTGTGGAATACATTTTGGACGGTGTCGAACCAAAAGCTTCACCCCTTGATGGTCGCATGAGCGTGGCTGTTGGTGTCAAGGCGACCGAATCGGTCCGAAGCGGCGGCATCATGCAGGAAGTTCCGCAGTACTTGAGTCAGTTCGTTCCTCAATAAAGCCAAAAGACGATGCGAACCGGCATGCTGGTTGTGCATCGTCTTTTTTTGTTGACTTTCACAAGAGAGTATTTTAAACTGGTAATGACCAGTAGATACCAGACGATACCAGTCGGGTAATTAAAATCACACAAAACAAGAAAAGAGGGAATAGATGTTAGATAAAAATAGCTCCCACCCCTTATATTCCCAGTTGATTGATGGGTTGATGGCGGAAATCGAAAAAAACTATCAACCAGATGAAAAAATCATGTCCGAACGGGAAATCTGCCAGACCTTTGATGTCAGCCGTACGACCGTCAGGCAAGCATTGGCCGAGATGGAAAATCTGGGCTACATTTATAAAAAACATGGCAAAGGGACATTCGTCTCGAAACGGTCGCAGGATCAGAAAAATTTGGCCGAAGCGTATAGCTTCACGGAGAGCATGAAGGCGATCAATAAAACGCCGCGCACCATCATCGCTTCCTTTGAAGAAATATCCGCCAACAAGCATATCCAGGACACCATGCAAACGACCAATGAAACCGTCTTTCGCCTGATTCGCATTCGCTTGGCGGATGATGAACCGATGATGTATGAAGTCAGTTACTTGCCGGTGGACATCTTTGCCGGCTTGACCTTGGAGAAAATACAAGGGAAACCTTTGTATGATGTTTTCAAGGAAGATTACCGCGTAACGATTCGTTACGCAGAAGAAGAATTTTCCGCTGGTATCGTGCGTGAAGTCGAAGCCGAGAATTTAGGCGTATCGGAAGATTCCCCATGTTTACGTATTAAGCGTCTTACTTACAACGACCAGGGCGAAATTATCGAGTACACACTCAGTGCCGCCCGGGCCGATCAATTCATTTACAAAATCAGCCACAAGCATGACCGAAACTAAAAAATGGAGGTTAGACAACCATGTTTGAAAAGAGCAAAGAAGCATTAGCGCATCTCGGTGCCGAAATCACCGTCCGTGAAATCAAGCAACAACCCGAACTCTGGCAGGAAGCTTTCGACTAT
Organism: Jeotgalibaca sp. A127; assembly: GCF_052266745.1. Classification (NCBI taxonomy): domain Bacteria; kingdom Bacillati; phylum Bacillota; class Bacilli; order Lactobacillales; family Carnobacteriaceae; genus Jeotgalibaca; species Jeotgalibaca sp. A127. The sequence continues at coordinate 117,212 of NZ_JBQPRC010000005.1, forward strand.
TACCAAGCCAATGAAAGCCACATCCAGAATTTTTTAGAGAAAATAACCAAACACCATGAACGGGTTCGCGTCATCATGACGGGAGCCGGCAGTTCCGCTTATGTCGGCGATACCGTCCTGCCTTATTTAAAGAAAGTCGGAAATGAAGAAGCTTTCGACTTCCAGGCCGTGCCGACGACCAGTATCGTCAGCAACCCAAAGAGCTATTTCAAGAAAGACATCCCCACCATCCTGGTTTCTTTCGCCCGCAGCGGCAACAGCCCAGAGAGTGTGGCGAGTGTTTCCCTGGGCAAGCAAATTGTAGACGCTTTCTATCAAATCACGATTACCTGTGCTCCCGAAGGTAAACTGGCCCAGCAGGCAGCCGGAGACGAGGACAACCTGTTATTGTTGATGCCCGCTTTATCAAACGACCAAGGCTTTGCCATGACGGGCAGCTTCACCTGCATGACCTTGACCGCTAGCTTGGTATTCGATCCAGCAGACACCAACATGAAAGCAACTTATGTGAAAACAATGATTGCCATGGGTGAGGAAGTCTTGAGTCGCGAAGAAGAAATTCAAGCCATCATCAATACTGATTTCAACCGCGTCGTTTACTTGGGTTCAGGAGAATTGGCGGGCATTGCGCGTGAAGTCCAACTGAAAATACTCGAACTGACTGCCGGAAAAGTGGCAACGGCCTTTGATAGTTCCTTGGGCTTCCGTCATGGACCGAAATCATTTGTGGATGAGAAGACGCTTCTATTCTTATTTGTGTCCAACGATGCTTATACACGCCAATATGATGTAGATATGTTGGCAGAAATGAAAGCGGATCAAATTGCGCAAATGGTGTGTGGCGTGACGACCGGACCGACCAATACGACTGGAGTGAGCTTCACATTTTCAGACACCGGAACAACTTTACCGGATGCCTACCTGGCACTGCCTTATACGATATTTGGGCAAATCGTTTCATTATTGACCGCTTTGAAGGTTGATAACAAACCGGATACACCAAGTCCAACCGGAACGGTCAATCGCGTCGTTAAAGGCGTAACCATCCACGACAATCTGGACAGTAAGTGAGTGTGACCAACCATGAGATACGCACTAGCAATCGACATCGGTGGCACAAAAGTGGCAACCGGAATTATTTCCAAAGACGGTCACATCCTGAAACAGGCAACCGTCAAGAGTGATACCAGTAACCGGGAAAATATGTACCAATCCGTCAAACAAGCGATAGCAGACGTGATGACAGACGCGCCTGTCAGTTGGGACGAAATCGCAGGCATCGGGGCAGGAGTACCCGGGAAAGTAGACCCTGTAAAGGGGATTGCTGTTTACCAAAACAACATTCCTTGGCACAACTTCCCGATCCGGGAACGGCTGCAAAACGATTATCCCGTCCAAAACATTCAACTGGACAACGATGTTCACATGGCCGCTTACGCGGAGTGGAAACAGGCAGGTTTGGCACCGGATGCTTTGTTCGCTTATATCACCATCAGTACCGGCATCGCCTGCGCCATGCTGCAACAGGGGCGGTTCCTGAGGGGCGCCGGATTTGCCGGGGAATTGGGCTTGCTTCCATCCCGTTCCCTCAACAAACGCGTAACCCTGGAACAAGCGACGGGTGGGCCGGCCATTCAACGCGTCGGCCAAGACCGCTACCAAGACCCAAGTATCACGACGAAAGAGGTCTTTGACAGATTCCAGCAAAATGAACCCATTGCGACGGAAATTGTGGCTCAAACCGCAGAAGCCCTGGCAGAGGGGGTTTACAGTCTGGTTTCGATCCTTGATCCCCATCACATCACCTTTGGCGGGAGTGTTGCGACACACAACCCCCAATTTATCGAATTGGTGAAGGAGAATCTGAGTGCTTGGGCCTTGCCGGACCAAAGACATATCCTGGAAAACATAAACATCAGCCAATACGCCAACCTATCCGGACTCGTTGGGGCAGGTCTGCGCGTGTTTGACACAATCAAATGAGAACGGGAGGATGAAATTATGCTTGTGACGGTCACGATGAACCCTTCAGTTGACATCTCCTATCCGCTCGCTACGTTACGTATCGATGAAGTCAACCGGGTTCAAAAGGTCACCAAGACAGCGGGGGGAAAAGGGCTGAACGTGGCACGGGTTGCCGCTGCTATGGACTTTCCGGTGTCAACCACCGGCATCATCGGTGGCACAATCGGGGACTACATCATGCACCAACTGGACAACCAGGAAATTGCGCACGATTTTCACCAGATTGGCCAAGAGTCCCGCAATTGTATCGCCATTCTCCATGAAGGCAAGCAGACGGAAATACTCGAAGCGGGCCCAACGATTTCAGAATTGGAAGCGGATTCCTTTTTGACCCATTTCCAATCCCTACTCGCTGAACAGCCGGTTTCGGTATTGACCATTTCCGGCAGTTTGCCACAAGGGCTGACCGCGGAAACGTATAAAGAAATCATCCGCCTTGCCAACCAGGGAAACATCCCGGTTGTCCTTGATACATCAGGACCTACCTTGGTGGAAATTCTGGAAGACCACACCTTGAAGATAGCCGCCATCAAGCCGAATAAAGATGAACTGGCTGCCATCGAAGGAGGAGCAGGAGATGACCTGGTTTCACTTCTTGCGAAAGAGCGCTACGCCAATGTCGAGTGGGTCATCGTGACCTTGGGCAGCGCGGGGGCTTTTGCGAAACATCACGACCGCTATTACCAGGTACGTATCCCCAAAATAACGGTCGTCAATCCGGTCGGGTCCGGGGACGCCACCGTTGCCGGCATTGCCATGGCGATTTCCAAAGGCTTGAGTGACGAAGATTTACTGAAAACAGCCATGACAACGGGGATGCTGAACACAATGGAAGCAACCACCGGACACGTAAATAAAGATAATTTCGAGACATATTTCAGCCAAGTGACAGTTTCAGACAATTGAAAAGGGGTTTGACTATGCTAACTTTGACAAAAAACAAATTCGCACATCTCCAAAAATTATCCGACAACACCAATGTAATCAATGCACTTGCCATCGACCAACGGGGTTCCTTGAAAAAAATGATCGCCGAAAATAGTTCTGAAGATGTCGGTGATGAAGGCATCATCAATTTCAAGAGTGAAATTTCGCGGGAACTGACAAAATATTCCACCTCCATCTTATTGGATCCCGAATACGGCTTACCGGCTGCAGGTGTAAGGGATGAGCATGCCGGGTTGTTGATTTCCTACGAAAAAACGGGTTATGATGCCACCGAACCAGGCCGCCTGCCAGATTTACTGCCAAACTGGTCCGCCAAACGAATCAAGGAACTGGGCGCAAATGCTGTCAAGATTCTTCTCTATTACGATGTGGATGAAGGGGAAGAAATCAACGACATCAAGCACGCCTTCGTGGAGCGGGTCGGATCGGAATGTGTCGCGGAAGACATCCCTTATTTCCTGGAAATCGTGACCTACGATGCCAGCGATATGGATGTTAATTCGGCAGAATACGCCAAGGTCAAACCGCATAAAGTAAATGAGTCCATGAAAGTTTTTTCAGATCCCGCCTACGCGGTGGATGTCCTAAAGATGGAAGTCCCGGTCAACATGAATTTTGTGGAAGGATATGCCAAAGACGGCGAAGCGGTCTATACCCGTGAAGAGGCACTGCAATACTTCAAGGAACAATCCGACGCAACCCACTTGCCATTTATTTTCTTGAGTGCCGGTGTTTCTGCTGGTTTATTCCAGGAAACACTCCGTTTCGCCAAAGAAGCCGGCTCACAGTTCAACGGCGTTCTCTGTGGCCGTGCGACCTGGAAAGATGCAGTCGCTATCTATGCCCGCGACGGCGAAGAAGTTGCCCAAGAATGGATGCGTACAGAAGGCAGAAAAAATATGGAAGACTTGAACCTGGCTGTTGCAGAATCCGCAACACCTTGGACTGATAAAGTCACCGTCATATAACAGCGAGCATCCAAACTCAAGTTTGGATGCTTTTTTAGATGGACAAGAGAGCCTCCCGTTACGATTGACAACATATGTCTTTCAAGTTAGACTTTAAATATAACGAATACGCTTACATTTATTGTTTTTAAGGCTTTTGTCAAAAATATAGTTGCTGCGTTTCGGATTGTTTCCGAAAAAATCCGAAACGTTTTCACTTGCTAATTTCTGCTGCCATGTGTCCGGAAGAAGCGGTATATTTTTCATCTGCTTAGACAAAAATCATAAAGGAGCGGTTACTGATGGGAGACAAAATTAAGAAAGCTTTGGCATTAGGTTTGGTGAGCGTATTTACGTTGGGAGCCTGTAATCAAACTTCGGAAACGGAATCTAGTGGAGAGGTTGGGACAACCTCTACGGATGAGAAAGTGACCATTCGAATTGGAACGTGGGAGGGTGGCGATGGTCAGAAAATGCAGGAAGAAATCGCTGCCGCTTATATGGCTGACAACTCAAACGTCGAAATCATTGTTGAAAGTGTCCCGGATAATTATGGTACGAAATTATTAACGCAAATCGCAGGTGGCGATGCCCCAGATATTTTCCAAATAGGTGATGGTGATGTCAGTATGTTCCAATCCCGTGGCGCCTTGGAAAATCTCACCCCTTACATGGAGGGTGACAATGGCCTCAACATGGATGACTTCTTTGGTGAAGTATTGGAAGTCGGAAATATTGATGGCAATTACTACACCATGCCGAAAGATTATTCCACCTTTGCGATTTATTATAATAAAGATTTATTTGATTCAGCGGGAGTTGATTACCCGACTAGCGACTGGACTTGGGAAGAATTCTATGACATCGCACAACAACTGACTATCACCGAAGACGGTGAAACAACCCAATGGGGAACACGTTTACCTGGTGCCAGCAACCGTGATATCCTACCATTGATTTATGCATACGGTGGCGACATCATCGCTCCAGAAGGGGACACGGTCTTGGGTTATATGGATAGCGATGAAACGACCCAAGCACTGACATTCTTCGATGAAATGATTCGTTCCGGTGTGGCCCCTACTTCAACCCAAACCGAAGCCTTACAAGGGTCAGACCTTTTCCTTTCTGAAAAAGTGGCGATGAGCCCGACCGGTATTTGGCCAACGCAAAGTTATATTGATGAAGGTATGAACTTCGGTGTTGTGGAAGTGCCGGGTGGCGATTCCGGCCAGTTCTCGACTATCTATTATGCTGGCTACGGTATCTATTCCAGCTCCGACATCAAGGATGAAGCGTGGGATTATTTGAAATACTTGTCAACTGAAGGCCAAAAGACGTTTGCAGAACACGCGCTTTCCGCTTATGTTCCGGCAGCTGAAGAAGCTGGACAAACGGAAGATCCATACCGTGGTGTTTTTGTTAAGAGTGTGGACTTGATCAAAATGTTCCCTGAACGTCTTAACCCTGCCTTCAACAGCACAGCCGGTGCCCGCTTTAATGAAGTTTTGAGCGAAATTGTGGGAACAGGTAATAAGGGCAACCTTGATATCGCCGAACTTCTGGATAATGCCGCCGAAAATGGCCAATCCGAAATGGAAACCGAAATGGAACAATAACCACTGATACTAGAGGAGCATTGTCGCTTCTCTAGTATTTCGAATGTCCAAAATAGAAGGAAGGGATCAAGATGCAGCACGAACGGAAAAAAAGAAAAGTAACAAATAATCAGCGGAAATACATTGCTTTTTATGTGTTGATATCACCCTGGATCATCGGCTTTTTAGCATTCGTATTGATCCCCATGGTTATTTCTTTCCTCATGAGTTTTACGAGATGGGATTTGTTGACTGAGCCGAAGTGGATTGGTTTTGATAATTACATCAATTTATTCAAGGATCGCCTTTTCTATCAGTCGCTGAAAATAACCTTTGTTTATTCCATATTCGCCGTTCCCCTGCAACTCATCTTGTCTTTGGCCGTAGCATTGTTACTGAACCAAATTACATTAGGAGCCGGGGTTTTTCGTACCATTTATTACATTCCCGTCGTCGTCTCAGGGGTTGCGGTCATGGTTCTGTGGGTCTATATTTTTAATCCGGAAATTGGATTCATCAATCAAGTATTGAGCCTTATCGGCATCAAGGGACCGGGCTGGATTTATGATGAGGATTGGGCGATGACATCCCTGATTATCATGAGCTTATGGAATATCGGTGGAACGGTTATTATTTGGTTGGCCGGCCTTTCAGGTGTTTCCAAAGATCAATACGAATCTGCGGAACTTGATGGGGCAACCAAAGGACAACTTTTTTGGTATGTGACCTTGCCGGCTTTGACGCCAACATTGTTCTACAATTTAATCATGGGAATCATTGGCGCCTTGCAGACATTCAGCCAAGCCTACATCATGACAGATGGCGGCCCGAACTATAGTACCTTGTTCTACAATTATTATTTATGGGTGAATGCCTTCGAAAATTTCAAGATGGGCTATGCTTCGGCGATGGCGTGGATCCTCTTTATCATCATCATCCTGTTGACCTTGATTGTATTCAAATCCTCCGACACCTGGGTTTATTATGAAAATGAAGGGAAGTGAGCACGATGCCATACAAAATCACCTATAAGATGTCGCGCGTAGTATGGAAAACATTTGTGTGGATTGTGCTTTTGCTCGGGGCTGTCGTTACCCTGATTCCCTTTTTCTGGATGATTTCTACCGCCTTAAAGACGAATACGGAAGTCATGCGTTTTGACATGGTATGGTGGCCGGAGGAACCGAAATGGTCGAACTTCATCGAATCTTTCACCACCTTGCCATTCGGGAAATGGACTATGAATACGATTTTTATCACCGCACTGACGATTATCGGGACACTGATTTCCAACACGTTGGTTGCTTACGGTTTTGCCCGTTTTCGCGTGAAAGGGAGCCGCTTTTTGTTTTTCGTGGTTTTATCCACAATGATGCTGCCGGGAACGGTTACCATGATCCCCATGTTCGTTATTTTCCGGGAACTTGGCTGGATCAATACGTTTTATCCCTTGATTGTGCCCTCCTTCTTCGGGAATGCAACGTTCATTTTCCTGTTGCGCCAATTCTTTATGACCATTCCGGAAGAACTGGAAGAATCCGCCATGATTGACGGTTTGGGAACCCTGGGGATTTTAGTCCGCATTATTCTGCCCCTCACCTTGCCGGCTTTGACTACTGTCGCCATTTTCCAATTTAATGGTGCCTGGAATGATTTTATGGGGCCATTGATTTACTTGAGTAATCCAGACGACTTTACCCTCGCACTCGGGATAAATTTCTTTAAAGGGGAAAACAATCAAGTGCAATGGAACTATTTGATGGCTGCTTCGGTCATATCCATGTTGCCATCCCTCATCATTTTCTTCTTTGGGCAAAAGTACTTCATTAAAGGTATTAACTTGTCCTCTGGTATAAAAGGGTAGGTGTATCATGGTTAAATTAGACGATTTGCGCGAACAGAGAATGAACCCCGATAAACGGCAATTCGTGACACCTGGTAACAAATTGTATATGGTCGGAGCCCAAGACGGCAGTTTCCAGGCTTTCGGACACCATATCCCCAATGAAATGGGTGGGATTTGGATGCATCCGATTAAGCTTTTGGATGGCTTTTGGCTTGGATTCAAGGAGGAGCAAATCGAATGGTTGTCTGAGGCAACGACTTTTGTGAACTACCCTTATTACAACGAGCACATTTATGAAAAACAAAACCTCACCATCATCCGTCGCCAATTTGCTCCGGATGCCATTCCCGGATTGATCGTGAAGTATGAAATTAAAAACAAAACCAACCTACCTCAAGAGCTGGTGATCAATTGGCTCACCCGTACCGATTTGAGCCCGGTTTGGTTTGCGGATGCGAAAGGCATCACACCGAACGAAGACCTTATCCATATCAAGCACAACCAAGTTTTCGTGAAGGACAGCGGGCATGATTGGTATGTGGGGATTCAGGTCGATGTTCCACATCCGGCCATTACCTGTGGTTTCGAGTTGCAGGCAACGGACCTGGTATATGGGGCCGGTTCGGGTATCAATTGGGAATTTCCTTTCCAGATTGCTCCTGGGGAAACGAAAACATTGGTGATCCGAATTGCGGGTTCGCTCGTTTCCGAAAATGCTGTTGCTGAAACATTGGCAGAGTTGGGGGATACGGAAGGTCTTTTTAGACGCAAGAAGAAATATTACGAACAAATCATTGAAACAAGCAATTTACATATCCCGGATAAAAACCTGGAGAAAATATATGCCTGGGCCAAATGCCATCTCGCCTGGTTGACGCTTAACAATAGTTTTATGGCAGGTTTACCAGAGTATGCCTGGTGGTTCGGGACGGATAGTGCCTATACCGTCCTGGGGGCATTACCGGCTGGTTTCCATGAAAGTTCCAAAAGTACTTTGGATTTAATCGGAGAAATTTCCCGTAATTACAATAAAAATGGCAGAATCATCCACGAAGCAAATACGTTCGGAGTAGTAGGTAATGCAGGAAACACCCAGGAAACCGCCCAATTCATCGTCGCTGTATATGAAGTTTTCCGTTGGACCGGCGATCAGTCGTGGCTCGAATCCCATTATTCCGCCATTAAAGAAGGAATCAAATGGTTGATGATTGAAATGGATCCGGATCAAGATTGTTTTCCTGACGGGTACGGCATTATCGAAATTCTAGGTTTGAACGCGGAACTCATCGATACCGCCACTTATGCCTGTTTAGCCCTGAAAGCAGCCGCAAAAACGGCACGATTATTCAACGACCATCTTGATGCCAAGCGCTACCGCCAATTGTCCGACGAATTACAGCATAAAATCCGTACGGAATTTTGGATGGCAGAACAAGGCCTGTTTGGAGATTTCCGTATTTCCGGTGATAAGTTGCACCGAACCATCGATAATTTCATCACCCAAGAAAAATCAAAAACAGAATCATCACGTATCCGTTACTACAAAGAAGTGCAACAGCTACTGGTACAAACGGGAATGGATCAAGAAATACGTGAACGCACCTGGAATTTCAAAAACTGGATTATCAATACGCCGTTTGCGACCCGGATAGCAACTGTAAAACAAGCAGAGGAGGCCTTGCCACAACTTAATTCCGACACCTATATTGGGGAATATGGCATGTATTTATCCGGCCTTGGAGCAAGCGTTGAGAAATCCATCATGACGATTTCGACCGGTGTCCAGATCCAGGCGAACATGCAGTACGGGAAGACGGCCGAGGCGTTTCAATTAGTAAAGAAAATGGCCGCGACATTCAACCAGTATCTGCCCGGTTCCATCACGGAAATGTCACCTGATTACGGTTGTTTTGTTCAGGCTTGGACCGCCTATGGGATGCTGAAGCCTTTCATTTCCGGCTTTGCCGGTATCCATCCGGAAGCGTATTTAAAGAGCATTTATCTGAATCCACAGCTGCCGGCAGAATGGGACAAGTTGGTATTGGAAAAAGTCAAAATCGGCTCAAACAGTTTGGATTTTGACATCGAACGCGATGCAAAAGGTTATACCGTTACTATTAAATCACTAGAACGCGAGTGGAAATATAGAGGTCCGGATACGGTCACGATCAAGATGAGGGAGGAGTAAAACATGTTAATCAGGCGCATCATGCCCATTTTTCAATGGTTTTCGAAATATGTCTTATTGAGCCTGTTGATCGTTTTGGGCATTGTTTTGGGACTTGGTGTATTGGGATTATTTCCTTCCCTGTATGCGGCCAGTTCCGTCTGCCAAGAATGGCGCACCCGTTCCGATCTCCCAGTTATCCGGTACTACTGGCAAGCTTATAAAACAAAGTTCTGGTCCAGCCAGAAATACGGTTATTTCGCATTGTTCATTACCCTTGTTGTGGCCAGCAACGTGCTTTACTGGAATCAACTGGCGGTACCATTTGCCGCGGTTGGAAAGTATACCTGGTTCTTCCTACTACTGCTTGTTTCAATCAGCAATGCCATGATTTTACCGACAGCTATTACCAACCAGTTCGATGTAAGAGAAACACTGCAGCTGTTTGCGCTCAGTTTAAAAAATCCCATCCGGCACATTGTAATCCTATTCGGATTGGTCCTCTTGTATATAGCCTTGGTTTTCTTACCCGGAATTATGCTGTTTTTGATATGGGGTCTCATGGTCCATTGGATAAATTACCACAGTGAGTTTTCCTGAGTGATAATAAGGAAGATTGGAAAGGAAGATTCGATGACTAAAAAAATGCAGCCCGTTCTGGCTTACAATACCGGTGAAAAAGATGATAAGAGCTGGATCATTACCGAAACACGTTTTTCGAATACATCGCTCGGCAAGACCGAAGCCATTTTTGCCCTCGGAAACGGCTACATGGGGCTTCGATCCGCCTCCGAAGAAAAGTATCCGTTTGAAAAAAGGGGCTTTTTTGTAGCCGGTACCTTTAATAAATTCCCCGGTCCCCAGGAAGTCAGTGAACTACCAAATGCAGCCGATTTTCTCAACATGGAAATGTACCTGAACGGACAACGCTTCGACCTGTCCATGGGAAAAATTTATGCCTATGAAAAAAGCCTGCATCTTAAAAAGGCTGAACTAACCAGGACCATCCTTTGGGAAACACCGCAAGGGGAGCTTTTTTCTTTGGAGTTCAGACGCTTCGTGTCGTTGGCGGACAAACATGTGGTGGGACAAAAAGTGACCATCATTCCTTTGAGCAATGCCGCAAAAATAACGGTAGAATCCGGCATCGATGGCCAAGTCACCAACAGCGGGACCCAGCATTTCAAAGAAGGAAGCAAAAGACTATTGAAGAATCGGATATTGAAGTTGGAACAGGAAACGACCGCTTCCGGAATCCGTTTCGTCCACTTCAGCAAACATCAATTCAGGAAAACAACCCCAATCCTGGATCCTAATCATCAGGTGGTCATGAAACGGCGTGCGGTCCATCAACACTTCAAAGCGATTACGGTTGAACAAAACGAATCACTGACTATTGAAAAAATATCGGCAGTTTATACCAGCCTCGATAAGGACAACGCCACTGAATGGGTAGAACAAGCCCAAACAGGGTTTGAAAGAATCGACACTTATGATGCATTATTTGAAGAGCATGCCCAACAGTGGCAGAAAATCTGGCAAATGTATCCAATCGAAATTCAAGGGAAGGACTTTGATCAATTGGCGGTCCGCTTTGCCATCTACCATCTTGTTTGCATGACCCCATCCCATGATCGTCGCATGAGTATAGGGGCAAAAGGACTGACTGGGGAGCGCTACAAAGGGCACGTTTTTTGGGACACAGAAATTTTCATCTTGCCATTTTATATCCTGACTTATCCGGATATGGCGCGGCAGCTACTGGAATATCGCTGGTTGTCATTAGACGGTGCTCGAAAAAAGGCACGTGACAATAATTATGAAGGAGCCATGTTCCCATGGGAATCGGCTTGGGTAGGTGAAGGTGAAGTCACACCCCTTTTCGGTGATGCGGACGTGGTGACGGGGGAAGCAACGCCGGTATGGTCAGGATTTGAAGAACAGCATATCAGTGCCGATATCGCCTTTGCGGTCTGGCAATATTATGAATATACACATGATGATGCATTTATGGATGCATATGGTTACGAACTTATCTTGGCCACCGCCATTTTTTGGCAATCACGGCTAGAATGGAACGACCAAAAATCCCGTTATGAAATCAACCGTGTCATCGGACCAGATGAGTACAAGGAACATATTAACAACAATGCCTTCACAAATTATATGGCGCATTGGAATATGCAAAAAGCGACGGAAATCTACCACCATCATTTGAAACCGGAAGTGAAGTTGCGCCTTGAAGAAAATTTGCAACTGAGCCATTACATGGCAAAAATCGAGAATAAGCACCATAAATTGTATTTACCCCAACCGAATACTGTGGGCATCATTCCGCAAGATGATACTTATTTATCAAAAGAAATCATTGATTTGGGTCCTTACAGGAAGGTCATTGCTAGCTTACTCAACACCTACAACATGGAGCAGGTCAATGCGATGCAAATTTCGAAACAGGCCGATGTCCTGATGTTGTTATACCTATTGGGGGATCAATTCTCTGATGAAATAAAACTGGCCAATTGGACCTACTATGAACCAAAAACTTTGCACGACTCATCCTTGAGCAAATCCGCCCATAGTCTTTTTGCGGCTACTCTTTGTGAAACGGAAATAGCCTATGCCTTTTTCAGTGATGCGGCCCGCATTGATTTGGGCCAGGACCTGGCGTCCAGTGATACCGGTGTCCATGCTGCTTCGCTGGGAGGTATTTTGGAAGCAGTACTCTTTGGGTTCGGTGGTATCCAGATTAAGCAGGGAGAGTTGCATATCGAACCACAACTCCCAGCGGCTTGGCAAAAATTATCCTTCCGATTTTATTGGCGTGATTGCCCACTGCAACTGACTATTGAATCTAATCGCACCTTGGTTCGTAACGATTCTGCAGATATTGTTCAGTTCAAAAACGGCGGCCGCCTGATAGAATTGGCACCAGAAAAAACGGTCTTTATTCATTAGAAGAACAGCCTCTAACTTTACTTGCATTCACTATCAAAAAGGCATAAGGTAAACATATGATTGCAAGCGCTCTCTTGTGGCGGGTGCAAGAGTAAATTAAAGAAGAAAGGAGGAATAATAATGCCGAATATCTTATTGACAAGAATAGACAACCGGCTGGTGCACGGGCAAGTAGGTGTGACTTGGACAACTTCAATCGGGGCCAATTTAATTGTCGTGGTCGATGATGAAGCAGCGGCTGATCCGCTGCAACAACAATTGATGAAAATCACGGCTGATTCTTATGGAGTGGGAATTCGTTTCTACACGGTGCAAAAATGTATTGAAGTAATTGGTAAAGCGATTGACCGCCAAAAAATCTTTATCATTTGCAAAACGCCATTGACAGTGAAACAGCTTATCGATGGCGGAGTACCGATTAAATCTGTGAACGTCGGAAATATGCATTATTCTGAAGGCAAAGATAAACTCAGCAATAAGGTGTATGTTGACGATAAAGATTTGGAAAATTTAAAATATATCCAGTCGAAAAATGTCGATGTCTTCATTCAAGATGTACCTGGAACACCGAAGATGGATATCTAATAAGGGAGTGAGGAAATGGAAATTACTTTACTTGGTGGCATATTGGTTGCATTGATTGCGCTTATCGGTGGTTTGGACTTTTGGCTGGAATCTTTCTTTATTTTTAGACCCATCATTATGAGTACACTGACGGGGTTGGCCTTGGGTGATTTGCAGACGGGCTTGATCGTTGGTGGGATATGTGAATTGACCTTTGCTGGACTTACACCAGCGGGCGGTACGCAACCGCCGAACCCGATTCTTTCAGGGGTCATGGCAGTGGTAATCGCCCATACAACCGGACAATCACCGACAGCCGCGGTCGCCTTATCCTTGCCGTTCAGTTTCTTGATGCAATACATCGTCTTATTCTTCTATTCAACTTTCTCCTTGTTCATGCCGCGCGCGGACAAAGCAGCCGCTGAGGCAGACACCGACTCTTACTACAGAATTAATATCTTACCAATGATTATCGTCAGTATAACCTACGCCGTTATTGTATTTCTTTCCGCTTACGTCGCCCAGGAGCCGATGAAAGCCTTAGTATCATCAATGCCAGAATGGCTGACCCATGCTTTTGAAATCACGGGAGGCGTGTTGCCGGCGATCGGGTTTGCCATGCTTCTGAAAGTAATGTTGAAGGGGAAATATGTCCCTTATTTACTGATCGGATTCTTGATTGCTACCTTCCTCGATTTCGGTAATATTTTACCGGTAGCAATTGTCGGATTAGCCTTTGCTCTCATTGCATTTTACCAAGGAAAAGAGAACCTGGAAATGAAACCTCATTACAGCGCGACTCAATCCACGAATGGAGATGAATTTGAAGATGGCATCTAATTTGACTAAACCAGAAAATAAAAAAGTATTAACCAGAAGTGATATTACGAAACTCGGTTACATGTCCAACTTTCTGCAAATCAGTTTCAACTATGAAAGGATGCAAGCCGGTGGTTGGCTGTTCTCGATGTTACCGTTCTTGAAAAAGATTTACAAAGATGACAAGGAAGGGTTAGCGCTCGCCATGCGGGATAACTTGACCTTCATCAACACCAGCCCGCCACTCGTATCCTTCCTGATGGGCTTGCTTTTGTCCCTGGAAGAAAGTAAACAGGACCGCTCTATTATTAACGGGTTAAAGAACGCACTTTTTGGTCCGTTGGCCGGGATTGGTGACGCCATTTTTTGGTTTACGGTGCTACCGATAGTAGCTGGGATTTCCTCCTCCTTTGCGATGCAGGGCAGTGTACTTGGTCCAATCCTGTTTCTTGTGGTTTATCTCATTATCTTTTTTGCAAAAATTCCTTTAGCACATCTCGGCTACGGTTTGGGAACCAAAGCGCTTGACTGGATCCAACAATACTCGTCCATCATCTCCAACGCCGCAACCATCCTTGGGGTGACCGTAGTAGGTGGCTTGATTGCAAGAACCGTGCATATCAATATCCTTTCGACTTTCGAGTTTATTGAAGGACAAACATTCTCCCTTCAGGAAAATTTCCTGGATTCCATTTTACCGAATCTCCTGCCCATCGCTTATACCTTGCTTTTGTATTGGGCTCTGAAGAAGAAAAATGTTAACCCGGTTTGGTTGATACTGGGTACCTTTGTCCTGGCGCTACTATTTTCATATCTAGGAGTATTGTAGCCATGAAAAAAATCATTGTGACAGGTCATGGTAACTATGCCACCGGAATAAAGAGCGCGATGGAGATGCTATCGGGTCCCAACGCAGATTTCTTTTACCTCGACTTTCTTGATGGCGATTCCGAGGAAACCTTGTCGGCAGGTATGAAAGAAATCCTCGAAGCAAATAGCGGAGAAGATAGCTTGATTTTTTGTGATTTGGCAGGTGGGACCCCGTTCAAAGTCGCAGCGACGCTAGCCCGTGAGAACGAACAGATTGAAGTGGTTGCCGGAGCCAATCTAGGATCTTTGTTGGAAATACTGTTTTCCAAAGACAATTTTGAATTGAAAGAATTAGCTGGAAATATCGTCGCATCCAGCCGCAGATCGACCATGCGGTTTGAAAAAAATCCTCCGCCAGTCGATGGCGAAGAAGGGGAAGGTATTTAAGCAGAAAAAGAAGTTCCCTCATTTTTGAGCGAACTTCTTTTAATTTCGGAACTAAAACTAGCAAAATCCCATTCTAGTTCCGACTTTTGGCTAGAAGTCGGAACTAAAAACTGATATTAAGCCGTCTAGTTCCGACTTTTTTTTAAAATCGGAACTAAAACAATAAATCTCCCATCTTACTTCCGACATTTATCATCAGAATAGCTTGTTTAAAAAAACGTTTGAAGTATAGTGGTAGGGATGGAAGTATTTGAATGAAGGAAGTGGAAACTTGCGTATCAATAAGTATATCAGTGAGGCGGGCAAGGCTTCGCGGCGCGGCGCTGATAAGTTGGTTACTGAAGGGCGCGTAACGATTAATGGAAAACGAGCGGTTATCGGCAGTCAAGTCGAACCTGGCGACGAAGTAAAGGTAGACGGCAACCATATTTTTGTAGCGCAAAATTATGTCTATATCGCTTTGAATAAACCCGTTGGTATTACAAGTACAACGGAAAAAGGAGTCAAAGGAAATATTGTTGATTTGGTCAACCATTCCTTCCGCGTTTTTCATATCGGACGCTTGGACAAAGATTCAGAAGGGCTGATTCTTCTCACCAATGATGGTGATATCGTAAATGAGATTCTGCGTTCAGAGAATCGTCACGAGAAAGAGTACATCGTTTCGGTGGATCGTCCGATAAATGCTGAATTTTTGAAGAATATGTCCGAAGGTGTGCATATCCTGGGTACAAAAACTTTACCCTGTAAGGTTACGCAGCTATCCAAATATGAATTCCAAATCGTATTGACACAAGGATTGAATCGCCAAATCCGTCGTATGTGCGAAGCTTTGGGATACAATGTGTACCAATTAAAGCGACTACGCATCATGAATATTCACCTCGATAAATTGCCAGTCGGACAATGGCGTTACTTATCAAAAAAAGAAAAAAATAAATTATTCCAAGAATTGGATTACGAAGCAAAAGAGTGGTAAAACGACACAAGAAGGCTGGTTATATTGTTGATAAATCGACAATATAGCTAGCCTTTTTATTTTATCCCGTAATGCTTTTTCGCATAAATCACCAAAAACCCAAAAATTATTTGCCAGCTAATAACTCCCATCAGAAAAGGATGAGTTTAACTTGAGTATTGAAAACGTTGATTTTTCCAATTAACCGTTACATTGTATCTAACGATATCAAGGATGTTTTCAGTATTCCTTTTATATGACTGAATTTAGAAAAGTAGGGAGCAAGATGTTGTTTAATTTTAGACAATAATTAAAAAAACACAAAAGTAAGAATCAGATTTTAATTTCTTATAGTAAATTATAAAGTGAATAATTCGAGTTACATTTATTTATTAACTTTAAATTTTTCCAGTTCAAGTACCAGAGTATCTAAATCCACATTGTTTTCCAATGAAAAAGCCGAAAAAAAGCAACCCTCAACCATTGCGACATCAAATACCATGATTTCTTTATTTAATTTTTTCATTTCTTCTTTTAGCAACTTTAACCCTATTTTTGAACTACCTAAATCATAAAAACTTAGAAAATTTGAATGTTCAAGACGGCTTACATTATTTTTAATATCTTCGTAATTCGTTCCTAAGCGACCATCTTCCGTTCCACCGAATGCATAAACAGGGACATTAGGTGCAAAACCCGATAATAATTCTTTTATACCGGAAGCTATCTTTTCAGTATGTGAAATAACTAGAATAGCATTAACCATGGATTGTTTCACTCCAAACACAGTATTATTACTTAAAAATTCTACGCCTCAATAAGCTTGACTCCATTATCTTTGATGATTTGTTGCATAAAATTATTCGGTATTTTATCTGTAATTATATAGTTAAAGGTATCTAAATCGGTTAATTTATAAAAAAAGCTTTTGTTTAACTTATTAGAATCACATAATAATAGTTTGGAGCGGGAATTTTTAATCATTTTTTGTTTAATCATCGCTTGAGGTTCGTTGGCCTCATAGACACCATCGCCATCCAACCCTCTACAAGAAATGATGCTCAAATCAACCTTGTAAGTAGATAACGACTCATTTGCTTTAGCGCCTACAGTGGATGATGACCCAGGGAATAAACTTCCGCCGATTAAGATAGTTTTTAGGTTTTTATTTTTTGATAAATCTAATGCAGTTTGGATACCATTTGTGACAATCGTTAAATCTTTAAATTGGTTCAGATAGGGAACTACAAATTTGACGGTGGTGCTTGAATCTAAAAATAAAGAGAAGCCATCTTCAATAAACGTTGATGCCATATCGGCAATTCTTCTTTTTTCTATCTGGTTTTGGTGATCGCGGTGTGTATATGTTGGTTCACTAGTGGATTCTTGAGGTAACATCGCTCCGCCATGGGATCTCATTATAAGATTCTCTCTTTCCATCTCAACGAGATCTCTTCTAATAGTCGCTTGGCTGACAAATAGACTGTCACAAAGCTCTTGGGTAGAAATGAACTTTTTGTTGTTTAATAAATCTAAAATTGTGTTTTTTCTTTCAATTGGTAGCATATGAATCTCCTAATAATTTTTTTATTTGCTCCGAAACGAACAATGAAAGCGCTCTTCCGATAATATACTACTAATATAAAAAATGTACAATGACATAAACGTAAGTGAAATTGGCATATTGTTATAAAATACAGAAATTATCATTTGAGCGAATTTGAACAAAAATGAACAAGTAATCCATCGAAAACGATTACATTTCAACAGTACGATCAAGTATAGAAATGTAATCGCTTAAATGGTAAATTTTCTACAGAGCAAATATTCGGAGGTGAAGAAATGAAAGGGGTATTAGCATTCGATTTAGGAGCTTCCTCAGGAAGAGCGGTCTTAACCACCCTAGAGAATCAAAAAATGGTGATAAAAGAGGTTAACCGATTTTCAAATTATGCTATTGATAGCAACGGAAGTTTAAGATGGGATTTTGAATTTATAATGGATGAAATATATAAATCAATCAAAAAAGCTGAGCAATTAGGTGATTTTGATAGTTTGGCAATTGATACCTGGGGGGTAGATTTTGGATTACTTGATAAAAACGGAGAATTGATTGAAAATCCCTACCATTATAGAGACAAGAGAACTAATGGTTCTTTTTCCAAGATTAAAGAAATTATTGATCCATTATCTTTGTACCAAAAAACAGGCATTCAAAATATGGAAATCAACACTTTATTCCAACTTTACACACTAAAAAATCAAAAACCAGAAATTTACGACAGAGCGGAACATCTTTTGATGATGCCAGATTTAATCAATTACTACTTAACGGGATCGATTAAAACAGAGAGAACAATTGCCTCTACAACTCAATTATATAACCCCACAAAACAAAATTGGGATTATGGATTAATTGAAAAACTAGGTTTTAAAACAAGCATGTTTCCTGAAATTATCGATCCAGGCAATGTAGTCGGACGATTGAAAGATTCTATAGTTGAAAAATTGGGTGTATCTAATAAAAAGGTTATTGCGATAGGATCTCATGATACAGCAAGTGCGATTGTCTGTACACCTTTTAACAACAAAGAAACTCTATTCTTGTCGTCGGGCACATGGTCACTAATTGGGACACAGCTTAATGAACCAAATATTTCTGAAAATACTTATTATAATAATTTGTCAAATGAAACTGGTGTGGATAATAAGATAACGTTGTTGAAAAACATTACTGGTCTTTGGTTAATTCAGGAAGCCAAAAAACAGTTTGAAAGAGAAGGTAAAAATTACACCTTTGACGATATTTCCCAAATGGCAAAAAATGCGAAATCTGTTGAATGCTATTTTGATACTGATTTAGCAGAGCTGACAGTTCCAGGAGACATACCAAAAAGAATCAGGCTACTCGCCAAAAAAACAAATCAGGATATTCCTTTAAGTGATGGAGAAATAGTAAGGGTAATTTACGAAAATCTTGCTTTAAAATATCGTACAGCTTATGAAGAGTTATGCGACAGCGTCGGTAAATATTTTAAAGATATATACATAGTCGGTGGCGGAGCAAATGCAGATTTTCTTTCCCAATGTACAGCTAATTCATTAAATTTAAATGTAATTTCCGGGTTTACTGAGGCAACAGCTTTAGGTAATAGCCTAGTGCAGATGTTAGCTATGAATGTTATTGAAAGCTTGGATAATGGTAAAGCTATCCTAGCAAATTCATTTGAAACAAAAACATTCTCACCAGAAGACAATGAAAATTGGGAAACAAAGTACTACAACTATAAACAAACTTTAAGTGGAGGCGTGAAAATTGGTAAATAAATTAGTTCTAAATGAAGCCGCATATTTCGGTTCAAATGCTAGAAATGAAATTCCTAGAATAATTAAGGAACATAAATTTAAAAATGTTTTAGTAGTAACACAAAAAGAATTAATTGACTTGGGTGTTGCGACTAAAGTTACTGAATTATTGAGTCAGCAAGGAATTAATTATTCAATTTTTGATGAAGTACAAGAGAATCCAACAGTATCGAATGTTAAGGCTGGAATTATAAAAGCTAAAGAAATTTTAGCTGATGTGATTGTCGCTGTTGGTGGTGGGTCTGCTATTGATACTGCTAAAGCCATTGGTGTGGTTTTAACCAATCCTGAGTTTGAAGATATAACAAGTTTGGAAGGAGCGGTTACCAATAATCGCTGTATTCCAATAATCGCAGTATCCACAACATCTGGGACTGCTGCAGAAGTAACGATTAACTATGTGATTACAGATGAAGAAAAACAAAGGAAATTTGTTGTTGTAGATCCAAACGACCTTCCTATTGTCGCAATTATTGATACTGACTTAGTAACAAGCATGCCCAAATCATTGGCGGCCTTTACAGGAATGGACGCCTTGACCCACGCCGTGGAAGGATACATTACAAGAGGTGCTTGGGAAATCACAGATGCATTGCACTTACATGCTATTAAATTAATTGGAGAAAATTTAAGAGATTCAGCGCTTAAAGGATCAAAAGAAGCGAGAGAAAAAATGGCTATTGCTCAGTATGTTGCAGGGATGGGATTCAGTAATGCTGGATTGGGAATCGTACACTCAATGGCTCACCCGCTAGGAGCTGTATATGGCATTGCTCATGGTGCAGCTAACGCAGTACTTTTACCATATGTCTTAGAATTTAATGCGGATGCAACGGGCACCCGATTCAAAGATATTGCTGAAGCTTTGGGAGTCAAAAATACAGAGGCAATGAGTCAAAGTGAATATAGAAGAGCTGCTATCGATGCAGTAAAAGAGTTATCTACAGATTTAGGAATACCAGAAAAAATTTCTGAATTAGGAGTAAAAGAAGACGATTTAGAGTTATTAGCGGATTACGCGCTTAATGATGCTTGTACCCCAGGAAATCCAAAAGAAGTTACTAAAGAAGATTTGTTCGAACTTTATAAGAAAGCATTTTAATAATTGAGGAGGAAAATTTAATGCAATATCCAAAACTAGGAATTAGACCTGTAATTGATGGACGACAAGGTGGAGTCCGTGAATCATTAGAAGATAAAACGATGCAAATGGCTTTGGAAGCTAAAAAATTGATTGAGGAAAGTTTACGATATGCAGACGGCACCCCCGTCCAATGTGTGATAGCTGATCGTACAATTGGTGGTAGAGGCGATGCTGGTAAAGTTACCGATCAGTTTTCTACCGAGAATATTGTTGCAACATTAACTGTAACGCCTGCCTGGTGCTATGGAACGGAAGTATTGGATTTAGATCCTACAAATATCAAGGCTGTTTGGGGATTCAATGGTACCGAAAGACCAGGTGCTGTATTTTTAGCAGCCTCAACTGCTGCTTATGCACAAAAAGGGCAACCCGTATTTAAAATTTATGGAGAAGAAGTACAAGATTTGGATGACAATTCTATTCCAACAGATGTACGGAAAAAATTGCTTTCTTTTGCCAAAGGAGTATTTGCAGTTGGGCAAATGAAAGGTAAATCATATGTGAATATCGGATCTTCATGTATGGGAATTGCTGGCTCACAAGTAGATAGTGAATTGTTCAATAAATACTTAGGCATGGCTGTAGAATATGTGGATATGACAGAAATTCTAAGACGAATTACTTTAGAAATTTATGATAAAGATGAATATGAAAAAGCTTTGGCCTGGATTAAGGAGAATTGTAAAGAAGGCCATGATTTAAATGAAGGGAAAGACTTCCCAGAAATTATTACCAAGTCTAAAGTTGTCGCTGCAGACAAAGATTGGGAATTTATTGCTAAGCATGCCATCATTACACGAGATATTATGTTTGGTAATGAAAAATTGGCAGACATTGGTTGGAAAGAAGAAGCTCGTGGAAGAAATGCTATTTCCGGTGGATTCCAAGGGCAACGCCAATGGACCGATTGGTTACCAAATGGAGATTTCACGGAAGCGATCATGAATTCTACTTTTGATTGGAATGGACCTCGTCCTATCACACCTTTTGCAACTGAAAATGATACTCTAAATGGAGCTTCGTTGATGTTGGGGACACTTGTTACTAATAAGGCACCAATGTTTGCGGACGTTAGAACGTACTGGAGTCCGGAGTCTGTTGAACGTGTGACTGGCCATAAGCTTGAAGGAAAAGCAAAAGATGGAATTATTCTTTTGAAAAATTCAGGAGCTGCTGCTTTGGATATGAGCGGAGCCGTTAAAGACGAAGAAGGAAAAGCTGTCACTAAAGAATTCTGGAATATGACAGAATCAGATGTTCAAGCATGTGTAGATGCAACTGTTTGGTGTAGAGCAAACTATGAATATTTCCGAGGTGGTGGTTACTCTTCACGGTTCGTAACGAATGAAGAAATGCCAATTACGATGTATCGCGTGAATGTGGCAGATGGTGTCGGACCAACATTGCAAATTGCAGAAGGATATACATGCAAAATCGATTCCGAAGCTTCACAAATTATCGATGATCGTACTGATAATGCTTGGCCTACTACATGGTTTGCGCCTAACTTAGGAGAACCAGGATTTGAAACGGTTTACAATGTCATGAATAATTGGGAGTCCAATCATAGTTCCAGCGTCTATGGACACGTTGGCGATGAATTGATTACATTAGCAAGTATGTTACGTATTCCAGTCGTATTCCATAATGTACCGAGGGAACGCATCTTCCGCCCTCATACTTTTGGAACTTTTGGTACCAAGGACTTAGAAAGTGCTGATTTTGAAGCATGTAAAAACTATGGACCATTGTACGGATAATAATCGGAGGTAAAGGAAAATGTTAAAAAAAATACCTAAAATCATTTCACCAGAATTACTAAAAATATTGTCTGAAATGGGTCATGGCGACGAGTTAGTGATTGCAGATGGAAATTTTCCATCTGCAGCACTTAACGATCGAGTTGTACGCTACGATGGTAATAATGTTCCAGAATTAATGACTGCTATTCTTGAGCTATATCCTTTAGATTCATACGCGGAGCATCAAGTTTTTCTGATGGGTATAAGCGAAGGAGATTCATACGAACCTACCATATGGAATGAATATACGGAAATATTAAAAAAATCCGGCGAGCCCTACAGTGTGAAATATTTAGAACGTTTTGAATTCTATGAACAAGCAGAAAATGCATATGCTGTGGTTGCGACCGGTGAAGAAGCGCTCTACGCAAATATAATCATAAAAAAAGGCGTAATTAAGTAAGGAGAGATTCCATATGAGCGAAAAATTATTAGAGATGAAAAACATTTCGAAATCTTTTTCAGGGGTCAAAGCCCTTGATAATGTTCAGTTTGATCTTTTTTCAGGTGAAGTACATGCATTAATGGGTGAGAATGGAGCGGGGAAGTCCACACTCATGAAAATTTTGACGGGTGTATATACCAGAGATAGTGGAACTGTAGTAATTAATGGGCAAGAAAAAGTATATTCGAGTCCTAAAGAAGCTCAGGATGATGGTGTTGTAATTGTCCATCAAGAGCTAAACATGATGAAAGATTTAACAGTTGCTGAAAATATATTTATTGGTCGAGAAACTAAAACTAAAGGGTTGTTTATTGATGATAAAGATTTAGTGAACAAATCTAAAAATCTTTTCGAAAAATTAGGCGTTGCTATCGATCCGAATCAACGGGTCGGAGAGTTAACCGTGGGAAATCAACAAATGGTTGAAATCGCAAAAGCGATAAGTATGAATGCCAAAATAATTGTTTTTGATGAACCAACCGCAGCTTTATCAAACAAAGAAATTGAAGATTTATTTATAATAATCAGAGATCTAAGAAAGCAAGGAATTGGTATCGTTTACATATCTCATCGGATGGATGAAATTGGAATTATCACCGATCGAATTACCATAATGAGAGATGGAACTTATGTAAACACCGTACATACTGAGAGTACATCAAAAGAGGATATCATCCGGATGATGGTAGGAAGAACTTTAACTGAAGAGCCGAAAAAAAAATCAAATGTTGATTCAAATGCCCCTGTAGTTCTCGAAGTGAAAAATCTAAATGCAGGGTCAATGGTAAAGGATATTAGCTTCACATTAAGAAAAGGCGAAATCCTTGGCTTTTCAGGCTTAATGGGAGCAGGGAGAACTGAAACAGCCAGAGCTATTTTTGGCGCAGATAGGCTTGATTCTGGAGAAATTTACATCAATGGTGAAAAAGTTACTATCAACAATACAACAGATGCTGTTAATTTGGGTATCGGATATATATCGGAAGACAGAAGACGATACGGGATTTTAACAGAAAAATCCATTGCTCACAATATAGCATTACCTACATTAGAAAATTTTCAAAAGAATAAGTTAATTGATGAGAAGAAGATTTTGACGGAAACGGATATCTATCGAGAAAAATTAAAAATTAAGTCTAGCTCACCTACTCAACTCGTTAAGAATTTGTCTGGTGGTAACCAGCAAAAGGTTGTAATTGCAAAATGGCTAGTCAGAGACAGTGATATTATCATTTTGGATGAACCTACCAGAGGGATTGATATTGGAGCAAAAAGTGAAATATATGATTTGATCAATGAACTTGTGGAAATGGGTAAATCTATTATCATGATATCTTCAGAAATGACTGAGATTTTAAGAATGAGTGATAGAGTTATCGTTTTATGTGAAGGCAGAATGACAGGAGAAGTATCAATTGAAGAAGCGACGCAAGAAAAAATATTGACTTTAGCAACTACAAGAAATGGAGATGAGAATAATGAGCAACGTAGAATTAGCTAATCCGAAAAAAAATAGTACCTTTAAGAATTTAGCGAGCTCTCAGCAATTTGTAGCAGGGTTAGCTTTAGTAATTGTGTATCTAATTTTCTATTTTATGAGTGATTCCTTCCAATCGGTTAATACTTTAACCAGTATTTTTGATTCAGCTTACTATATTGGCTTCCTTGCAATTGGGGTTACATTCGTAATCGCTACTGGTGGGATCGACCTATCATTAGGGACAGGGATGATTGCAGCTGCACTAACTGGAGGTATGCTCTACCAAACACTAGGGTTACCAGTTTGGGTTGCTCTATTGGGAACTTTAATCTTCGGTATCTTATTAGGGGTGTTGAATGGATTTTTGATCGCTAAGCTCAATTTACCACCTTTTATTGCTACATTAGGTACACAGATGGTTACAAGAGGACTTGGATCCATCATAACTAATGTGCAAACAATCAACTATCCACTTAGAAATAGCCCAGAGGGATATTACAAAAGTTTATTCAAAACTGCAAATAATTTTCCGACTGGAATTATACTTTTAGTTATCTTTGCAGTTCTCATGTCAATTGTACTGAACCATACTTCTAATGGCCGTTATATTTTATCAATTGGTAGTAATGAGGAAGCTGCTCGCTTGTCAGGTATTAATACAGTGAAGTGGAAATGGAGTGCCTATATTATTAGTGGATTCTTCATTGGATTAGCTGGTATTGCTTACGCTGCAACATACACATCTATTCTTCCAGGCGAAGGAATGGGAATGGAAACTGATGCAATTGCGGGTGTAATTATTGGTGGAACGTCCATGTCAGGTGGGATTGCAAGTATCACTGGAACTATGATTGGTGTTTTCATTATGGCAGTCTTGAAGACTGGACTACCATTTATTGGACTTCAACCTCATTATCAAACATTTATCACTGGTATCGTTATAATTGTTGCTGTTTTAGTCGATGTTATTAAACAAAAGAAAAAGAGAGTATAGGGGGATATCAAAAATGAAATTTAACAACAAGGTTAAATCGTTTGTATTGGGAGTTTCATCTTTAGTTTTATTAGCAGCGTGTGGATCTACAAGTGCAGGAGATACTACAAGTAATTCTACCGATTCAGAGGCTTCTAATGGCGACAGCATCACAATTGAAGTTGTAGCTAAGGGATTCCAACATCAATTTTGGAAATCTGTAAATGATGGCGCTGACAAAGCAGCTGAAGAATTTGGAGCAACAATTAATTTTGTGGGACCTGCAAACGAAACTGCTATTCAAGAACAAGTACAAATGTTGAGTAATGCTATAAATAAGAATCCAAGTGCAATCGTATTGGCTTCTTTAGATACAGAATCTCAAATTGATTTACTAAATCAAGCTTCGGATTCAAATATTCCTATTATCGGATTTGACTCAGGTGTTCCAAATGCACCAGAGGGAAGCATTGCTGCCAATGCTTCAACTGATAATTATGTAGCAGCAACTATTGGTGCTGAAAAGATTTTCGAAGCTTTAGAAGCTGAAATCAGTGGTGCAACAAAAGAAAAACCTGTACGAATCGGTGTCCTTTCACAGGAGGTCAACTCACAATCAATCACAGATCGTACGAATGGTTTTATTGACAAAATGGTTGAATTAGCATCTTCTGTCGATGGATTAAAAGATTCTGTAGCTGTCGTTGGACATAGTAAATTTGCTAATGGCGTTTCTGAAGGTGACGCGGCTGTAATAATTGATCTTCAAGTTCCGGCTCAAATGACAGATGCTGCTGGTCAAACTACAGGACAAACGCTTTTAAATAAAAATGATACAATTGCAGTCTTTGGCTCAAATGAATTTGCTGCAAAAGGATTAATTAATGCTAATAACTCTGTTGGTGGTATTCTTGGAGACAAAGTATTAGCAGTAGGATTCGATTCAGGTAAGATTCAGCAAGATGCTATTAGAAATGAAGTTTTCTATGGCTCGATTACTCAAGATCCCGTATCTATTGGATACAAAGCTGTAGAGTTAGCAATAAAAGCATTAAATGGGGAAACAGTAGACGACGTTGATACTGGTGCAGTTTGGTATGACTCATCAAATATTGATTCTGATGAAGTTTCACCACTACTTTACGAGTAATAATCCATAGAAAAGAGGAATCATATCGTGTTAGAAAAAGAGAGAAAACAATTAGTTAAGTTTGGGAAAAAACTGTTAGATGAAAAATACACACTTGGAACAGGTGGTAATTTAAGTATTTATAACAGAGAACTAGAATTAATGGCCATTACCCCTTCTGGAATTCCTTTTCATGAAATTGAAGAAGAAGATATAGTGATTATGCAACTTGATGGGACTATCGTAGAGGGAAAAAGAAGCCAATCCAGTGAATGGGTAATGCATAAATTGTTTTATGAACGAAGAACAGATATTAATGCTGTGATTCATGGCCATACTATTCACTCAACTGTTTTAGCAGAGCTAAGATGGCCATTGCCAGCAACACATTATATGCTGGCTGTAGCTGGAAAAGATGTGAAATGTGCAGAATACGCTTCATACGGAACTCCAGAATTGGCTGAAAATGCGTTTGAAGCTATGACAGATAGAAAGGCAGTATTATTAGCAAATCATGGAATTCTTACAGGAGCAGTGGATTTACCAAATGCTTACAATGTCCTTGAAGAAGTCGAATATTGCTCTGAAATATATATTAAAGCCAAAAGTATTGGCGAACCAATAGTGATTGACGATGAAGAAATGGAAAGAATGGCAGAAAAATTCAAGACATATGGACAAATTAAAGAAAAAGTTTAAATAATAGACAAGAACATGCGAAGGCTGGGCTGATAAGCCCAGCCTTCGTTTTCAAAAGGAGAATGAAAATGGGAAAATATGCATTAGGAATTGATTTTGGTACTCTTTCTGCTAGAGCAGTTTTATTGGATGTAGACTCTGGAACAGAACTAGCAGAGGCTGTTTCAGAATATGCAGATGGCGTAATAGAGCGTAATTTACCAAATTATAATATCAAACTAGAGAATAAATGGGCATTACAAAATCCAAATGATTACATTACCTCCTTTGTGAGTGTTTGTAGAGAAATTTCTGCAACAGGATATAATTTAAAAAATCTGATTGGAATCGGAATTGACTTTACCTCTTGCACAGTTCTACCGGTAAATTCAAGTGGGACACCACTGTGTAATATTGAA
This sequence comes from Jeotgalibaca sp. A127, assembly GCF_052266745.1. Classification (NCBI taxonomy): domain Bacteria; kingdom Bacillati; phylum Bacillota; class Bacilli; order Lactobacillales; family Carnobacteriaceae; genus Jeotgalibaca; species Jeotgalibaca sp. A127. Next base: position 144,735 of record NZ_JBQPRC010000005.1, read on the forward strand.
AAATGGAAAGATAACCCTCATTCATGGGTTAAATTATGGAAGCATCATGCGGCACAACCCCAAGCTGATAAAATCAATGAAGTAGCACACAGTACAAATAATGAATGGATTCATTACTACGGTGGGAAAATATCCTCGGAATGGTTATTCCCAAAGCTTCTTCAAATTCTTGAAGAAGATCAAGAACTATATGAGGAAATGGATTCTTTTATTGAAGCTGGAGATTGGTTAGTTTGGCAACTCACCGGCAACGAGAAGAGAAGCTTGGCAATGGCAGGCTACAAAGCAATGTACGATCCGGAAAAAGGTTTCCCAGGTAAAGACTATTTTAAAGCAATAAATCCCTTGTTTGAAAATGTAGTTACTGAAAAACTGAATGATAAATATTTCCCTGTCACTGCTGTTGCAGGTGAGCTAAAAGAAGAATTTTCAAGATTAACAGGGCTTCCGGTTAATACACCGGTTTCGGTTGCAAACATTGATGCACATGTAGCTGTTTCCTCAACAGGTATCACTCAGAAAGGACAGTTTCTCAGTGTGATTGGAACTTCTTCCTGCGATATAGTTCTATCAGATAAAAAAACAGATGTTAAAGGTATATCTGGCGTTGTATTAGGGGGTGGTGGAAATGAACTGTATGCATATGAGTCAGGCCAAAATGCTGTAGGTGATATTTTTGGATGGTTTATTGAAGAATTGGTTCCTGAAAAAAAATATATAAAAGCCAAAGAAAATAATATTTCGATTTTTGAACTGTTAGAAAACGAGGCAGAAAAAATGAAACCCGGAAGCAATGGTTTATTGGCTTTAGATTGGCATAATGGAAGTAGATCTGTATTAATGGATACTGATTTAACGGGTACAATTTTGGGATTAACCTTAAATACTAAATCTGAAGAAATATTTAGAGCTTTAATAGAAGCAACAGCTTATGGAAAAAGACAAATCATTGAAACATATGAGGCCGCAGGAATAAAAATAAATGAGATTAAATTTACTGGTGGTATCTCTTATAAAAATAAGTTGCTGAATCAAATTTATGCGGATGTATTGGGAAGACAAATCATAGTATCCCCATACCTCCAAACACCTGCAATCGGAGCTGCAATTTTTGCTGCAGTAGCCGCAGAGAAGGATTTAACGATTGAAGAAATTCAATCGAAACTAGATAAGAATCCTGCTATTTATTATCCAAATGAAGAGAATGCTAAAACTTATAATGAATTGTACAAAGAGTATATTTCAATCCATGATTATTTCGGAAAAAACAGTGACACAATGAAAAAACTCTTAAAAATATCAAGAGAAAACGGAGACGTTGACTATGGTAAAAATTAATCGTATGTTTGTAATTCAACTAATTCGCAGGCTTGAAGAAAAATTTAGAATTGAAAAAGACTTTTTAGATAAGTTGGACACAGAAATAGGGGATGGCGATCATGGTACTAACATGGAACTTTCCTTCGTGGAAATGAGACAAGTGTTGACTCAAACAAATAAAGAAGATTTTGGTTCTATTTTAAAAAATATGGGTGATACCTTTCTAAGGGTAGGAGGAGGAATCGGTACATTTCTTTATGGTAGTTCTCTTAATGAAGCCTCCAAAAAACTATCGGGTAAAGCAAAACTCGATATGAAGGATTTTAAACAAATTTTGAAAGATATGGGAGAAGAGATTAAAGAACTTGGGGAGGTAGAAACTGGACAAAAAACGATGTACGATGTGCTAGATGCAGCAGTACAAAACTTTTTTAGCCATCAAGAAAATAATAAAATTTCACATCTAGAGGTTTTAGAAAATATGATTTCAGCGGCTGATTATGCAATGCTTGAAACAAAAAATATGATAGCCAAAAAAGGACGTGCAAGTTATTTTGGTGAAAAAACGCTAGGTCATATTGATCCAGGTGCCTATTCTATGTACCTTATTTTATTAACAATATATGAATTTTATAAAGATGAAATGATATCTGATTTGTTGAAAGCATCAAATTATTAGTTTGATATTTAATATAGCAACAATATCTCTTAAGGTGTATTGGTTTGAAACCGTTGATAAATTGCACAGTTATGACTTCTGTCATATTCGAATAGTTTTAAAGCTCTTACCATTATCAGAGTTTCTTCTTCGGAAATGATGATAACAAAAATGCTATTTACTATAAAAAATACTTGGAATGAAAAAGAAAAAGTCAGTCGTGATTGAAAATGTAGAAACGAATCCGCATGGCAAAAAAACTCAAGACCTATTGATAAATTTAACCTAAAGAGATCTCCGTCTCAAAATAAAAGAAATCAACACTTCCGATTAAATAGGAAGTGTTGATTTTATCATGACCTTGCTAAAATTATCATTTCGTTTTAATATAGAAACAGTGTTATTAAAATTTCCAGACAAATGAAAAGGGTTACATATTTGTTGGAGATTTTTTTGAGCGCCTGTATCTAACCAACAGGGCTTTCAGAAAAAAATTCAAAAAACGGCGTTAAAGCTATATGTTCTTATTTTTATAGGAGGTCCGAAATGTTCAGAAAGCCTGAAAATCCCAGTATAATCAAGCGTTTTTTGCCGTCTTATCTATTGGTGCTCGCCATTCCGTTATTGGCGAGCTTTTTTATATACCAGATTAATATTAATGGCTCTTTGTCAAGAAGTGTTGATAGTGTATTTTTCCGATTGAATGAAGGTTAAAATTCACAATCTATGAAGCAGTAGCTGGGAACCGAACGGTTCCTAAGCTGCTGTTTTTATTTCTAGCAAT